>JAFADX010000023.1 GCA_023424475.1 Pseudomonadota bacterium
CGAACCATCGATGGCCTTTGGTCTGCCATCGCCAGGATCATCGATACCTTCAATCCAACCGAATGCGCCAACTACTTCAGCGCCGCCGGCTACGACCCAGCATGATCGGAAAATGCTCTAACCGCAGAAGCCGGTGCCCGAGCAGTCCTCGACCTCCGGCACGCCGCGGCGCACCAGATCGGCCATGCGGCCATCGTTGCCGCCGCGCGTGGCGCGCGGCGCGGGGGGCCAGCCGCTGTGCTGCAGCAGGGCACGCGCCCGGTCGATCGGCTGGCCGTAGATGTTGGGCACCACGGCCCCGCCGCCACAGGCCGGCTCCTCGGGCGCCAGGGGTTCGATCGCCAGGCTGTCTCCGGGCCGAGATGCAGGTCGGCGAAGCGCTTCACGCCGGGCGCCGCCGCGCGGGGCCTGCGCGCGGGGGGCGCCCGTGGCAGACTGCACCGCATGACAGGACACGCCACGACACCGCACGCCGCCTGGTCCGCCCTCGATGCCCTGGCCCGCCGCCCGGGCGCGGCCGGGATCCGTCCGCTCTTCGCGGCCGATCCGGGACGCTTCGCGGCCATGTCGCGCCGGGCGGGGGATCTGCTGGTCGATCTTTCCCGCACCGCGATCCCGCCCGAGGTGATGGCGGCGCTGCTCGACCTGGCACGCGCGGCGGATGTGGCCGGGTTCCGCGACCGCATGGCGGCCGGCGCGCCGGTGAACGGCACCGAGCACCGCGCGGCGCTGCACATGGCGCTGCGCGCGCCCTTCGGCGTGCCGTTCCGCACAGGGGAGGAGGACGCGGCGGCCGAGGTCCAGGCGACGCTGGCGGCCATGCGCGCCTTCGCCGGGCGCGTGCATGGCGGGACGCTGGCGGGCGCGACGGGCGAACGCTTCACCGACGTGCTGAATATCGGCATCGGCGGCTCGGACCTCGGGCCCGCCATGGCGGCGCGCGCACTGTGGACGCCGGCGGCGCCGATGCGGGCGCACTACCTCGGCAACGTCGATGCCCATGCGTGGACCGAGGTGCGGGCGCGGCTCGACCCGAAGCGGACCCTGGTGCTGGTCGCGTCCAAGACCTTCACGACGCAGGAGACGATGACCAATGCCGCGCTGGTGCGCGCCTGGCTTGTCGATGCGCTGGGCGAGGCCGGGGCGGGGGCGCATCTCGCGGCACTGTCGACCAACCTGGAGGCGACGGCGGAATTCGGCATCGCGCCGGACCGCGTCTTCGGCTTCCGCGACTGGGTGGGCGGGCGGTTTTCCATGTGGAGCGCGATCGGGCTGTCGCTCGCGCTGGCGCTGGGGTGGGAGGCCTTCGGCCGACTGCTCGCGGGCGCGCGGGCGATGGACGAGCATTTCCTGGCAGCGCCGCTCGAGGACAACCTGCCGGTGCTGATGGCGCTGACGGAGGTCTGGCACGTCAACGGGCTGCGGTATCCGACGCGGGCGGTGCTGCCTTATGACGAACGGCTCGCGCGGCTGCCGGCGCATCTGCAGCAGCTCGAGATGGAAAGCCTCGGCAAGCGGGTCGCGATGGACGGCAGCGCGCTCGCGCGGGCCTCGGGCCCCGTCGTGTTCGGAGAACCGGGGACCAACGCGCAGCATTCCTTCATGCAGCTGATCCACCAGGGCACGACGCCGGTGCCGGCGGACATCATCCTGGTCGCGAACCCGGACCATCCCTTCGCCGACAGCCATCGCAAGCTCCTGGCCAACGGGCTGGCGCAGGCGGAGGCGCTGCTGCGCGGCAAGGATGCGGACGCGGTGGCGGCGGAAATGCGCAAGGCCGGCGCGAGCGAGGCGGAGATCGCGCGGCTGACGCCGCACCGCGTCTTCCCCGGCGACCGGCCGAGCACGCTGATCCTGCTGCCGCGGCTCGACGCCTTCACGCTGGGGCAGCTGGTGGCGCTCTACGAGCACAAGGTCGCCTGTCTCGGGGCGCTGTGGGGGATCAATCCCTTCGACCAGTGGGGGGTGGAGCTGGGCAAGGTGCTGGCGGGACACATCCTGCCGGCGCTGTCCGGCGGCGACGCGGCGCAGGACCCGGCGACGGCGCCGATGATCGCGGAGATCCTGCACGCGCAAGGCAGGTGAGGATCGGCGGGGGCGCTGCCCTCTCGCAAGGTCCCGCACGCAGGCGGGGACAGGCGCGCGGCGATACGATCCTGCGCAGCCCTCGCCTCGGGTCACGCCGATGAGGTGTGACGCCTGAGGACATTGTCCGTGCCGGGGCGTGCCGCCGGCCGATCGGGGGGGGGAACGGCCTGCGCTTGTGCGGACGGCGGTTCACCGGGATGCTTGGTGCTGCCGGCCGCGCCGGCGGCGTCGTGGGATGAGGGCCTCTTTCGGCATGTATTTCGACCATCAGCTCTGGCGGATGACGGCGGGCCTGCGGCTGTCGATGGCGGGCGGGGTGCTGCTCGGCCTGCTGGCGCTCGCCGCGGGCATCGCGCGCTTCGCCTTCCTCGGCATCGCCTTGGCGCAGGTCTTTGCCGGCGGCGGCCTGGCCGAGGCCGCACCAGCTCTCGGCGCTGCGGTTGGCGCGATCCTGTTGCGCGGCTGGCTCGACCACCTGCGCATCGCGCAGGCCGGCCGCATCGCCGCGGCCGTGCAGACGCGGCTGCGGACGATCCTGTTCGAC
>JAFADX010000082.1 GCA_023424475.1 Pseudomonadota bacterium
GCCCGGGGGCGGTTCGACCGCCGCTTCCGGCGCGCTGCCCACGACCAAGCCCGCCGCGGCGCCGACACCACCACCGGTGAGCCTTCGGCCGGTCGATTGCGCCGCGCCGGCCGGCTGGACCGCGCAGCGCATCTGCGCCACGCCGGGGATGCGCGACCTCGATGCCGCCGTGGTGCGGGACGTGCAGGCCACGCGCGCACGCTTCGCCGGCCAGCCGGAGGTGCTGGCGCGGATCGAAGCCGCGGTCGCGGCCTACGGACCCGCGCGCGACGCCTGCGCGCGTGCGCTGGGCCGGCTGCCCCTCGACTGCCTGCAGGAGACGATGGAGGACCTGCAGACGGCGCTGCGGCGTCGCATGGCGGCCGCCACGCCGGGGCGCCGCTACCGCTTCGCCTGCCAGATCTCCGCGTCGATCTGGCCCGCGAGGTCCGGCATGCTGTCGGCGAGGAAGGTGGGTTCCTCGCCGCGCCGGCGCTGTGCCAGGTAGTCCTGCGTGAGCCGCACCACCAGGCCCGAGAGCAGCAGGATCGCCACCAGGTTGATCGTCGCCATCAGCCCCATCGAGGCATCGGCGGCATCGAAGACCGTCGCGACACTCTGATAGGCGCCCCAGATGACCATCGCGAGCACCGCGAGGCGCAGGATCGCGCGCGCCACGTGGCCGTCATGCCCGAGGAAGGTCAGCGCCCCCTCGGCATAGGCGTAGTTGCCGATGATGGAGGTGAAGGCGAAGAAGAAGATCGCGACGGCGACGAAATAGGGGCCGGCGCCGCCGATATGCGCCTCCATCGCCGCCTGCGTGAGCTGCGTGCCGGTCAGCCCGGAGCCCGGCGCGAGCGTGCCGGAGAACAGGATCATCAGCGCCGTCGCCGTGCAGATCAGAAGAGTATCGATGAACACGCCGAGCGACTGCACGAAGCCCTGGCTGACCGGATGGTGCGGGTCGGGTGTCGCGACGGCGGCGATGTTGGGCGCGCTGCCCATGCCTGCCTCGTTCGAGAACAACCCGCGCTTCACCCCGTTCAGCATGGCCGCCGCGATCGAGCCCGCCACGCCGCCCGCCGCCTGGGAGACACCGAAGGCGCTGCCGACGATGGTGCCGAGCATGGCCGGCACCTCCGCCGCATGGACGGCCACGACATAGACCGCGACGCCGAGATACCCCAGCGCCATGAAGGGCACCACGTATTCCGCCACCCGCGCGATGGTCGTGATGCCGCCGAAGATGATGACCCCCGTGAGCGCCGCGATCAGCACGCCGGTCATGAGCTTCGGCGCCCCGAGCGCGCCCTGCATCGCATCCGCGATGGAATTCGCCTGCACGGCGTTGAACACGAGCCCGAAGGAGATGATCAGGCAGACCGAGAACAGCACGCCGGCCCACCGCGCCTTCAGCCCGCGCCAGAGGTAGAAGGCCGGACCGCCGCGGTACTGCCCTTCGGAGTCCTTGACCTTGTAGAGCTGCGCGAGCGTGCTCTCGGCGAAGGCTGTCGCCATGCCGAGGGTCGCGACCATCCACATCCAGAAGATCGCCCCCGCCCCGCCGAGGTAGAGCGCGACCGCGACGCCGGCGAGATTGCCGGTGCCGACGCGGGACGCGAGGCTCGTGCAGAGCGCCTGGAAGGGCGTGATCCCGGCGCGGTCCGTCGCCGAAGATCCGATCACGCAGCGGATCATCTCCGGGAAATGCACGATCTGGACCAGTTTCAGCCGGATCGTGAAGTAGAGGCCGACCGCCAGCAGTCCATAGATGAGGACGTAGCCCCAGAAGACAGTGTTCAGGAAGCCGATGATCTGGTCCATCCCTGCACTCCCGGTCACGAGCGGATATCCCAGATCATTCCGGCGCTCGATGCAACCGGAAGTTGGGCGGTCAGTCCTCGCGCAGGCCGCGGCGCAGCTCGAACTTCTGGATCTTGCCGGTCGCCGTCTTGGGCAGCGGGCCGAAGGTGACGTGCCGCGGCGCCTTGAAATGGGCGAGGCTCGCGCGGCAATGGGCGATGATGTCGGCCCCGGTCGCGGTCGCGCCCGGCTTCAGCGTGACGAAGGCGTGCGGCACCTCGCCCCATTTCGGGTCGGGGTGGGCGACCACGGCGGCCTCCATCACCTCGGGGTGCCGGTAGAGCGCCTCCTCGACCTCGAGGCTCGAGATGTTCTCCCCACCCGAGATCACGATGTCCTTCGCGCGGTCCTTCACCTCGATGTAGCCGTCCGGGTGCAGCACGCCGAGGTCGCCGGTGCGGAACCAGCCATCGACGAAGGCGGCGGCATTGGCCTTGGGATTGCGCAGGTAGCCCTTCATCACCGTGTTGCCGCGCAGCGCGATCTCGCCCAGCGTCGTGCCGTCGGCGGGCACGCGCGCGCCGCTCTCCTGGTCGAGCACCGTCGCATCTTCCAGCGTCGGCAGCGGCACGCCCTGGCGCGCCATGAAGGCGGCCTTCCCGGGCAGGTCGAGATCCGCCAGCTCCGGCTGCCAGGCACAGAGCAGCGAGGGGCCGTAGCATTCCGTCAGGCCGTAGAGATGCGTGACGTCGAAGCCGAGGCGCTCCATCGCCGCGATGACCGGCGAGGGCGGCGCGGCGCCGCCGGTCGCGATGCCGACGCGGTGCGGGAAGCGGCGCTTCTGCTCCTCGGGCGCGTGGATCAGCATGGTCAGGACCACCGGCGCGGCGCAGAGATGCGTGACGCCGTGTTCGGCGATCAGCGCGAAGATGCGCGCGGGATCGATGCGGCGCAGGCAGACATGCGTGCCGCCCTGCAGCGTCACTGCCCAGGTATAGGTCCAGCCGTTGCAGTGGAACATCGGCAGCGTCCAGAGATAGACGCTGCGCGGCGAGAGCCCGAAGGCCAGCGCATTGCCGCAGGCGTTCAGATAGGCGCCGCGGTGGTGCACCACGACGCCCTTCGGGTCGCCCGTGGTGCCCGAGGTGTAGGAAAGCGAGATCGCCTTCCATTCGTCCGCCGGAGGCTCCACGGGGAAGGCGGCGTCGCCGGCGGCGAGGAAGTCCTCGTAGGGCATGGCGTCGATCGCCGCGCCGCCGGGGCCCTCGGGGTCATCGACGACGACGATGCGGGGCGGGTTCGCCACGCCGTCGAGGGCCGCGGCGACGAGCGCGGCGAACTCGCGGTCCAGCAGCAGCACCTTCGCGCCCGAATGGCCGAGGATGAAGCGCACCGTCGGCGCATCGAGCCGCGTGTTGATCGGGCACAGCACCGCATGCGCCATGGGCACGGCCATGTGCGCCTCGAGCATCTCCGGGATGTTCGGGAGCAGCGCCGCGACCACGTCGTCCCGCGTCACGCCGGCGCCGCGCAGGGCCGAGGCCAGGCGGCGGCAGCGTTCCAGATACGCCGCATAGGTCATGCGCCGCGCGCCGTGGACGACGGCGGTGCGCCCGGGCCAGATCCGTGCCGCGCGCGCGAGGAAGGAGACCGGCGAGAGCGGGACGCGGTTCGCGGCCGATGCCGGCAGGTCGTCATCCATGGCCTTCATCCCTTGCCGAGGGCGCGCGGGGCGCTGACGGCACAGCGCGCGCGGGTAAGCTCGTCGAGCAGCGCCGCGGCCGCGTCGTGGCCCGCCGAGCCCGGGTCGAAGCCACCGGCACGGATCCCGGCGGCGAAGGCGCGCGGGTCGCCGGCCAGGGCCGCCATGCGCGCGAGCACCTGCGGCTCCCAGCCCGCATCCTGCGCGGCCTCGCGCCCGGCGATCGCCATGGCGTTGGCCACCATGCGCGCGGCGAAGGCCTTCTCCGGCGGCAGGGCGGGGAGCAGCTCGTTCAGGAGCACGTCGCGCGCCGTGGCGAGCAGGTCGGGCGCCTGCGGTTCCTCACGCAGCATCGCGGGCCTCCACCATGCGCAGGATCTCCCATTCCAGGCCCGGGACCATGTGGCCCGTCAGTGCCAGTTCGAGGTCGCGCTCCACGCCGGAGATGTGGCGTTCCGCCTGGTCCACCGCAATCGAGGCCCAGCGGATATGCGCGGCAAGCTCCCACCAGCGCACGCGCGCATCGTCGACGGCGCCGTAGCCTTCATAGAGCGCCGCGCGCGGGCCGATGCCGCCGGCTTCCTGCCCGTCACTGCCGAAGCGCCAGCACTTCGCGCAGAACCAGCCGAGGTCGGCATGCGGGTCCGACCAGATCGAGAATTCCCAGTCGAGCACCGCCGTCACGCCGCCTTCGTCCAGCATGAGGTTGCCGGTGCGGAAGTCGTTGTGGACGAGCACGGGCAGGACCGGCGGCGGCGCGGTGCGTTCCAGGTGCCGCAGGCCCCATTCCAGCACCGGCCGCGGCCTGCGCTGGCGGTCGAGCGCCGCGCGCTGGCCGGCGACGAAGGCAAGGCACGGATCGTCCGGCGGCGCGCCGAGGAAGGCGAGGTCCTCGCGCGGCGGCCGGATGGCGTGGATGCGCGCGAGTTCCCGACCCAGCGCGCGCACGCAGGCCACGCGGCCGCCTCCCAGCGTCTCGCTCTTCACCACGCGATGCGCCGCGGCGGTGCCGCCGACGCGCCGCATGACGAAGAAGGGCGCGCCGGTCACGGCGACGTCCTCGCAGAGGAACAGCGGCTCCGGCACCGTCACCCCGGCGGCGAAGGCCGCGCGCAGCAGCGCGAATTCCTGCGCCCGGCCGTGGCTGACCGCGAGCGTCGCCGCGTTGTCCGTGCGCAGCACCCAGGCGCGGCCATCCGAGACATCCAGCGCCCAGTTCTGCTGGATCGCCCCGCCGGACAGCAGCGCCATGCGCCCGATGGCCAGCGCCGCATCACCCGTCGCCGCCCGCAGCCACTCCGTCAGGCGGGTGCGGCGCGCCTCATCCATGCCCGGCCTGGCCCCAACGGAAGAAGCCGTCGCCCTCGGCGCGCAGCAGGTTGGCGAGCACCATGCGGTGCACCTCCGATGCGCCGTCCACCAGCCGCGCCTGGCGCGCGTAGCGGTAGATCCACTCGATCACCGTGTCCTTGGAATAGCCGCGCGCGCCGAGCAGCTGCAACGCCGTGTCCACCGACTTCTGCAGGGCATCGGCGACGACGATCTTGGCCATCGACACCTCCTTGCGCGCGAAGGAGCCCTGGTCGAGCGCCCAGGCCGCGCGCATGGTCAGCATCCGGCCGATCTCGATCTCCATCGCCGCCTGGCCGACCAGGCCCTGCACGCTCTCGCGGTCGATCAGCTTCGCGCCGAAGGAATCGCGCAGCTTGATGCGTTCCATCGCGATCTCGAGCGAACGGCGCGCGAGGCCCGTCCAGCGCATGCAATGCGTCAGCCGCGCGACGCCGAGGCGCATCTGCGTCACCTTCAGCCCGTCGCCGACGTTCAGCAGGCGCTGGCTGTCCGGCACCTCCAGCCCGTCGAATTCGAGCTCGCAATGCCCGCCATGTTCCTCCGGCCCCATGATCGGGATGCGGCGGACGATCCTCCAGCCCGGCGTGTCGGACTTGAACAGGAAGGCCGACAGCCCCTTGCGCTCGTCGTCGGAGGTGCGCGCGATGATGATGAAGATCTTCGCGTTGCCCGCGCCGGTGATGAACCACTTGCGCCCGGTGATGCGCCAGCGGTCGTTCCCGGCGGGCTCGGCCTTCGTGTAGGTCAGGTTGGGGTCGGATCCGCAGCCATCGGGCTCCGTCATCGCGAAGGCCGACTGCACGTCGCCGTTGACGATGGGCCGCAGCCACTCGGCCTTCATCGCCTCCGGCAGCACCTTGTCGAGGATCATCATGTTCCCGTCGTCGGGCGCGGCGCTGTTGAACACCACGGGCCCGAAGATGGAGCGGTTCATCTCCTCGTAGCAGGCGGCCATGCCGATGCGCGGCAGCCCCATGCCGCCCAGCGCCTTCGGCATCTGCAATGCCCAGATCCCCGCTGCCCTGGCCTGCCGCCGCATCTCGGCGAGCACATGCGGCGCGATGTTCTCGTGCTCGTCATAGCTGGCGCGGTCGGCTTCGAGCGGGATCAGCCGCTCGTCGACGAAGCGGCGGATGCGGATCCGGATGTCCTCGATCTCGGGCGGCAGGGTGAAGTCCATGGCGCGTCGTCCTAGAGCGGGTTGATCGAATGGCCGCCATCCACGGTGACCGTCGTGCCCGTCATGTGGGCGCCGGCGCCGGAGGCGAGCAGCAGGAGGGGTCCCGTCAGATCCTCGGGCGAGCCGAGCCGCCGCTGCGGGATGCGCTTGATCATCGCCCGGCCGGGCTCGGAGGCGAAATAGTCGCGGTTGATGTCGGTCGCGACGTAGCCCGGCGCGATCGCGTTCACGCGGATGCCGTAGCGGGCCAGTTCCACCGCCATCTGCCGGGTCAGGTGCAGCAGCCCGGCCTTGGCCGCGGTATAGCCCGCCACGCCCGGGATCACGCGTTCCCCGAGGACCGAGGCGATGTTGATGATGGTGCCCGGCCGCTTCGCCGCGGCAAGACGCCGCGCCGCCTCCTGCCCGACCAGGAAGCAGCCGCGCAGGTTGACGGCCATCACCCCGTCCCAGTCCGCTGCTTCCTGCTGCAGGAAGGGCCTGGTCACCGCGATGCCGGCATTGTTGACCAGGATGTCGCAGGGTCCGCCCAGCGCGGCCTCGGCCGCATCGAAGGCTGTGGCGATGCGCGCCGCGTCGGTCACATCCAGCGCCACCGGCGCGGCGCCCGCGCCGAGTTCCCCGGCCAGCGCCGCGACGGCGTCCATCCGCCGTGCCGCCAGCGCCACCCGCGCCCCCGCGCCATGCAGCACGCGCGCGAAATGCGCCCCCAGCACGCCGGAAGCGCCCGTCACGAAGGCGCGGCGGCCCTCCAGCGAGAACAGCCCGGCAAGATCCATGGCGTCCCTTCTCCCTCGCCCCGAGGGGTGCCACCCGTTGCGCCGCCCGGCAAGCCCCGCGATGCTCCGCCGGCACAGGAGGGCACGGATGGGCGGGACCACGAAAGGCGTCCTCGTGACGGGCGCGCAGCAGGGCATCGGGGCGGCCGCGGCGCTCGCCTTCGCGGCCGCCGGCTACGATGTCGCGGTGAACTGGCTCGATGACCGCGCCGCGGCCGAGGCCCTCGCCGCCCGTATCGCCGCCGCCGGCCGGCGGGCCGTCCTGGTCCAGGGCGATGTCGGCACCGCCGCCGGCTGCACCGCCATCGTCGCCGCCGCGGTCGAGGGCCTCGGCCGCATCGACGTGCTCGTGAACAATGCAGGCATCTTCCCGCGCGCGGCCTTCCTCGAGATGACCGAGGCCGAATGGGACCGCGTCCATGCGGTGAACCTCAAGGGCAGCGCCTTCTGCGCCCAGGCGGCGGCACGCCACATGGTGGCGGCCGGCACGAAGGGCGTGATCCTGAACCTCTCATCCTCCTCGGTGCGCGGCGCCGTGCTCGGCGTGCACTACTCGGCGACCAAGACGGGCGTCATCGGCATCACGCGCTCCATGGCGCTGGCCCTCGCGCCGCACGGCATCCGCGTGAACGCCATCGCCCCGGGGCTGACCGACACCGCCCAGCCCCGCTACGGCAACACCGAGGCCGAACTCGCGATGATGGCGCAGGCCCTCCCGCTCGGCCGCATGGGCCGGCCCGAGGAGATCGCGGGGCTGATGACCTGGCTGGCCTCGGACGCCGGCGCATGGGTCACCGGTCAAGTCTATCACATCAACGGCGGGGCGTATTTGGCCTGACCGCTGGATCGCGCCGGGATTCTGCGCCAGCCTTCCAACAAGCTCGATGGAGATTCCGATGCGCGTGGCGGCCGCCTTGATTCTTCTCGGTGCCGGCGCGGCGAGCCCCGCCCTGGCGCAGCCCGAGCCCGGCGACGCCCGGTCCGGCCAGCGCCTTGCCGCGACCTGGTGCGCGAACTGCCACCGCATCGCCGAAGGCGGCCCCGGGCCGGCCAGCGATGCGGCCCCCTCCTTCCCGGCCATCGCGGGGATGCCGTCCTCGACCTCGATGTCGCTGCGCGTCTTCCTGCAGTCGCCGCACGCGAACATGCCCGACTACCGGCTGACGCGGGAACAGATCGACGACCTGGTGGCCTATATGCTCTCGCTCCGCCGCTGAGCCGCCGTCTGGCGCATCCGTCCGGCCCGCGCTACCCAGGCGCGGTCCATGAGGGGAAACGCCAGGTGTCCGCTTCCAGTGCCCGCTTCCGCATCGGCTACCTGATCAAGGTGCCGCACCAGACCTTCCTCGACACCGCCGCGAAGGACCCGGCGCTCGAGGTGGTGCGCATGACGCTCGACGATGGCGTCGAGGCCGCGATCAAGGTCCTCGAGACCTGCCAGGGCTATTATGTCCGCGCCTCCCGCGACGAGCTGCCCAGGCCGATGCATGTCCATGACGAGCTGCTCGCCCGCCTGCCGAACCTGCTGATGGCCGCCTCCCAGGGCGCCGGCTACGACACCATCGACCCGGCGGCCTGCACCCGGGCCGGCGTGCTGCTCGTGAACCAGGCCGGCGGCAACGCGGAAGCCGTGGCGGAACATGCCGTCGGCATGATGCTCGCCCTGCTCAAGCGCTTTCCCGAATGCCATGCGGCGATGCGCGAGGGCCGGGCGCAACGGCGCGAGGAATTCATGGGCCGCAACCTCTACGGCAAGACGGTCGGGCTGGTCGGCATCGGCAATGTCGGCACGCGGACCGCGGCCATCCTGAACGCGGCGTTCCACTGCCGCGTCCTCGCCTACGACCCTTATGTGGACGCCGCGACCGTCGCCGATCGCGGGGCGGAGAAGATCGACGATCTCGGCGCCATGCTCGCCGAATGCGACGTGGTCTCCCTGCACTGCCCGCTGACGCCGGAAAGCCGCGCCATGATGGCCGCCGACGCCTTCGCCGCGATGAAGCCCGGCTCGGTGCTGGTCACCACCGCGCGCGGCTCGATCCACGACGAGGGCGCACTGCTCGCCGCCCTCCGGAACGGCCGCATCGCCGCCGCCGGCCTCGATGTCTGGGAGCAGGAGCCGCCGCCGAAGGACCACCCGCTGCTCTCCCATCCCGCCGTCATCTGCACGCAGCACACCGCGGGCGTGACGCATGAAAGCCGCTCGATGATCACGCGCATCGCCGCCGAGGCCTTCTCCGCCTTCGCCGCCGGCCACTTCCCGCCGCGCATCATCAACCCCGCCGTCAAGGCGCGCGTGGCGGAACGCTACCAGGCCGCCCTCGGCCGGCCGATCACGGACTGATCAGCCGCTTGTCCGGCTTGGCGGCGATGTGCCGCGGCGTGAGGATGGCGCGATGACCATCGCCGCCAACCGCGCGCTCACCGTCGCCGTGCTGGGCACGACGCAGACCCTCTCCTGGGGATCGTCCTACTACCTGCCCGCCATCCTCGCGACGCCGATCGCCGAGGAGTTCGGCGTCAGCCGCGCGACCATCTTCGGCATCTTCTCGATCTCGCTGCTGCTGACCGCCCTGCTCGGCCCGGCGGCGGGCCGAGCGATCGACACGCGCGGGGGGCGGGACGTGCTGGCCGTCTCCAACCTGGTCTTCGCCGCGGGGCTGGCGCTGATGGGGCTGGCGCCGGGCCTCGCGCCGTTCTGCCTCGCCTGGGCGATCCTCGGCGTCGCCATGGCGATGGGCCTCTACGATGCCGCCTTCGCCACCCTCGCCGGCCTCTACGGCAAGGAGGCGCGGAGCAGCATCACCGGCATCACGCTGATCGCCGGCTTCGCCAGCACCGTAGGCTGGCCGGTCTCGGCGCTGATGGACGCGGAATGGGGCTGGCGCGGCGCCTGCCTCGGCTGGGCGGCGCTGCATGTCGTGCTCGGCCTGCCGCTGAACCGCCTGCTGATCCCGCGCGCGCCGCCGCCCGAGCGGGCCGCCGCGGAATCCGGCACGGGCGGCCCGGCACCGCGCTTCGCGGACATGGCGCTGCTCGCCTTCGTGCTCGCCACCGCGGGGTTCAGCGCCTCGGCGCTCGGGGCGCACCTGCCGGGGCTGCTGCAGGCGGCGGGCACCACGGCAGCGGCGGCGGTCCTGGCGGGCACGCTGCTCGGCCCGGCGCAGGTCGGCGCCCGGATCCTGGAGTTCACCTTCCTGCGCAACATCAGTCCGCTGGTGTCGGCGCGGATCGCGGCGGCGGCGCATCCGATCGCCGTGGCCGTGCTGCTCGCCGGCGGGGCACCGCTCGCCATGGTCTTCGTGGTGATCCACGGCGCCGGCAACGGGATGCTGACGATCACGCGCGGCACGCTGCCGCTCGCCCTTTTCGGCCCCGCGGGCTACGGGCGGCGGCAGGGCCTGATCACCGCGCCGGCCCGCGCCTCCCAGGCCCTCGCGCCGTATTTCTTCGGCCTGCTGGTCGATGCCCATGGGGCGCAGTCGCTGCTGCTGACCGCGGGACTCGGCCTTGCGGCGGTCGCGGCACTCTTCGTGCTGCGCGAACGCTGACATCGGCGCGGGAGGGGTTCCGCTTCATGCGCCCGGCATGGGGCAACATCACCGCGGCAGCGTCTCGACGAAATACTCGTAGTTGTCGGCATTCGCGTAGGCGCGCGTGGGATCGTCCTTGGCCAGCCGCAATGCGCCGTTCGGCCGGTAGGCATGGTCGCGGGTATTGGCGGCGATGTGCGTCGCCTCGTGCACCAGGATGCCCCAGCGCGAATCCGTCCCCTCCGTCCCCGCCCGGAAGAAGGGCGCGCAGACGCCAAGGATGAGGTCGCGTTCCCGCGCATAGGCGAAGCGCCCGCCCGGACAGGCCGACGGGTCGTTGCAGCGGATGTCGAGGTCCGAGACATCCGCCAGCCGCGCCGCCGTGCGCTCGAGCGTCATGGCGATCACCTTGGGCGAGGCGGTGCCGAACCAGCGTCGGACATGCTCGTGCCTGGGGTGCTCGCGCACCAGGCGGACCGCCTCGGCCAGCCGCTCCCGCGCCGTCACCAGCGCGTCCTCGATGAAGGCGCGGTGTTCCGCGGTGCAGGCCGGGCCCGGGATGTCCGCGAGGGTGCGTTCGAGCGGCGGCGGCTTCTCGGTCGGCAGTTCGACCTGCAGCACCTGGCGCGGCGGCTCGAGGGCGGGCGGCTTGCCCGTCGGCAACTCGGCCGCGAGCGCCGGCAGGGCCGCGAGGACGGCGAGAGAGGCAAGGTGCGCGCGCATCAGCCGCCGTCCCGCGGGCCGGCCGCGACCGCCGCCAGCCCTTTTTCGTCCAGGACGAAGAGGAAGGCCTTCTCGGTGTCGTAGGCGACGAGGTTCGACGCCCGCCAGGCATTCAGGATCGAGATGATGCTGCGCGTCGTCGCGCCCAGCAGGTCCGCGAGGTCGCCCTGGCGGAACCGCGCCGCGAGGCGGGTGCCCTTCTCCGTCTTCACGCTGTCGGCCTTGAGCAGGTACATGACCTGCCGTGCCAGCCGCACCTCCAGCGGCGCGAAGGTCGCGTCCTGCAGCAGCCCGAAGGTCCGGCGCAGGCGGCCCGAGAGCATCCGTGCCAGCGCGAGGCCGAGCCCCGGTTCGCTTTCCGCGGCCTCGAGGAAGGCGGCGGCCGGGATGCGCAGGAGCCTCACCTCGCCGATCACCACCGCATCGGCACTGCGCGGCGCGCCGTCGAGCACGCCGATCTCGCCGAAGATGTCGCCGGCGCGGAACACTTCGACCATCAGCCGCTTGGCGGCGCTGTCGGGGGCACCGACGCGCACCCGCCCGCGCCCCTCGAGCACCGCGTAGACGGCATCCGAAGGGTCCCCCTGGCCGAACAGGGGCGCGCCGTCCGGCGGCGAGACCCGGCGCGCGCCCTCGGCCAGGCGGGCCAGGGCGGAGGCTGGAAGACCGCGGAACAGGCCGATGCGCCCGAGATCCTCCGCGAGACGCGTATCGCTCATGCCAGTTCCTCCTCGGCGCCCGCGCGGCGCAGTGCGTAGAGCGGCAGCGACCCGAACCCCTTGGCGGTCGGGATGCGCCCCGCATAGTCGCAGGCGAGGCCGGCGCTGCGCGGCAGCAGCGCGATCTCGCAGGCGAAGGCCTCGGTCGCGTAGATGCGGCCGGGCGGCGTCACGGGCTCGATGCGCGCGGCGCGGGTCATCGCGCGGCCCGAGAACTTCCCGGCCTGCTGCACGGCATCGTGCACCGCCAGCATGGGGCCGAAATCCAGCGCGAAGCGCGGGCGGATCGGCGGATCCTGCGCGCCGAGCGCGGCGCGCAGGTCGAAGGCGCAGAAGGCCGCGTCCGTCACCTTGTCGAAGGTGATCTGCACCGCATCGCCCCAGGCATTGCGGTAGGACGCCGGATAGCGGTCCAGCGCCGCGCCCATGGCGACGAGCGGGCCCTCGTAGAACCGTGCCAGCCCCTCGTCGTCCAGGGCGCTGAAGCGCGGCAGGTCGCCGAACAGCACCGCCATCGGCCGCCGCCGCGTCTCCGGCGGCCCGTTGCCGACCCCGATCCGCCGCCAGGGCCAGCCGAGATGCAGCGACCGCCCCCCGGCCGCGGTCCAGGATTGCACGTCCGCGC
>JAFADX010000142.1 GCA_023424475.1 Pseudomonadota bacterium
GCCCGGGGGCGGATGGTTGCCGGTGCGCGTGGCCTGGGCGACCGCTTCGCGGTCGCGCGCGCGGGGTTGCTCGGCCGCCTGTGAAGGTCGGCACAGGTCCGTCCCGCGAAGAGAGGCCGGTGCCGCCTCCGCCGCGCAGGTTGTGGGATCCGGGCGCTCCTGCGTGCCGGATCCGAACCTGTGCTCCAGGGTGCAGGCCGCCGAATTCGCCCGTTCTTCGCGGCGCCAGGAGGGCAGTGCCCGCCATCGCCAGCGGAAGGGGGAAGGCTGGTCTGACCTCGGGGCCGCGGCATCCTGCCGCCCCGTCTCGGGTCCGGGGGAATGGCGCGGCCGGACGCGGCCATGGCGGCGGTGCGGACCAGGTGTGATCCGCTGCGCTGGCCGGCCGGGTCGTCCGGGCGCAATCTCCGCCGGAATGGACTGGAGGACCGTGCGTGACGCCCGTGCTTGCTGCCTTTCCCCGGCGTTCCCTTGTGCTGAAGCCCGGACGGGGCGCCACCGGCGGGTGGCTGATGGGCCTGTTGGGGCTGCTGCTCTTCGGCGGATTCCTGGCCCTGCTGGCGGCCGAGGTCGTGCCCGAGATCCGCGACGACTTCGCCATCCGCGACGGCGCGCAGCCCGGTTCCGGCGCACGCATCGTCGAGGGGCGCTGCCGGTCGCGCCTCTTCCTGCTGCAGAGCTGCGAGATCACCGTCTCCTGGCGCGGCAAGGACGGCAACGGGACGCGCAAGCTGACCTATCTCTTCGTCGAGCCGCACATGGGGTCCTGGAACGCCCAGGCGATGATGGACCCGCGGCAGCCGCACCTGGTGTCCACGGATCTCGGCCTGGAGCGCCTGTGGAACCGCGTCGCGACGGCGATCGGCGGCGCCGTCTTCTCGGTGGCGCTGATCGTCGGGCTCTTCATCGCGGCGCGGCGGGGGCAGTCCGCGCGAAACCGGGTCAAGGCGCTGTCCGGGCGGGTGCTGGAGCCGGTGCCGGTCCTGTTCCGCGGCACCGGACAGGGGCCCACATGGATCGTGCAGGACGAGCGCGGCGCCACCTCCGAATGGCCGGTGCGCAAGTCGGACAAGCCCTTCATGCTCGACCCGGCACGCGGGCTGGTGCTGGCGCTGCGCGACCCGGCGGGCGGCCCGGCCTTTCCGCTGGACGAGAAGCTGCGCTTCGTGACGCTCAGCCCGGAGGAGCGGGCGCGCATCCTCGCCGCGCGGGCTTGACGCGGCGGGCACGGGCGCCGGAGGCTCGCGCGGAGCACCAGGGACCGACAGCATGTGGCTTGCCGGGGTGGAGCCGGGGGTGACCCGGGTGCCGGTCGTCATCTACTCCTTCGATCGGCCGGACTACCTCGAACGCCTCCTGCGCGGGCTGCTCGCCCAGGTGCAGGTGCGGCCGGACCCGGCGCGGGTGTTCCTGCTGCAGGATGGCGCGGTTTCGCCGCGCACCGGGTTCCGCTACGGGCGCCCGCTGCGCATGCGGCGCTGCGTCGAGGCCTTCCGCACGCTGTTCCCCGAGGGCCAGGTCCTGGCCGCGGAGCACAACCTCGGCATCGCCGACAACATCCTGCGCGGGCAACGCCACGTCTTCGAGATGCTCGGCGAGGAGCTCGGCTACTTCTTCGAGGACGACCTCGAACCCGGACCGCTCTACCTCGCGGCGCTCGAGGCGATGCGCGCGGCAACCGAGCCGATGGCGGATCGCGTGGCGTATTTCGCGGCCTATGGCGAGCACGAGGCGCCGCTGCCGGGGCCGGAGGTGCGCGTGATGCGCCTGGGGCACCACTGGGGCTTCGGCCTGCGGCGCGGCGCCTGGCGCCGCATCCAGGCCTTCCTGCCGGCCTGGTGGGAGGAGGTGCGGCGGACCGACTTCCCCGGACGGAACCGGCTGCGGCTGCTCAAGGTCTATCGCGACTGGGAGGTGGCGGTGGACGGCGTCGCCGAGGATGCCGCGAGCGAACTCGCCTGCGCCGCGCTGGGGCTGGCGCGGCTCAACACCGATGTCGGCTTCGCGCGCTACATCGGCGAGCATGGCGAGCACTTCAATCCGGCGATCTTCCGGCAGCTCGGCTTCGAGGGCATGCGCTGGGCGGAGGCCGACCGCTTCGCCTTCGTGCCGCCGTCGCGAGCCGAGGTGGATCGCATCGCGGCACGGGAGCGCGCCGGGCGGGCCGCCTTCCGGCGGGACGGGCTTGAGCCGCTGATCGCGCGGCTGGAAGCCGAGCAGACCGATCCCGACCGCATCGCCACCGCCGAAGAGGTCGCGGCGCTGTGGCTGCTGCTGCTCGACCGGCGCAAGGTGCCGGCCGAGGTCATGGAACGCCATGCCGGACGCAGCACCGTCCGCGAGTTGCGCCGCGCGATCGTGCGGATGCCGCTGTTCCGCCAGATGACCGCGCCCTGAGCGTCAGGCGCGCCTGCGCCTCCGCGCCGGGGCCTCGGCGCGTGCGAGCAGCGGGGCCAGGAAGCGGCCGGTATGGCTCTCCGGCACGGCGGCGATGTCCTCCGGCGTGCCTTCCGCGACCAGGCGCCCGCCGCCTTCGCCGCCTTCCGGCCCGAGGTCCAGCACCCAGTCGGCGGTCTTGATGACCTCGAGGTTGTGCTCGATGACCACCACCGTATTGCCCTGGTCCACCAGGGCATGGAGGACTTCCAGCAGCTTGCGCACGTCCTCGAAGTGCAGCCCGGTCGTGGGTTCGTCGAGGATGTAGAGCGTGCGGCCGGTGGCGCGGCGGGAGAGTTCCTTCGACAGCTTGATGCGCTGCGCCTCGCCGCCGCTCAGCGTGGTGGCCTGCTGGCCGAGATGGATGTAGCCGAGGCCGACGTCGCGCAGCACCGACAGCTTGTCGCGGATGGAGGGCACGGCGGAGAAGAACTCCACGCCTTCGTCCACCGTCATGTCGAGCACGTCGGCGATGGACTTGCCGCGGAACTTCACCTCCAGCGTCTCGCGGTTGTAGCGCTTGCCCTTGCAGGTGTCGCAGGTGACGTAGACGTCGGGCAGGAAGTGCATCTCGATCTTGATGAGGCCGTCGCCCTGGCAGGCCTCGCAGCGGCCGCCCTTGACGTTGAAGGAGAAGCGGCCGGGCTTGTAGCCGCGCGCGCGGCTTTCCGGCATTTCGGAGAACCAGTCGCGGATCGGGGCGAAGAGCCCGGTATAGGTCGCGGGGTTGGAGCGCGGCGTGCGGCCGATCGGGGACTGGTCGATGTCGATGATCTTGTCGAGATGGTCGAGCCCCTCGATGCGGTCATGCGGGGCGGGGACCTCTGCCGCGCCCATCAGGCGCCGCGCGGCGGCCTTGTAGAGCGTTTCGACCACCAGCGTGGACTTGCCGCCGCCCGAAACGCCCGTGATGCAGGTGAAGGTGCCGAGTGGGATCGAGGCGGAGAGGTTCTTGAGGTTGTTGCCGGTGGCGCCGACGACGCGCAGTTGCTTCTTGCGGTCCGGCCTGCGGCGCGCGGCCGGCACCTCGATGCGCCGGATGCCGGAGAGGTACTGGCCGGTGAGGCTCGCGGGGTTCGCCGCGACCTCGGCCGGCGTACCCTGCGCGATGACGCGCCCGCCGCCCTTGCCCGCTGCCGGGCCGATGTCGATCAGGTGGTCCGCCTGGCGGATCGCATCCTCGTCGTGTTCCACGACGAGCACGGTGTTGCCGAGGTCGCGCAGGCGGCGCAGTGTCGTCAGCAGGCGCTCGTTGTCCCGCTGGTGCAGGCCGATGGAGGGTTCGTCGAGAACGTAGAGCACGCCGGTCAGGCCCGAGCCGATCTGCGAGGCGAGGCGGATGCGCTGCGATTCCCCGCCCGAGAGCGTGGCCGAGGACCGGCCGAGCGAGAGATAGTCGAGGCCGACATCGACCAGGAACTGCAGCCTTTCCTCGATCTCGCGCAGGATGCGGCGGGCGATTTCCTGGCGCTGGGGCGTCAGCGTCTCCATCACCGTCGCGAACCAGTCCCGCGCGCGCCGGATCGAGAGGTCGCTGACCTCGCCGATATGCTTCGCGGCAACCTTCACCGACAGCGCCTGCGGCTTCAGCCGGTAGCCCGAGCAGGCCGCGCAGGGCTTCTGCGCCTGGTAGCGCGCCAGGTCCTCGCGCACCCAGGGATTGTCGGTTTCCTTGAAGCGGCGTTCGAGGTTGGGGATCACGCCCTCGAAGGGCTTCTTCACCTCGTAGGCGCGCAGCCCGTCCTTGTAGCGCAGCGTGACGACATCGCCGCCGGTGCCGTGCAGGATCTGCTGGCGCACCGCGGCCGGGATGTCCTGCCACGGCGCCGTCATGGCGAACTTGAAGTGCTTCGCGAGGCTTTCCAGCGTCTGCGTGTAGTAGGGCGACTGCGCGCCGGTCCAGGGCATGATCGCCCCGTCCTTCAGCGAGACGTCGTCCTGCGGCACCACCAGTTGCGGGTCGAAGAAGGATTCGGTGCCGAGCCCGTCGCAGGACGGGCAGGCGCCGTGCGGCGAATTGAAGGAGAAGAGGCGCGGCTCGATCTCCTCGATGGTGAAGCCGCTGACCGGGCAGGCGAATTTCGCGCTGAACACCGTACGTTCGCTGGTGTCGGCATTCTCGGCATAGGCGATGCCGTCGGCGAGGCCGAGCGCGGTCTCGAAGGAATCCGCCAGGCGCTGGGCGGCGCCGTCGCGCACCACGATGCGGTCCACCACGATCTCGATGTCGTGCTTCAGCTTCTTGTCGAGTTTCGGCGCCTCACCGATCTGGTGGAGCGTGCCGTTGACCTTCACCCGCTCGAAGCCGCGGCGCTGCCATTCGGCGAGTTCCTTGCGGTACTCGCCCTTCTTGCCGCGCACGACCGGGGCCAGCAGCAGCAGGCGCGTGCCCTCGGGCATGGCCATGACGCGATCGACCATCTGGGAGACGGTCTGCGCCTCGATCGGCAGGCCGGTCGCCGGGCTGTAGGGCACGCCCACGCGCGCCCAGAGCAGGCGCATGTAGTCGTGGATCTCGGTGACCGTGCCGACCGTCGAGCGCGGGTTGTGGCTGGTGGTCTTCTGCTCGATGGAGATGGCCGGGGAGAGCCCTTCGATGCTGTCCACGTCGGGCTTCTGCATCAGTTGCAGGAACTGCCGCGCATAGGCGCTGAGCGACTCGACGTAGCGGCGCTGGCCTTCGGCGTAGATGGTGTCGAAGGCGAGCGAGGACTTGCCCGAGCCCGACAGCCCCGTGACCACCGTGAGGGTGTCGCGGGGGATGTCGAGGTCCACATCCTTGAGGTTGTGCTGGCGCGCGCCGCGGATACGGATCTGGCCGGTCATGCAGGGGGCTCCGCACGCGGCGCGGCAGGGCCGGCCGGTGATGTTCCGGTGATGTTCTCTTTATATATGCCCTCGCAACGGCCCGATGGGAAGGGGATGCTGCGATGCCGCAGCACTGGCCGCGGGGCGCCGGATTGGCTAGAAGGTTCCGTTCAAAGAGTCCTCAGAAATCGGCGGAAATCGGCATGGCGGGCGTCAACAAGGCGATCATTCTCGGGCGGCTGGGCCGCGACCCGGAAGTGCGCAACTTCCAGAACGGCGGCAAGGTCGTGAACCTGCGGATCGCTACCTCCGAGCGATACAAGGACCGCGAAGGCAACCAGCAGGAGAGGACGGAGTGGCACTCCGTCGCCATCTTCAACGAACGCCTGGGCGACGTGGCCGAGAAATACCTGCGCAAGGGCAGCGAGGTCTACATCGAGGGCCAGATCGAGACCCGCAAGTGGCAGGGCCAGGACGGGCAGGAGCGGTACACGACCGAGATCGTCCTGCGCCAGTTCCGCGGCGAACTGCAGCTCGTCGGCGGCCGCGGCGGCGGCTCCTCGGCCGATGAGGGCGGATATGCGGAGCGGACCTCGGGTGGCGGCGGCGGGTATTCCGAACGCTCCTCCGGCGGTGGCCGGGGCGGCTACGAAGGGGGCGGCGGCGGCCGTTCCGGCGGCGGATCCCGCAGCGGCGGATGGGATTCCAAGAAGACCGACCTCGACGACGAGATCCCGTTCTGAAGCCTGCCGCGCGGCGGTTGACGCAACCCGCCGCGCGGTGCCTATGGCGCCCGAACCCCGCGCGCAACCGCGCCGCGCCGCCACCCTGACCGGATCGAGCCTGACCGCGTGAGCGACACGAACATCCCCGGCGATCCCCCTTCGGACACGACCCCCGTCGCGCTCGAGGAGGAGATGCGCCGCTCCTACCTCGACTATGCGATGAGCGTGATCGTCGCGCGGGCGCTGCCGGACGCGCGCGACGGCCTCAAGCCGGTGCATCGCCGCATCCTGTTTGCGATGCAGGAGGCCGGCTACACCTCCGACAAGCCCTATCGCAAGTCGGCGCGCGTGGTCGGCGACGTCATGGGTAAGTACCACCCGCATGGCGACGCCTCGATCTACGACGCCATGGTGCGCATGGCGCAGCCCTTCTCGATGCGCGTGCCGCTGATCGACGGGCAGGGGAACTTCGGCAGCGTCGACGGCGATCCGCCGGCGGCGATGCGCTACACCGAGGCGCGGCTCGCGCCGTCGGCCATGGCGCTGCTGGAAGGCATCGACGAGGATACGGTCGACTTCCAGCCGAACTACGACGAGAGCGCCGAGGAGCCGCGCGTCCTGCCGGCCGCCTTCCCGAACCTGCTGGTCAACGGCGCGGGCGGCATCGCCGTCGGCATGGCGACGAATATCCCGACGCACAACCCGACCGAAGTGATCGACGCGACGCTGAAGCTCGTCGCGGAACCGGAGACGACGCTTGAGGAGCTGATGAAGATCATCCCCGGTCCGGACTTCCCGACCGGCGGGCTGATCCTCGGGCGTTCGGGCATCCGCGCGGCCTTCGAGACGGGCAGGGGCTCGGTTCCCCTGCGCGCGCGCGCCGAGATCGAGGAGATGCGGGGCGGCCGCCAGGCCATCGCGGTCACCGAGATCCCCTATCAGGTGAACAAGTCGAGCCTGCTCGAGAAGATCGCCGAACTCGTGCGCGCCAAGGCGATCGAGGGCATCTCGGACCTGCGCGACGAATCCGACCGCTCGGGCATGCGCATCGTGATCGAGCTGAAGCGCGACGCCACGGCGGAGGTGGTGCTGAACCAGCTCTACCGCATGACGCAGCTGCAGACCTCCTTCGCGGTGAACTTCCTTGCGCTGCACAACGGCCGGCCGCAGCAGATGGGGCTGCGCGACGCGCTGCTGGCCTTCATCGGCTTCCGCGAGGAGGTGATCCTCCGGCGGTCGCGCCATCGCCTGACCAAGGCGCGCGAGCGCGGCCACCTTCTGATCGGCCTCGCCATCGCCGTTGCGAATATCGACGAGGTGATCCGGGTGATCCGCGCCAGCGCCGATGCGGCGACCGCCCGCGCCGCGCTGATGGAACGCGACTGGCCGGCCGGCGACGTGGGCGTGCTGCTCGAACTGGTGGACGACTACCGCAACGTCATCATGCCGGACGGCACGGTGCGGCTGACCGAGGAGCAGGCGCGCGGCATCCTCGACCTGCGCCTGCAGCGCCTGACGGGGCTGGAGCGCGAGAAGATCACCTCGGAACTGGGTGAGGTGGGCGAGAAGATCCGCGACCTGCTCGACATCCTCGGCTCGCGCATCCGCCGCATGGAGGTGATGTCGGCGGAACTGCTCGCCGTGCGGGCCAAGATCGCCTCGCCGCGCATGACGCAGATCGTCGACGGCCTTGCGGACGTGGACGACGAGAGCCTGATCGAGCCCGGCACCATGGTGGTGACGCTGACGCGCGACGGCTACGTCAAGCGCACGCCGCTCGATACCTTCCGGGCCCAGGGCCGCGGCGGGAAGGGGCGTACCGGCGCGGGGACGCGGGAGGACGACGTCGTCATCCGTTCCTTCGTCGCGCATACCCACCAATACGTGCTGTTCTTCACCAGCCGCGGCATGGCCTTCCGCGAGAAGGTCTGGCAGTTGCCGGAGGGCGGGGCGACGGGGCGCGGGCGATCGCTGCGCCAGGTCCTCGCGCTGCAGGAAGGCGAGGGCGTGACCGCGGTGCTGCCGCTGCCGCTCGACGAGGACCTGTGGGAGGGGCTGCACCTGGTCTTCGCGACGACGCAGGGCAATGTCCGGCGCAACCGGCTGTCGGACTTCAGGAACGTGCGCTCCTCGGGCCTCATCGCCATGAAGCTCGACGAGGGCGACGGCCTGGTCGGCGTCGCGACCTGCCGGGAAGGCGACGACGTGCTGCTCGCGACACGCCGGGGCAAGGCGATCCGCTTCCAGGCCGAGCCCGACACGCTGCGCGTCTTCGCCGGGCGCGATTCGACCGGCGTGCGCGGCATCCGTCTGCAGGAAGGCGACAGCGTCATCGCGCTGTCGGTGCTGCGCCATATCGAGGCGACGCCGGACGAGCGCGCCGCCTACCTCAAGGCCGCGGCGGCAAGGCGCCGCGCCGGGGACGAGGAAGCCGACGCCGCGCCGGGCGAGGACAGCGAGGAGGCGGTCGCCGATATCGCCCTCAGCCAGGAGCGCTTCGACGAATTGGCCGAGGCGGAGGAACTGATCCTCGCCGTCACCGATGGTGGCTTCGGCAAGCGCACCTCCGCGCACGAGTATCGCGTCACCGGCCGTGGCGGGCAGGGGATCAACGGCATCACCCTGTCGCGCCGCACGGGGCGCGAGGTCGTCGCCACCTTCCCGGTGCACGCGGGCGACCACCTGATGCTCGTCACCGATGGCGGGCAGCTCATCCGCATCGAGGCGGATGGCGTGCGGATCACCGGCCGCCAGGGCATGGGCGTCACGCTGATGCGCCTGTCGGAAGGGGAGCGGGTCATCTCCTGCTTCCCCGTCTCCGACGAGGGCGAGGACGAGGAAGTGGCCGAGAACGACAATGATTGAACGCATCGCCCTCTACCCGGGCACCTTCGACCCGGTGACGAACGGGCATCTCGACATCATTGGCCGCGCGGCGCGGCTGGTGGACAAGCTCGTCGTCGGCGTCGCCATCAACATCGGCAAGGGCCCGCTCTTCGATCTCGAGGAGCGGGTGCGCCTCGTGAGCGCCGAGGTGGCACCGATCGCCGCGCGCAACGGCACCGTCATCGAGGTGAAGCCTTTCCAGGGTCTGCTCGTGCAGTATGCGCGCGACATCGGCGCGCGAATGATCATCCGCGGCCTGCGTGCGGTTGCGGATTTCGACTACGAGTTCCAGATGGTCGGCATGAACCGCCGCCTGGACCAGGAAATCGAGACCGTCTTCCTGATGGCCTCGGAGACCAACCAGTTCATCGCCTCGCGCCTCGTGAAGGAGATCGCGCGGCTCGGCGGCGACATCTCGGGCTTCGTTCCGAAGGCGACGCTCGATGCGACGCTCGCCAAGATTCGCGCGTCCCATGGCTGAAGGAACCAACACCATGCTTCGCAGGACTCTCCTCGGCGCCTCCGCCGTGGTGGCGGCCACGCCGGCCTTCGCCCAGCAGCGCGGGCTCGACCCGGAGAACACGCTCATCCTCGAACTGCCGGCCGGCCGCGTCACGATCCAACTGCTGCCCGAACTCGCGCCCAGGCATGTCGAGCGGGTGAAGATCCTGGTGCGCCGCGGCTTCTACGACGGCACGCCCTTCCACCGGGTGATCGAGGGCTTCATGGCACAGGGCGGCGACCCGACGGGCCGCGGCACGGGCGGGTCGGACCTGCCGGACCTGCCGGCGGAATTCAGCCCGCCCTCACGCGCGCGCTTCATCCGCGGCACGGTCGGCGCGGCGCGCACGCAGAACCCGAACAGCGCGAACAGCCAGTTCTTCATCATGTTCGCCCCCGCGCCGAGCCTCGACGGCCAGTACACGATCTGGGGCCGCGTCGTGTCAGGCATGGAGGCGGTCGATCGCCTCAAGCGCGGCGCCGGCCAGATGGGCCTGGTGCCGCCGCCGCCCGACCGCATCCGCACCGCGCGCATCGCCGCGGACGCCCGCTGACACCAACGCGAAGGCCAGATCCATGAGCGAAAACCAGGCTGCCGACCCCGAGAACACGCTGATCCTCGACCTCGAGCACGGTACCGTCACCATCACGCTGCGGCCCGACCTGGCGCCGAAGCATGTGGAGCAGATCAAGGCGCTCGCCCGGCGGGGCTTCTACAACGACGTGCCCTTCCATCGCGTGATCGAGGGTTTCATGGCCCAGGGCGGCGATCCGACCGGCAGCGGTCGCGGCGGCTCGGACCTGCCGGATATCGAGGCGGAGTTCAGCAACCCCTCGGCCGCGCGCTTCGTGCGCGGCACCTGCGGCATGGCGCGCACCCAGGACCCGAACAGCGCGAACAGCCAGTTCTTCATCATGTTCGCCCCCGCGCCGAGCCTCGACGGGCAGTACACCATCTGGGGCGAGGTGACCTCCGGCATGGAGGCCGTGGACAAGATCAAGCGTGGTTCCGGCATGTCCGGGATGGTCCAGGGCCCGGACAAGATCCGCAGCATGAGGGTGGCGGCCGACGCCGCCTGAGGCTATCACCCGGCGCCATCCAACCCGGCGCCGGGTCCGGCGTGCCCGTAGCTCAGTCGGTAGAGCACGTGACTTTTAATCATGGGGTCCCGGGTTCGAGTCCCGGCGGGCACACCAGGGCGGCAGAAATTCAGGCTCGCCGAATGTTGCGGGGGCTTTGCCGGGGCTTCGGCATCGCCGCCCGGCCGATGCGTCAGAGCAGATCCCGATCAGGTGGAATCACCTGAACGGGTGAAGATGCTCGCAGAAACAAAGGGCTGGAGACGTTGCCGTGAGCCAGGGCGAACGGGAACGGCTCTAGCGTCCTGCCCTGAGCAGCAGCTTCACCAGGCCGACGGCGATCAGAATCAGCGCCGGCCAGACGGAAAAGAAGAAGAGAAGTCCGAGGCCGACTGGATTCGGGTTGGGGTCGCTGATCAGCCCCGCCTCATCGGCAAGAATGAAGAGGAGGAGCGGGGCCGTGCCGACGATGAGAAGGCCGATCCCGATCTTCAGGGTAAGAGGCCAGGGCGTCATGCGGCGCAGCTTGGCATGTGTGCAGCCCTCGCGGGTGACCGAAACGCCGGGGCGGTTCCGTTTCCGTCCGGCTCCCCGCCTTGAGCGGTGGTCGCCGGAAGTCTCTCCGACATCGCCGCGGCAACGCCGTCCTTCACTTTTCGGCCCGCGCCCCTGCGAGGGGGTGATCGTCAGGGGATCGCGCCCACCTCGTCCTTCTCGGCGTTCCGTACCGATCCGGACCTGCCCTTGCGAGTCCTGCGGAGAAGGCGAGGCGGTCGATCCTCCTCGGTGCGGGGACGGGTGAGCATCACGCGCACGCCGGAAGCGATGCCGGCATCGGGCCGCATCGGCAGGTCACCGGTCTCCCCGCGGTTCGAGGGGCCTTGCTTCAGTCAGGAATAGGCCGGCGTCCGGGCGCTGCCGCGCGTCGGCCGCCATCCGGCCCGGCCGCATCGGAAGGTCGGCGACGGGGTTCTGCTCCCCTGCATGTCTTTGCCTTGCCCGCCGCAGCCGGTTGGCGATAGCGCGGAAGTGAGATCGGCTGACGGATTCGCGATGACCGATATCGATTGGCCCGAGCGGGAGACCGACATGGCGCTCATTCGCCAGGTGAACGGACTCATGCGCGCGGCCGCGATATCCGGATCGCTCGACGAATGCTCCAGCGCCTTCACGGCCGCCGAGGCGCTGATGCCCGCCTATGCCGCCGCCACCCGCCGCTTCAACGCCGCCGTCAGGACCTTCCTCGCTGCCCGGATGGCGAGCGGCGGCCACGCGATGCACTGATCGCCCGCGGCGGGGCGCTTCATGCTAGGCTCGATGTGCCCGGGAACGGGCCAAGCCGAGGAGACATCCATGCAGGACGAACCCGTCTATCGCAGGACCGACCTCGTGGGCACCTCCAGCGTGTCCGTCAGCGACGCGATCGAGGCGGCCATTGCCCGCGCATCCAAGACCCTTCGGCATGTCGAGTGGTTCGAGGTCAAGGAGATCCGCGGGCGCGTGCAGGAGGGCAAGGTCGCGCTCTACCAGGTGGGGATCCAGGTGGGCTTCCGCCTCGATCCGTGACGCCGCGCGGGCCGTGCTCTGCGCGTCGTGGCGCCGCGCAGTCGCGGCGGAGGATCGCGAGGCCCGGGCGGGCCCCTGCCAGCGGAATGCACCGCGTCTCGCCCGCCACGCTGATGGTGAAGGTCCGCCCCTCCGCCAGCAGGCGGATCAGGTCGGAATCCGGCGCGGTCCGGCCATGCAGCAGGAACTGGTCGTTCCGTTTCATGCGCTCGGCCCGCATCGGCGGGGCGATGCGGCCGCCCTCCGGGGTGAAGGTGGCCACTGCCTGCATGCCGTCCCACAGCTCCGTGCCGCCACGCTCGAGGCCGATGGAAACCTCGCCGCTGCGCTGCCGGCAGGCGAGCAGCAGCGGCGGCACGTCCGTTTCAGGCATGACGTAGGCGAGGACGACACTCTCCGCATCCCCGCGAAGCTGCCAGCGCAGGTGTTCGGCGGCGGACGCCGCCATCGGCGTGGGGGCGGGCAGGCCAACGACAAGCATGGCGGCAGCGTCGCGCGCCGCTGCCGCGCCGGCGAAGGAAGCCCTTCACCCTCTGGACAGCCGCCGGCAACCGCCGGAGCATGAGATCGGGGAAGGGAAGGACGCGATGGCACGACGCAGCAAGGTGATGGCGGATTTCGATGCCGCCGTTGCCGGGATACCGGATGGATCGACCATCGCGATCGGCGGCTTCGCCATGCCGGGCGTGCCCTTCAACCTGGTGGCGGCGCTGCTGCGGCAGGGGGCGAAGCGCCTGACCTGCATCGCCAACACCACCGGCGGCGCGCACAAGCCGCGCATGCCCGACATCGGGATGCTGGTCGAGAACGGGCAGGTCGCGAAGGTGATCTGTTCCTTCACCGCCGGAACCCGCGCTTCCGACGTGCTGCCCTTCACGCCTTACTACGAGCGGGGCGAGGTGGATGCCGAGATCGTCCCGCAGGGCACGCTGGCCGAGCGCCTGCGCGCCGCCGGCGCCGGCATCCCCGCCTTCTACACGCCGACCGCGGTGGGCACCGAACTCGCCGAGGGTCGCGAGACGCGCATGATCAACGGCCGCGAGTTCCTGCTGGAATACGCCCTGCCGGTCGATGTCGCCTTCTTGCGGGCGCGCCAGGCGGATGAGGCCGGCAACCTCCGCTTCCACCGCAGCCAGCGCAATTTCAACCCGGTGATGGCCATGGCCGCGAAGCTGGTGATCGTGGAGGTCGAGGAACCGATCCTGCCCGCCGGCGCGATCGACCCCGACGACGTGCATACGCCCGGCATCCTGGTGCACAGCATGGTGCAGGTGCCACCGCCGCCGGAAGGGCTCTGGCCGATGAAGCGGGAGGCGCGCTGATGCCCCGGTCCCGACCCCAGATGGCCGAGCGCCTGGCGCGCGAGTTCCAGGACGGCTGGATCGTGAACCTCGGCGTCGGCATGCCGACGCTGATCGCCGACGTGCCTTTCGGCGAGCGCGAGATCACCTTTCATTCCGAGAACGGCGTCATCGGCTACGGGCCCGTCGCGGCGCCGGGCAGCGAGGACCTGAACCTCGTCAATGCCAGCGGCCAGAACGTCACGTTGCTGCCGGGCGCGGCCATCGTCCATCATGCCGACAGCTTCGCGCTGATCCGCGGCGGGCGGATGGATGTCACGGTGATGGGCGCCTATGAGGCCGCGGCGAACGGCGACTTCGCCAACTGGAAGGTGAAGGGGGCCAAGGGCGGAGGCATCGGCGGGGCGATGGATCTCGCAGCCTCCGCGAAGCGCGTCTTCCTGATGCTGGAGCACCGCACGCGCGACGGCACGCCGCGGCTGATGGCGCGGTGTTCCCTGCCGATCACGGCACGCGGCGTGGTGACGCTGGTGGCGACGGATCTCGGCCTCTTCGCGCCGGCCGGGGAGGGATTCGCCGTCCGCGACCTGGCGCCGGGCGTGACGCTGGAGGAGGTGCGCACCGCCACCGCCTGCCCGGTGACGGAGTGAACCCATGCACATCGACTACTATGCCTCGCTGAACTCGCCCTGGACGCATCTCGGCGCGGCCCGGATCGAGGCGCTGGCCGCCCGGCACGGCGCCACGCTGCGCATCCACCCGGTCGATTTCGGCACCATCTTCGCGGGCTCCGGCGGCTTGCCGCTGCCGAAGCGTTCGCCGCAGCGGCAGGCCTACCGGCTGCAGGAACTGGCCCGCTGGCGGGAGGCGCTGGGCATTCCCATCCGGATCCACCCGAAGCATTTCCCTCACGACGAGTTGCCCGCCGCCGCCCGCGTCATCGCGGTGCGGGAGACGATCGGGGACGGGCCGGCGGTGCGCCTCGCGCATCGCGTGCTGAAGGCGGTTTGGGAGGAGGACGAGGACCCCGCCGACCCCGCGACGCTCGCCCGGCTGATCGCCGAGACGGGGCTGGACGCGGAGAAGATCATGGCCCTCGGCGCGGACCCGCAGTGGCTCGAGCGCCGCAGGGCCGACACCGAGGCGGCGCTGGCGCGCGGCGCCTTCGGCGCGCCCTTCTACATCATCGGCGAGGACATGTTCTGGGGGCAGGATCGCCTCGACTTCGTGGCGCGGCGTCTGGCGCGCGGGTAGCACCCGTCGCATCATGCCCCGGCTGATCACCGGGGGTGCCGCATGACCGACCTTTCGACCCTGCGCCGGACGGCGCTCGACTGGATTTCCGCCAATCAGGGGCGGATGTCCGCCTTCAACGAGCGGATCTGGCACTTCGCGGAACCGGCCTGGCGCGAATACAAGTCGGCCGCCGCCTATGTGGAACTGCTCCGCGCCGAAGGCTTTCAGGTCGAGGCCGGGTCGGGCGGCATGCCGACGGCATTCTGCGCGCGCTGGGGCGAGGGTGGACCGCTGCTCGCCTCCTTCTCGGAATATGATGCGGTGCCCGGCAACTGCCAGGCCGTGGCGCCGCGGCGCGAACCGCGCGCGGGGATGCATCCCTATGCCGCGGGCCACACCGACCCGCACTCCTCCCTGGGCACGGCGGCGCTGACTTCCATCCTGGCCACGAAGGCGGCGCTGGAAGCGACGGGCACGCCCGGCCGCCTGGTGCTGTTCGGCGAGCCGGCCGAGAAAGTCTGCGGCTCGAAGCCCGTGCATGCCGCGAAGGGCTACTACGACGGCCTCGACGCCGCCGTCGTCTACCATCCGCACATGCAGAACACGGTGACGGCCGAGACGCATTTCGGCGCCTACTGGTCCTGCGTCGTCACCTTCACCTGCGACAATCCGGAAAGCTGGATCGACAAGTCCCTGCTGCCGATCCGCGACGTCGGCCATGCCGCGGCGCGCGCGCCGGGCGCGACCGACGCGCTCTGCCTGATGTACACGACGACCAAGTACACCAAGGAGGCGATGTTCCCCCACGCCGGATCGTGGACGCTCAACGAGTTCATCATGCACGGGGGCGACGCGACCTCGGACAACCTCGCGCCGCGCTTCACCCAGATCCAGTATTCCTGGCGCACGCCCTCTCTGCCGATGGCGCAGCAGATCGCGAACATCCTGATGAACAACGCGCGCGCCGCCGCGGCAGCCACGGCCTGCACGGCCCATTGGCGCTGGGTGACCAAGACGCGCGTCGGCCTCGCGAACACGGTGCTGACGGATGCGACCTGGGCGAACCTGCAGGAGGTCGGCCCGCCGGCCTATGGCGAGGAGGCCAGGGTCTTCGCGCGGGAGATCCAGTCCGGGCTGGGCCTCGAGCCGATGGAGGACCCCTTCGCGGCGGCCAATCAGAAGCTGACGCCGCCGGCCGATTTCGAGGCCGGGATGCGCCACTTCCTGCCGCCCTGGCAGTGGCACCTTTCGGCCGACGACTATGTCGAGTTCTGCTGGCACTGCCCGACCGTGCGGCTGCTGACCGCGCGCCCGCGTTTGCGCGCGCCGGAGGGCGACTTCGACTATCCGATGTGGTCCTACAACGCCCTCGGCGGCCTGCCGGCAGCCATCGACCCCGGCATGTTCGTCGCGGCGAAGACCATGGCGCTCACGCTCCTCGACCTCGCGGCGAAGCCCGGACTGCTGGAGGCCGCGCAGGCCGAATGGCGCGAGCGCACCGGCGGCGGCATGGGCGGGTTGAAATGGGTTGCACCGCTGCTGCCGAAGGAGTTCGCCGCGCCGGTCGACATGCAGTGGCCGGAATACGTCACCACCGCGCGCGGCGACGAATGGTGCGTGCCGACGCCGCTGGACGGCCTGGGCGCCGGCGAGCCGCTGTGACCTTCAGCGGCCTTCCGCTCCGGCGCTTCGAGGATGCGCGCTTCCTGACCGGGCGCGGGCGCTATGTCGCAGACCTCGATGCGCCGGGCGCGCTGCATGGCGTGACGCTGCGGTCCCCGCATGCCCATGCCGGAATCCGCGGCATCGACGCCGCGGCGGCCCGCGCCGCCCCTGGGGTGGTGGCGGTGCTGACCGGCGCGGATCTCGACGCGGCGGGCGTGAAGCCGCTGCCCTGTACCAGCGTGCTGGCCTCGGTGCGGCCGATGGTGGTGCCGGACCGCCCCGTGCTGGCGCGCGGGCGGGTGCGCTACGTCGGCCAGCCTGTCGCCTTTGTGGTCGCGGAGGGCGAGGCTGCCGCCCGCGACGCCGCCGAACTGATCGAGGTGGACTACGACCCGTTGCCGGCGGTCGTGGACGGCGCGGCGGCGCTGGCCGCGGGCGCGCCGCAGATCTGGCCCGAGGCGCCGGGCAACGAGGTCTTCCGCTTCGAGAAGGGCGACCGCGCGGCAACCGACGCCGCCTTCGCCGCGGCCGCGCATGTCACGGCACTCGACCTCTTCAACAACCGCGTCCATGCGCTGCCGTTGGAACCGCGCGCCTGCCTCGCGCGCTTCGGCGGCGGCCGCTTCGACCTGGTCTTCACGGGCATGGGCGTGCATGGCGTGCGGCGGCAGCTCGCGACCGTCCTGGGCCTGCCGGAGGACGCCTTCCATCTCTCCTGCCCCGATGTCGGCGGCGGCTTCGGGGCGAAGAACCTGCTGTTTCCGGACTATGTGCTCGCGCTCGTCGCGGCGCGGAGGACCGGGCGGCCGGTGCGCTGGGTCGCGGGGGCGAGCGAGGAGTTCGCCGGATCGGTCCATGGCCGCGACCTGCGCGGCCACGCGCGGCTCGCGCTCGATGGGGAAGGGCGCTTCCTCGGCCTCGATGTCGAGACGGTCGCCGACATGGGCGCCTATCTCTCGGCGGTCGGGCCGCATTGCCCGACCAATGCCTTCAGCACGGCGATGGGTGGCGTCTATGCCATTCCGGCGATGCACCTCACGGTGCGCGGCGCCTTCACCAATACCGTGCCGATCGACGCCTATCGCGGCGCCGGCAAGCCGGAGGCGAACTACATCGTCGAGCGCCTGGTCGATGCCGCGGCGCGCGAGACCGGCCGCGACCCGGCGGCGCTGCGCGCGCTGAACATGATGCCGGACGCGCCGCGCGCGACTGCGATGGGCATGAAGGTGGATGGCGGGCGCTTCGCGGCGAATCTCGACGTGCTGGCGCGGGCGTCCGATGCCGGGGGCTTCGCGGGCCGGCGTGCCGAGGCGGCGGCGCGCGGCGTCCTGCTCGGGCGCGGCGTCGCCTGCTTTCTCGAGACCGCGCGCGGCGCGCCGGGCGAATGGGCGAAGGCGGCCGTGGCGCCGGACGGCACCGCCACCATCGTCGTCGGCACGCATTCGAACGGGCAGGGGCACGAGACCTCCTTCCCGCAGGTCGCGGCCGACCGGCTCGGCCTGGCGGTGGAGTGCGTGCGCTTCCGCCAGGCCGATACCGGCCTGATCGCGAACGGGCACGGCCATGGCGGGGCGCGGTCCCTGCACATGGGCGGGCACGCGCTGGTGCTGGCGGTCGATGCGCTGCTCGCCAAGGCGCGCAGCATCGCCGCGCATCTGCTGCAGGCGGATCCCGCCACGCTCGACTGCGCCGAGGGGCGCTTCACGGTGCGCGGCAGCGACCGCTTCGTCGATCTCGCCGGCATCGCGCGCGCCGCCGAGGATCCGGCGAGCCTTCCCGAGGGCATGCCGCCCGGCCTCGCGGCGGAGGCCTATAACGCGAATGACCTCGTCACCTTCCCGAACGGCTGCCAGGCGGCGGAGGTGGGGATCGACCGCGAAACCGGCCTCGCGCGGCTGATGCGCTATGTCGCGGTGGACGATTACGGGCGGCTGGTGAACCCGCTGCTGACGGCGGGGCAGGTGCAGGGCGGCCTCGCCCAGGGCATCGGCCAGGCGCTGCTGGAGAACATCGCCTACGACGCGGAATCCGGCCAGTTGCTGACCGGATCGCTGATGGACTACGCGCTGCCGCGCGCCGACGACCTGCCGGACATCGAGGTGATCCTCGAGGGCACGCCGACCGCGGCGAACCCGCTTGGCGTGAAGGGCGTCGGGCAGGCGGGGGCGATCGCGGCGCCGCAGGTGGTGATGAACGCCGTCGCCGATGCGCTGGCGCAGGTCGGCGCCACCGCGCCGGACATGCCCGCGACGCCGGAGAAGCTCTGGCGGGCGATCACGGCGGCGGGGTGAAGGCGGCCGCGGCGAGGCCCGCGGCACGCCCCGTGGCGAAGCACGCCTGCAGGAGGTAGCCGCCGGTCGGCGCCTCCCAGTCCAGCATCTCGCCGCAGGCGAAAAGGCCCGGATGGCGGTGCAGCATCAGCCGCTCGTCCACCTCGGCCCAGGCGAGGCCGCCGGCGGACGAGATGGCGCGCGCGAGGGGGAAGGGCGCGGTCAGCGTCAACGGCAGCGCCTTCACGAGGCCGGCGAGATCCTCCCGCGCCGCCCCCGCGTGGAGCGCCTCCTGCACCAGCGCGGCGGCGACGGGCGAAAGCCCGCCCGCGCGCCGCAGGTGGTTGGACAGGGACATCGCCGAGGGGCGCCCGGCCAGCCGTGCCCCCAGTGCCTCCCGCGACAGGTCCGGCCGCAGGTCGACGGCGAGGGTCGCTTGGCCCTCGGCAGCGATCGCGTCGCGCAGCGGGGCCGAGAGGGCATAGACGGCCCCGCCCTCGATGCCCTGCCCGGTGATGACCGCCTCGCCCCGCACCGTCTTGCCGGCGAATGTCAACGCGATCCGCTTCAGCGGCGTGCCCACGAAGCGGGATGTCAGATGCGCTGACCAGGCGACGGCGAAGCCCATGTTCGAGGGACGCAGCGAAGCGACGGCGCAGTCCGGCAGCAATGCCGGCCAGGTGCCGCCCGAGCCCAGCCGTGGCCATGAGGCACCGCCGAGCGCGAGCACCGCCGCCCGCGGCCGTTCGGCGCGTTCGCCATCCGGGGTGGCGAACCGCAGCCCGCCATCCGCCGCGAGGCCGATCCAGCGATGCCGCCCGTGCAGCGTTACGCCAAGGCCCGCCAGCCGTGCGAGCCACGCGCGCAGCAGCGGCGACGCCTTCATCGCTTTCGGGAAGACGCGCCCGGAACTGCCGATGAAGGTTGGCTGCCCGAGACCCTCGCACCAGGCGACGAGTGCCGCCGGCGGGAAGGCGCGGATGAAGGGCTCCAGCCACGCCCGCGCCACGCCGTAGCGGCCGAGGAAGGCGCCGATCGGTTCGGAATGCGTCAGGTTGAGCCCGCCGCGCCCGGCGATCAGCAGCTTCCGCGCAGGCGAGGGCATGTGGTCGAAGACAGCGACCCGCGCTCCCGCCTCCGCCGCCGCCTCGGCCGCCATCAGGCCGGCCGGGCCGGCGCCGATGACGACGACGCCGCTCAGGCCGCGCTCCGCTCGAGCAGTTCGATCGAGACGTTCTCGGGGCCGCGCAGGAAGGCGATGCGCACGCCGGGGCGGATGGTGGTCGGCTCCATGGTGAAGGTCACGCCCTTGGCTTTCATGTCCGCGACCACGGCATCGATCCCCTTCACCGCGAGGCCGATATGCTCGAGGCCCCGATAGGGGGCGGAAGGCGCCTCGCCGGTGCCGTCCTCGTTCACCGGGGAGACGAAGATCAGCTGCCCGCCGAGGTCGATGTCGATGCGCTGCGGCCCATGCTTGAGCGTCGCGCCGAAGACGCGCTCGTAGAAGGCTGCGGTTGCCTCGGGGTCCGGGCTGCGCAGGTGGATGTGGTCGAAGGCGAAGGCGGCCATGGCGGGGCTCCCGGTTCGGTCAGATGGCGTGGCTGGCGCGCAGCGCGGATCGTGCCGCCGCGTCGTAGCCGAGTTCCTCGAGAATGGCATCCGTGTCGGCGCCGAGCGGTCGCGGCGCCGCATCGACCCGCGGCCCGCCATGGGCGAGGCCGAAGGCCGCGACGGGCACGGTGTAGGCTCCGTCCACGCCTTCGGCGGCCTCGAAGCGATGGGTCAGGCCGCGGGAGGTGAGGTGAGGGTCGGCCAGCGCCTCGTCCAGCCGTCGCACGCGGGCGGCGGGGACGTGCCGGGACTGGAGGTAGTCTTCCCATTCGTCCGCGGTGCGGCCCATCAGGATCTCGCGCAGCGCCGCCGCCTCGGCCTCCCGGCCCGAGACGCGGTCCTCGTTGCGCACCTTGGCCATCTCCGGGCGCCCAAGCGCTGCCCAGAGCCGCTTCTGCTGGCGCAGGTTCGATGCACCCAGCATCACCATCCCATCCTTCGTCGGATAGGCGGAATTGGTCGCGTATTCGTGGTCGTTGCCGCGCGGCCGCGCAGGCCGGCCCGTGCGCGAATGCGCGGTGACATGGGACGCCATCATCATCATCGCGACATCGAGCATCGCGAGATCGATGCGCTGGCCCTTGCCTGTGCGCTCCCGCTGGAACAGCGCGGCGGAGAGCGCGAAGGCGCCCATCGTCCCGGTCGCGTAGTCGATCGCGGGCGCCCCGAGCTTGACCGGGTTCACCTCCGGCGTGCCGGTGCAGGCCATGATGCCCGAGGTCGCCTGGATGACGTGGTCATACGCCGTCTGCCCGCCGCGCGGCCCCGCCTGCCCGAAGGCCGAGATCGAGCAGTAGATCAGCCGCGGGTTCAGCGCGGACAGCGCCCCGTAGCCGAGGCCGAGGGCCTCGAAGGCGCCAGGGCGGTAGTTCTCGACCAGCACATCGGCCCCGGCGACCAGGCGACGGAAGACCTCGCGCGCCGCGTCCTGCTTCAGGTCGAGGGTCATAGATCGCTTGTTCGACCCTTGGGTGAGGAAATAGGTCCCCATGCCCGCGCGATTGAGATCCCAGTCCGGACCCTGGCCGCGGCTCTGGTCCGGATCGCCGGGTTGCTCGACCTTGATCACGTCGGCGCCGAGCAGCGCCAGTTGGTAGGCCGCGAAGGGCCCGGCCAGCACATGCGTCGCGTCGATGACGCGGATGCCTTCGAAGGGGCGGGTCATGGCATGTGCCTCAGCCGAGGGTGACGCCGGCGCGGCGGACCAGGGCACCCCAGCGTTCGCGCTCGGCGGCGATGTAGGTGCCGAAGCGCGCCGGGGTCATGGCCGTCGCCGTCGCGCCTTCGGTCTGCAGCCGCTGGCGGAAGGGCGCCTCGTTGAGGATGCCGTTGCAGGCCGTGTTCAGCCGCTCGACGATCGCGGCCGGCGTGCCCGGCGGGGCGACGATGCCGTACCACTGAAGCACGTCGAAGCCGGCGACGCCCTGCTCCGCGATGGTCGGGATGTCGTTCGCCGAGGGCAGCCGTTCCAGGGAGGAGATGCCGAGCGCGCGCAACTGGCCCGCACGCACGGGCGGCAGCGCCGGCGGGCCGCCCGTCATGGTCAGGTTGATGGTGCCGGAAATGAGGTCCGTCATCATCGGGCCGGTGCCGCGATAGGGCACATGCGTCATTTCGGTGCCCGTCGCCTCCATGAAGGCGACCATGGCGATGTGCGCGGCGCTGCCATTGCCGCCGCTGCCATAGGTGAGCCTGCCCGGATCGCTCCTGGCGAGCGCGACGAGCGAGGGCACGTCATTCGCCGGCAGCCGCGGGTTCACCACCAGGACGTTCGCGACGGTCGCGACCAGGGCGACCGGGACGAAGGCCGCGATGTCGAAGGCCAGGTTGCGGTAGAGCGCCGGGTTCACCGCCAGCGTGCCGATATGGCCCATCATCAGCGTCTGGCCGTCCGGCGCGGCGCGGAAGACCTGCTCGGATCCGAGCGTGCCGCCGGCGCCCGGCCGGTTGTCGATGATGAAGGGCTGGCCGAAGATCTCGGACAGGCGCTGGCCCATCGCGCGGGCGAGGATGTCGGTCGATCCCCCCGGCGTGAAGGGCACGACCAGGCGCACGGGCTTGTCCGGCCAGCGCGGCTGCGCGCGCGCGGCCGCGAGCGGCGCCAGCGTGGCGCCGGCGATGGCGGCGCGGCGGGTCAGGCGGATCATGGCGTTGCCTCGATCAGCACGCCGTCCTTGCGCAGCCTGTCTATCTCGTCCGCGCTCAGCCCGGCTTCGGCCAGCACCGCCGCGCCATCGGCGCCGAGCCGCGGGGCGGGCGGGCGCGGCGGTGCGGTGCCGCCGGAGAAACGGTTCGGCGCGCCGATCGCCCAGGTCGGACCCTCTGTCGGATGCTCCTCCTCCCGCACCATGCCGACCGCGCGCAGATGCGGGTCGTCGATCAGCGATCCGATGGTGTTGTAGGGGGAGGCGGGCACGTCGGCGCGGTCGAAGATCTCGAGCCACTCCGCGGTGGTCCTGCCGCCGAGCGAGGTGGCGCGGATGTGGAAGTATTCCCTGGTGTGCTGCACGCGCTGCGCGACCTTGGCGAAGCGCGGATCGGTCTTGAGTTCCGGCCGGCCGATGGCATCGAAGAAGGCATGTGCCTGCGCGTCGGTATTGGCCGAGATGCAGATGAAGCCGTCCTTGGTCGGCAGCGGCTTGCCGTCGGGGCTCAGCACGCGGTGGTCGCCGGGCGGTCCGAGCGGCGGGCGGAAGGAATGCGCGCCAAGGTGCTCCTGCATGATGTAGGCGGCCATGTTCTCGAACATCGGCACCTCGATGGCCTCGCCGGCGCCGGTCTTCTCGCGGCGGTAGAGCGCGAAGCCGATCATCTGCGCGGCGATCAGCCCGACCGTGTGGTCGGCGACGAGGAAGGGGACGTAGCGCGGCTCGCCGGTCGAGGCGGCGAAGGTGCCGGCGACGCCGGAGACGCCCTGGATGACGGTGTCGTAGGCCGGCCGTCCGGCGTAGGGGCCCCCCGTGCCGAAGCCGGTGATGGAACAGTGGATCAGGCGCGGCACCGCGGCGCGCAGGCTTTCCGCGTCGACGCCCAGGCGCTGCTGCGCGTCGGGGCGGATGTTCGTCACGAAGACATCGACCGTCGCCGCCAGCCGCTTCAGCGCCGCGGTGCCGGCGGGCTTCTTGAGGTCGATCGCGATCGACCTCTTGCCGCGGTTGAAGTTGAGGAACTTGCCGTTCATGCCCGCGCTGCGGCCCTTGCCGGCCAGGGAGCGCAGCAGGTCGCCGCCAGGCGGCGCCTCGATCTTGATGACCTCGGCGCCGTGCTCGCAGAGGACATGGGTGCAGATCGGGCCGACCACCACCGCGGAGAGGTCGAGCACCCGGATGCCGTCGAGCGGACCGCTCACGTCAGCCTCGTGTTGATGCGGATGGCCATGGAACCGTCCGGCAGGCTCACCCAGAGCATGTGCATGCCATCCGCGTCCGGCGCGGTGCCGCACAACAGTGTTCCGGCATTGCAGAAGACCGGCTGCATGGTGCGTGCCTCATAGGATGCGATCTGCCTGCCCGGCGTGCGGCGCAGCAATGCCTCGAAAAGGAACAGCGTGCTGACGCTGCCATTCACGACGAGAGCCGGATAGCCCTCGACATCGCGCGCGTAGTCCGCGTCGTAATGGATGCGGTGGCCGTTGAAGGCAAGGGCCGAGAAGCGGAACAGAACCACCGGATCGGGCGTCCAGGGATCGCGCCATGCGGCGGTCGGCACCAGCGTCGGCTTTTCGGCCGGTGCCGGCGCGTTCCGCTTGGCCTCGAGATAGGCGATGTCCTGCTCCTCCACGGCGACCAGCCCCCGCGGGCCGGTGATGGTGTGGCGCAGCATGACGAAGATCATCGCGCCGCTGCGCCCGACCTTCGGCGTGATGGCGGCGATCTCGGTCTCGCGTTCCAGCGCGTCGCCGACGCGCGGGGCCGCATGGTAGGTCAGGCGCCGCCCGCCCAGCATGCGGCGGGGCAGGGGCACCGGCGGCAGGAACTCGCCCTTGGTCGGATGCCCGTCCCGGCCGAGTTGCGACTGCGGTGCGGCATCATCGAACAGGATGGACAGCCAGTGGTTCGGCACCGGTGCGCCACGATCCAGGGCGATGTCGCTCCGGTCCGTCAGCGCGGCCATGCGGCGGACGAGCGGCGCCGCCATCTCGTCCGCTACGCGGCGCCTGCGGCCGATCCAGGATTGCAGCTCGCCGGTCATGGGAAGCCGTAGAGCCGCGCGGGGTTGTCGACCAGCACGCGCCGCAGCGCGGCGGCGTCGCCGAATTCGGGCAGCAGATCCACGAGGTCCGCCTCGTCCGGTTCCCAGCGCACATTCGGGTGCGGCCAGTCGGTCCCCCAGAGGGTGCGGTCCGGCGCGGCCCCGATCAGCCGCCGCGCGAAGGGGATGGCATCGCGGAAGGGCGGGCCGGCGGCCGAGATGCGTTCGGCGCCGGAAACCTTCACCCACCAGTTCAGCTTTTCGAGCAGGTCGAGCAGGATGCGGAAGGCCGGGTGGTCCATCCCCTCCGGCACCGGCACGCGCCCCATGTGGTCCACCACCACGGTCAGGTCTAGGCTGCGCAGGAGCGGCTCGAAGGCCAGGATGCTGCCGGCGTCGAGGTGCAGCACCAGGTGCCAGCCCATCCCGGCGATCCGCTCCGCCGTGCGCTTCAGGAGCGCGAGGTCCGGCACCCCGCCCAGGTGCTGCAGGAAGCCGAAGCGCACGCCGCGCACGCCGCCGTCGTGCAGCGCGCGGTATTCCGCATCGCCGAAGGTCTCGTCCACCAGCGCGACGCCGCGCCACGCGCCGCCGCTCGCCGCGATGGCGTCCAGCATGGCGCGGTTGTCGGCCTTGTAGACGGTGGTCTGCACGATGACGGCGCGCTCGATGCCGAGCCGCGCATGCAGCGCCGCCAGATCGTCCCGGTTGCGCTCGGGCGGCGTGTAGGGCGCGCCTTTCGCCACCGGATAGCGGTCGAAGGGCCCCCAGATGTGCACATGCGTGTCGCAGGTGCCGGGGGGCAGGACGAAGGTCGGCCGGCGGTCGGAGGCCATGGCGTCAGATCGCCGGGAAGTCGTAGAGGCGGGCAGGGGTGTCCGTCAGGATCTTCCGGCGCAGCACCGGATCGGTCGTCCAGTCCAGGAACACCCGCAGCAGCCGCGCGGCGTCGGGGCGGCCGCCGTCGGGGCGCGGGTGCGGCCAGTCCGTGCCCCAGACCAGGGCGTCCGGATTGGCCGCGACCAGCGCGTCATGGAAGGGCCTGGCCTCCAGGTAGTCCGGCCTGGTCGCGCCGAGGCGATAGGTGCCCGACAGCTTCGCCATGTAGCGCCCCTCGCCGACGCCGCGCACCAGGGCCTGGAAGCCCGGGTCGCCGGTGCCGTGGCTGTGGTGCATGCGGCCCATGTGGTCCACCACGATGGGCACCGGCACCTGCGCAAGCCGCGGCTCGAGCTCCGGCAGGTGCCGTGCGTCGATCCAGAGCTGCAGGTGCCAGCCGAGTTCCGCCATCAGCGGGAGGAAGGGCTCGATCTCCGTCAGGCGGACACCGCCGTGATAGGCCGCCTGTCCGTCGCGCCGGTATTCGTTGGCGCGCAATGCGCGGATGCCGTCGCGATGCATGGCGCGCAGCGTGTCGGCCGTCGCCTCGCTCCCGACCACGGCGACGCCCCGCAGCCGGTCCGGCGCGCGGCGCAGCGCATCGAGCGTGCAGGCATTGTCCCGGTCATAGGCCGAGGGCTGCACGATGACGCCGCGATCGAGTTCCAGCCGGTCGAGCAGCGCGAGATAGTCCTCAAGCGTCTCGTCCTCCGGCGTGTAGGAGCGCGGCTCGGCATAGGGGAACCTCGCCGCCGGCCCGAAGATATGGCAGTGGCAGTCGGTCGCGCCCGGCGGGGTCTCGCGCATGGTCATTCCACCCGGATGTTGGCGGCCCGCGCGATGGTCCGCGCGCGGTCGCGGTCGGCCGTGATGAAGCTCGTAAAGCCGTCGGGCGTGGCAAGCGCGCCGGACGCGGCCTCGCCCCCCATGCCTTCCATGCGGCGCCGGAATTCGGGCTCCGCCACGATGGCCGTCATCGCGGCGCCGAGCTTGCGCAACGCCTCGGGCGGCGCGCCGGCGGTCGCGACGAGCCCGACATAGGAGCCGGCGGTGAAGCCCGCCACGCCCTGCTCGATCATCGTCGGCACCTCCGGCAGGGCGCTGAGCCGCGCGGCCGAGGCCACGGCGACGATCCGCGCCTTGTTGTCCCGATGGAGCGGCAGCGCCGTCGAGAATTCCGTGAACAGCATGGGCAGGTTGCCGGCGACGAAATCCGGCACCGCCGCACCGCCGCCGCGATAGGGCACGTGCAGCAGGTTGGCGCCGGTCTGGGCCTTGAAGGCCTCGAGCGAGAGATGCGTGGCGCTCGCCACGCCGGCCGTACCGATGCCGATCCCGTCCCGCGCGCGCTTGGACGCCGCGACCACGTCCGCAACGGTGCGGTAGGGCGCATTCGGCTGCACGACGAGGCAATGCGGCACCTGCATGGCCATGGCGATCGGCGCGAAATCCTTCTCGGCGTCATAGGGCAGGTGCGCCTGCACCACCGGATTGACCGAGAGCGGGCCGTTCGAGCCGATCAGCAGCGTATAGCCGTCCGGGCGGGCATGGGCGACCGCATCGGCGCCGACGCCGCCGCCGGCACCGGGGCGATTCTCCACCACCACGGGTTGGCCGAGCTTTTCCTGCAGGCGCGGCTGCAGCAGGCGGGCGATGGTGTCGGCATTGCCGCCCGCGGCGAAGGGCACGATCACGCGGATCGGGCGGTCGGGCCAGGTGGACTGGGCATGGGCGGCGGGGGCAGCGGCGAGGGCGGCTGCGCCGGCCAGCAGGGTGCGGCGGCTGGTCATGGCCTGGAAGCCTCGTATCGTTCTTGGACGATGCGAGGATGGCACGCCGCGGCGCGGCGTCAAAGCAGGCGGGTCGGCACCGCGACGGCACCCTGCATCAGGCGGCGCGCCGTGCGGAACACCACGGCGCTGTCGGCGAACCATTCCGCCCCGCGCCGCGACACCTCGGCGCCGACGGACAACAGGCCGGAGGGGTTGGCGAGCCGCACCTCCTCCTCCCGCGCCGGCGGCGCGGCGAGTTGCTGCGGCAGCGAGCCCGCGATCCGGCAGGCGACGCCGAGCGCCATGCCGCCGGTGAGCGGGACGGCGCGATGCGCGCGTTCCATCGAGATCATGCGCACGGCGATCTCATGCGTGCCGGCATCGATCGTCGCGCCGTCCAGCGCGCGATAGGCGGCGGGCGCCGCGACCACGGCGACCTTCGGAATGGCGAGCGGGGCTTCGGCGGGCGTGCGCGCCAGGCCCATCCGCACCGCGGCGAGCCGGCGCAGCGCGTCGAGCCGCGCCATGCAGGCGGGGTCGGCCTCGATCGCCCCGGGGCTTTCGGTGCCGGTCAGGCCGAGTTCCCGCGCATCGAGGAAGACGCAGGCATTGGCCGCGTCGATCATGGTCGCGCGGTAGGCGCGGCCGTCATGTTCCAGCACGTCCCGCGCATTGCCGGTGGGCAGCAGGCGCCCCGTCGCGCCGCCGCCCGGCGCAAGGAAGTCGAGCCGGATGCGCGCGCCGCTTCCGGAGACGCCCGCCATCTCGAAATCGCCGGCCGTCGCCGCGCGCCCGCCGCGCACGAGGAAGCGGGCATGGATGATCCGCTTCGTGTTGACCTGGTGGATGCGGACCAGGGCCTCGCCGTCGCTCGCGCGCACCAGCCCCTCATCCACCGCGAAGGGACCGACGGCGGAGGAGAGGTTCCCGCAATTGCCCGACCAGTCCACCAGCGGCCGGTCCACCGCGACCTGGGCGAAGGTGTAGTCCACATCGGCGTCCGGATGCGTCGGCGGCCCGATCACCACGGCCTTGGAGAGCGAGGAGATGCCGCCGCCCATGCCGTCGAGCTGCCGTCCGTAGGGATCGGGGCTGCCGAGGACGGCGAGGAAGATCGCATCCTGCTTCGCGCGATCCCGCGGCAGGTCCTTCGCATGGAAGAAGACCCCCTTGGAGGAGCCGCCGCGGAGGAAGACGGCGGGGATGAAGGCCTGGTCCATGTGACGGGTTCCCGAGAGGACGCTATGGTGGCGCGGAGTTTCCAGCTGGAAGGGATGCCCATGCTCGACCGTTCCGCCAAGGGCGTTTTCGTCATCGCACCCACGCCCTTCCTGCCCGACGGATCCCTCGACCTCGCCAGCGCCGACCGCATGACGGATGCGTTCATCGCGGCCGGCGCCTCGGGGATGACCATCCTCGGCGTGATGGGTGAGGCGCCGAAGCTGACCGAGGCGGAGAGTCTGACCTTCGTCGATCGCGTCATCAGGCGCGCTGCCGGGCGCATCCCCGTGGTGGTCGGCGCCTCGGCGCCAGGCTTCGCGCAGATGAAGGCGGTCGCGCGCGGGTCGATGGATCTCGGCGCTGCCGGCGCCATGGTCTCGCCGGCGCCGGGGCTCAAGGGCGACGAGGCTGTGGTGTCCTACATCGCCCAGGCGTTGGATGTCGTCGATGCGCCCTTCGTGCTGCAGGACTACCCGCAGCTCACGGGCGTGACGATGACGGCGCCGATGATCGCGCGCATGGCGCAGGACCCGCGCCTGGTCATGCTGAAGGCCGAGGACTGGCCGGGCCTCGACAAGCTGACGGCGATCCGCCGCCTCGAGGCCGAGGGCAAGATGCCGCGCGTTGCCATCCTCGGCGGCGTCGGCGGACAGTTCCTGCCAGAGGAGCTCGCGCGCGGTGCGGACGGCATCATGACCGGCTACGCCTTCCCGGAAATGCTCGTGAATGTCTGCCGGCTGATCGAAGCAGGCCAGCGGGACGCGGCGCAGGACCTGTTCGACCTCCACCTGCCGCTGATCCGCACGGAGGTGCAGCCGGGCCTTGGCCTCGCCATCCGGAAATACGTGCTGGTGAAGCGCGGCATCATCGCCCATGCGACGCTGCGCGCGCCGGGGCCGAGGCTGACGCCGGAGACGGCGGCGGAGGTGGACTACCTCCTCGCGCGGCTCGCGCGGACCCAGCCCCTCGCGGCCGCGGCCTGATGGAGCCGGCGGAGCTTGCGCGGCGCGAGGCGCCGGGGGACCTGCCGCCGCTGCTCGCCGCCCTGTGGTGGGATGCGCGCGGGGACTGGGCCCGCGCGCACGAACTCGCGCAGTCCGTCGATACCGCCGAGGGCGCCCGGGTCCATGCCTACCTGCACCGCAAGGAAGGCGACCTCGGCAATGCCGACTACTGGTATCGTCGCGCCGGCTGCCGCCGGCCCGCCGTGACGCTCGAGGAGGAATGGGTGGACCTCGCCCGCGCCTTCTAGCGCACTAAGCGGCACCGGCCCGCACCCCGCTGGCCACCCATCCAGGACACTGTCGTTGGGTGGCCAGCGGGCCGGTGCCGGTTCCGACAGATCGGAACATGCTCTAGCCGCGGCTGCCGATGACCCGGCGGATGGCGAATGAGGACTGGATCCGCGCCACGCCGGGCAGGCGGGAGAGCTGCTCCTTGTGGACGCGCTCATAGTTGGCGGCGTCGCGCACCTCGACCCGCAGCAGGTAGTCCGACATGCCGGTCATCAGGTAGCACTCGCGCACCTCCGGCAGTCGGCGCACCGAGGCTTCGAACCGTCCCAGGTGCTCCTCGGTCTGCCGGTCCAGCGTGATCTGCACGATCACCGTGACGGTATCGCGCGCGCCCGGCTCCTCGATGATGGCCGTGTAGCCGCGGATCACGCCGCTCCGTTCCAGCAGCCGCAGCCGCCGCAGGCAGGCCGATGGCGACAGGCCCACCGCTTCGGCCAGGGCGGCATTGGTCATGCGCCCATCCTGGCGGAGGGCGCGGAGGATGCGCAGGTCGGCGTCGTCCAGGCTTGGCATGATCTGCGACTATTACGCAGAAACTGTGCCCCCATGCCAGCCGCATGGCGTATCCTGCGGCGCTTCCGCAGCACCTGCGGCACCGAACCATCACATCATTGCCGCATCGCAGCATTCTTCCGGAATGGGTGCCCCCATGCGCGTCATCGTCCTCGGCAGCGGCGTCGTCGGCGTCACTTCGGCCTGGTATCTGGCCAGGGCCGGGCATGAGGTGACCGTCCTCGACCGCCAGGCGGCGGCGGGGATGGAGACCTCCTTCGCCAATGCGGGCCAGCTCTCCTACGCCTATTCGGCCCCCTGGGCCGGGCCGGGGATCCCGGTGAAGGCGCTGAAGTGGCTGATGATGCGCCATCGCCCGCTGGTGCTGTGGCCGCGTGCCGACCGCCGGCTCTATTCCTGGCTGGCGATGATGCTCGCCAACTGCACCGAGGCCGCCTACCGCCTCAACAAGACCCGCATGGTCCGCCTCGCCGAGTATTCCCGCGACTGCCTGGGCGACCTGCGGCGCGAGACCGGCATCGCCTATGACGGACGCAGCATGGGCACGGTGCAGCTCTTCCGCACCCGGAAGCAGCTCGACCACGTGGGCGAGGACACCGCGGTCCTCGACACCTTCAAGGTGCCCTACGAGGTGCTCGATCCCGCCGGCTGCATCGCGGCCGAGCCGGCGCTGAAGAACGTGCAGGGCAAATTCGTCGGCGGCCTGCGCATGCCGGGCGACGAGACCGGCGACGCGCACATCTTCACCCAGCGCCTGGCCGCCATGGCCGCGGGCATCGGCGTGAAGTTCAGCTACGGCGCGACCATCCAGGGCCTGCGGACCGAGGGCGACCGCATCACCGGCGTCGTCACCGACCGCGGCGTCGAGACGGCCGATGCCTATGTCGCGGCGCTCGGCTCCTTCACGCCGGAACTGCTCGCCCCGCTCGGCATGCGCCTGCCGGTCTATCCGGTGAAGGGCTACTCGCTCACCATCCCCATCCGCGACGAGGCCGGCGCGCCGGTCTCCACCGTGATGGACGAGACCTACAAGGTCGCGATCACCCGCCTCGGCGACCGCATCCGCGTCGGCGGCACGGCGGAACTCGCGGGCTTCTCGCTCCAGCTGCGCAAGCCGCGGCGCGAGACGCTCGAGCATTCGGTGACCGACCTCTTCCCCAAGGGCGGCAAGGTTTCCGAGGCCGCCTTCTGGACCGGCCTGCGCCCGATGACGCCGGACGGAACCCCGGTCGTCGGCGCGACGCGCTTCCGCAACCTGCACCTCAACACCGGCCACGGCACGCTCGGCTGGACCATGGCCTGCGGTTCGGGTCGGGTGCTGGCGGATCTCGTCACCGGGAAGAAGCCCGAGATCGAGACTTCCGACCTTTCGATCGCGCGCTACGCCGCGGCCTGACCTTCACGGCGCGGCGGTTCCGCGCCACCCTTGCCGCATCCGCAAGGGAAGGAACCGCCATGCCGAAGATCGCGATCCACGTCGAATTCCGCCCGAAGCCCGGCTGCCATGCCGCCTTCGACAGGCTGATCCGCGAGCATGCGGCGCTGACGGTCGCCGAGGAACCCGGCTGCGAACGCTTCGAGGTGCTGCAGCCGCTCAAGCAGGACGGCACGCCGGACGAAGGCCGCATCATGCTGGTCGAGGTCTACACCGGCCAGGCCGCGGTGAAGGCGCATGTCGCGAATCCGCGCATGCCGAAGGTGCGCGAGGCCTACACGCCGCTGATCGACGAGCGCATCCTGACCATGTGCGCGCTGTGAGGCGCTGGCGGGCGGCTCCGGGCCGCCCGGTTCAGCGGTGGGGCGCCGCGCGGGCCGCCAGGCCGGGCGCGGCGCGGCGATGCAGCACCAGGTTCCCCGCATAGACCAGGCCGAGAAGGCCCGCGCCCGCGAGGTCGCTCCACAATCCCGGCGTCAACATGCCGAAGGCCGCGACCCCGAGCGGGACCCGCGAGGTCCAGCCGATCCGCCCGACGCCGTAGAGCCAGCCCTCGAGAGCGGCCGCCAGCAGCCAGACGGCGAAGCAGGCCGTGGCCACGTCATGGATGATGCGCAGCGGCTCGCCCACCATGATCAGCGTCGGGTTCAGGACGAACAGGAAGGGCACGACCAGGTTCACGAGCCCCAGCCGCATCGACCACAGGCCGGTGCGCCACGGATTTGCCTGCGCGATCGACGCCGCGGTGATCGAGGCCAGGGCGACCGGCGGCGTGATGAAGCTGATGAGGCCCCAGTAGAGGATGAAGAGGTGCGATGCGACGGGGTTGAGCCCGCCGCCGATCAACGCCGGCCCGAGCGTGATGGCGAGGAAGATGTAGCAGGCCGTCGCGGTCATCCCCATGCCGAGGATGAAGCTCGTCAGCGCCCCGAAGACGAGCAGCAGGTAGATGTTGCCGCCGGCGAACTGGAGCAGCTCGCGCGAGAAGGCGCCGCCCACCCCGGTATAGGACAGCGAGCCGACGATGAAGCCGACGCCGGCGAGGATCGCGACGATGTTGACGATGCTGCGCGTCGTCTCCATGGCGAGGTCGCGGAGGCCCGCCAGCCCGAGGCGCCTGCCGCCGAACAGCACCGTGGTGCCGAGCAGCACGCAGGTCGCGATATAGGGCGCCAGCGCCTCCCGCTTCATCATCAACAGCAGCCAGATCAGCAGTGCCAGGCTGAACAGGAAGTGCCAGCCCTTCTTCAGCACCGGCCCGAGTGCCGGAATCTCTTCCTTCGGCTGGCCCTTCAGGCCGTGCCGCGCGGCGTAGTGGTCCGTCTGCAGCACGAGGGAGGCATAGTAGAGCAGCGCGGGCACGGTCGCCGAGATGATGATGGTGGAGTAGGGGAGGTCGAGGAACTCCGCCATGACGAAGGCGACCGCACCCATCACGGGCGGCATCAGCGCGCCACCGGTGGAAGCGCAGGCCTCGACGGCGCCGGCGTAGTGCGGGGGGTAGCCCACGCGCTTCATCGTCGGGATGGTCAACTGGCCCGTGGTGACGACGTTGGAGATGACGCTGCCGGACAGCGAGCCGAAGAGGCCGCTGGCGATGACCGAGACCTTCGCCGGCCCGCCGCGCGTGCTGCCCAGCAGCGCGACGGCCAGCGCCATGAAGAACTCGCCCCCGCCCGTCACCACAAGGGCGCAGCCGAAGATGAGGAAGCCCACCAGCAGCGAGGCCACGGTGCGCAGCGGCACGCCGATGATGCTCTCGACGCCCATGGCATGGGCGGTGAGGGTCTCGGACAGGGTGCTGGGCGGCCCCCAGAGCACGCCGGGCAGCAGGTCCGCATAGACCGGGTAGGCCGCGAAGACGGCGCAGATCGTGAAGAGCACGATCCCGCCCGCACGCCGCACGCCTTCGAGCGCAAGCAGGCAGACGATGGCCGCGACCGCCACCGCTTCCGGCGGCGCGGCGAGGTCCCAGCCCTCGGCCACGATGCGTGACCCGTTCCATGCAAGGAAGCCGCATGCCGCGACGCAGGCGGCGAACAATGCCCAGTCGTACCAGGGGATGCGCCGGCCGGCATCCGGATGCGCCGGATAGGCGAGGAAGGCCAGCGACAGGAAGATGCCGAGCATCAGATAGTAGAAGGACGTGTCGATGATCGGCTCGCCCGTGAGGTGCAGGTTGAAGGTCTGGTTGATCGTCAACAGCACGCCGAGGCAGCCGAGCACGAACGCGACCCAGTAGGCGGCGCCACGGAGCCGGTCGCCGCCATTCTCGGCCGGCGCGCGCCGCGCGCCTTCCGCCTCACTCGCCATCGCGATCCTCCCGAAGCCGTTCCCTGGGGCCTTCATGCCTTTTTTGCGTAGCAGATATGCTATTATGGCCTGTATGCCGTCAGGCCAAGTCAAACATTCACAACGGGAGAACGAACCGATGGTGACACGACGCGACCTCCTCGTGGGGGCCTCCGCCGCCGCCACGCTGGCCCGGCCGGCCTTGGCGAACCTGCCCGCGACGATGGTGTGGACTTCCTATGACCTTGGCTCGTCGGGCTATGCCGAGGCTTCGGGCATTGCCGATGCCATCATGAAGAAGCAGTCCACGCGGGTCCGCGTCGTGCCGTCCGGCACGTCGATCGGCCGCCTGCTGCCGCTGAAGCAGGGCCGCGCGCAGTACGGCTTCCTCGCCAACGAACTCTATTTCGCCGCGGAGGCGACCTTCGATTTCGCCGTGCCGTCCTGGGGGCCGCAGGATGTGCGCGTGGTGCTCGCGCGCCCGGCCGGCGGCGCGCTCGCCTGCGCCGGGGATGCCGGCATCCAGAGCCTTGCGGATCTGCGCGGCAAGCGCATCGGCTACGTGCGCGGCAATCCATCGGTCAACGTGAAGTCGGATGCCTACCTCGCCTTCGCCGGGCTGACGCGCAACGATGTCGAGGTGGTCTGGTTCGGCAGCTACAACGCCATGAAGACCGCGATCATCAACAACCAGCTCGACTGCTTTTCCTCGGTGACCACCTCGGCGAACATGCGCGAGATCCAGGCGAGCCCGCGCGGGCTGACCTATCCGCCATTCCCGCCCGGCGACGCGCACGGCTGGGAGCAGCTTCGCGGCGTCGCGGACTTCTTCCAGCCCTATCGCGAGACCGCCGGTGCGGGCATCTCGCCGCAGAATCCGATCGATCTGGTCGGCTACCGCTATCCGATCCTCACCACCTACGCGAACACCAGCGCCGACGAGGTCTATGAACTCGCGAAGGCGATCGACCAGTCGATGGACCAGATCCGCACCATCACGTCCAGCGCCGGCAACTGGGCGATCGACAAGTCCGGCCGGACCCCGGCCGATGCGCCCTGGCACGAAGGCTCCATCCGCTACCTCAAGGAACGCGGCATCTGGACCGACGAGGACCAGGCCTGGCAGGACCGGCGCCTGGCGCGCCTGCGCCGCATCCAGGCCGGCTGGGATGAGGCCAAGCGGACCTTCAGCGGCCAGGGCGATGCCGCCTGGGCCGCGCATTGGGAGAAGTTCCGCGTCGAGAAGCTCGGCCTGCCGCCGACCGACGCCTGACCCGGCGCCGCCCTCAGCGCGCGCGGGCGAGCAGCCGGCGCGCGCGTTCGACCACCGGCAGGTCGATCATCTGGCCTTCGAAGGCGACCGCGCCCTTGCCTTCGGCGAGCGCCGCGTCGAAGGCGGCGAGCAACCGGCGCGCGCGTTCCACCTCGGCAGGCGAGGGGCCGTATTCCTCGTTGACGATCGCGACCTGGGACGGGTGGATGCAGGCCTGACAGCCGAAGCCGAGCGCGCGGGAACGCCGCAGTGAGGCGCGGTAGCCTCCGAGGTCCGAGAAATCCGCGAAGGGCCCGACCGAGCCGAGCGGCTGGATGCCTGCCGCCCGCGCCGCCGCCACCACCATCATGCCGAAGTGGTAGAGCAGGTCGGCGCCCGGCACCGCCTCGAGTTCGGTGGAGAGATCCTCGGCCCCGACGCCGAGTGCCACGACGCGGCGGTCGGCGCCCGCGATGGCACCGAGCCGCGGCAGGGCGTCCGGCGTCTCGACCACCGCGACGAAGCGCGTATGCCCCGGTTCCATCCCCTGCGCGGCCTCGCGCGCCGCGACGACCTCCGAGAGCAGGCGGATGTGCTCGGGCCCCATCACCTTGGGCAGCATCAGCGTGCCGACCGCGGGCATCACCGCGGCGGCGATGTCCGGCACCGCGATGTCGAGTGGGCGGTTGATGCGCACCGCGACTTCCGCGCCGGCCTGGCCGACCGTCGCGGCGGCCTCGGGCAGGGCGTCGCGCGCCGCCTGCTTCTCGCCCGGCGGAATCGAATCCTCGAGGTCGAGGATCACCACGTCCGCGCCGCGCGTATGCGCCTTGGCGACGAACTTCTCGCCCGTCGCGGGCACGAACATCAGCGACCGCCAGGTCGCAGGCGGCGGGCGCGTCATGCGAGTGTGAGCTCCATCCTCGCGCAGAGATGGCCGTCCTTGTCGGCGGCCCAGCACTCCATCTTCCCGTCCGCCGGTGCGGCGCCGCAGAGCGTGACGGTGTCGCCCACCCAGAGCGGCCGCGCCAGTCGCGCGGTGAATCCGGCGAGCCGCCCCGGCGCCCGCTTCAGCGCGGCGTCGAGCAGGAGCTGCATGGTCAGCCCGCCATTCTGCACCGTGGCCGGATAGCCTTCCTCGTCCCGTGCATAGTCCGCGTCGTAGTGGATGCGGTGCGCGTTCCAGGTGACCGAGGAATAGCGGAACACCAGCGCCGAGGAGAGATGCACCTTGTCCGCATAGGCCGCGTTGTCCGGCGCGGGGGTGGGCGGCGTCTGCGGGCTCGCCTGGCCCGGTGGCGGCGCCTCGCGGTACATGGCGTCGAACTCGTCGACCGCGACGGTGCGGCCCCCGCATTCGATGACATGGCGCATGGTCAGGATCGCCATCCGTCCGGTGCGGCCGATCTTCGGCAGCACCTGCGCGACGATGGCGCGCTTGATCGCCGGCGTGCCGATGCGCAGGCTCTCGTTGATTGTCACGCGCCGGCCCGCGCCCATGCGCCGCGGCAGCGGGATGGGCGGCAGGAAGACGCCCTTGTTGGGATGCCCGTCGGGGCCGATGTCGGACTGCTTCGCGATGTCGGGGAAGAACATGGTGAACCAGTGCGGCGGCAGCGCGTCACCCTGTTTCAGCGAGGCCGGATCGATGTCGAGCATGCCCGCGATGCGGCGCGCGGAGGAGAGGCCGATCTCGTCCTCGACGATGCGTTCCCGCCCCACCCAGGATTGGAGCCCCGCGATCGCGGCCTCGAATTCGGCGTCGGTCGTCATGTCAGTTCATTGCATCCCAGCAGAGGCGGGTGAGGCGCCCGGCGGTGGCATAGGCGGCCGTGTAGCCGGGCAGGCCGTCCGGCAGCGTGTCCGGCACCTTGTCGGTGTAGACGGAGATGATGAAGCGCGGCGCATCGTTCCTGTAGACGACGCCGGCATCCATCCGCCCGCGCGGCCCGCGCCCCGTCTTGTTCGCGACCTTCGCCTTCTGCGGCAGCAGCGAGGGGATCAGGTTGCGCAGCCGCTGCCAGGACAGGATGTCGAGGCCGAGGGCGCAAAGCTCCGGCGTCGCGCCGAGCGCGGCGGCCTCGCCGGCATCCGTCGCGCCCTTCACCATGCGGTCGAGCAGCACGCCCTGGTCGCGCGCGGTGGTGCTCGCCACCGCCTCGATCGGGTGGTCCCATGGCAGGCCGGGCGGAGGAAAGTTCACGCGGTGCGTCGTGCCCGTCATGCCGATCCGCTTGCACCAGGCGTTCAGCTCGTCGCGGTCCAGCCGTTCCAGCACGATCTGCGTGCAGACGTTGTCGCTCGTGATGATCATGTTCACGAAGGCGTCGCGCAGCGGGATGACGCAGCCCGGCGTCATGTACTGGTAGGTGCCGCTGTCCACGCCTTCCTGCAGGCGCTTCTCGATCGTGCAGGGCTCGTCGAGCCGCAGCCTGCCCTCATGCACCTTGCTCAGCGCATGCATCAGGATCGAGGTCTTGCGCGTGCTGGCCGAGGGCACCACGGCGTCGCCGCCGCGATCCGCCTCCCAGCCGGTGGCGAGGTCCTTCACGTACCAGGTGGTGTCGAAGGGCTGTGCTTCGCAGATGGCGTTCATCCGCGCGACGAGGTCTTGCATGGGCGTTCTCCTGCGCGCGGAGGCTAGCCCCCGCCGCTCCGCGTGGCCAGGGCCGCGCCCGGCGATGTAGGCTCGCCGCGAGCAACGGAGGGAGCAGCCATGCGCGGTGAAGCAGGCACGGTGAAGCGCGTCGCGGTGATCGGCGCCGGCACGATCGGGGCGTCCTGGGCGGCCTATTTCCTGAGCCGCGGCCTCGAGGTCGTGGCCAGCGACCCGTCCCCCGGCGCGCCGGACCTGATCCGGGGCATGGTCGAATCAGCCTGGCCGGTGCTGATGCGCCTCGGGGGCCGGGCGGACGCCGATCCGCGGGCCTGGCGCTTCGAACCCGACCCCGCCGCGGCGGTCGCCGGCGCTGACTTCGTGCAGGAGAGCGCACCGGAGCGGCTGCCGATCAAGCAGGAACTGCTCGCGCGCCTCGACGCCGCGCTGCCGCAGGAGGTGGTCATCGCGTCATCGACCTCGGGCCTGCTGGCGAGCCGCCTCTCCGAGACCTGCCGGCATCCCGGCCGCGTCGTGATCGGCCATCCCTTCAACCCGCCGCACCTGATCCCGCTGGTCGAGGTGGTTGGCGGCGCCAAGGCCACGCCGGCGGCGGTGCAGGCGGCCATGGCCTTCTACCGCTCGATCGGCAAGCGCCCGATCGAGATCCGCAAGGAGGTCCCAGGCCACCTCGCCAACCGCCTCCAGGCGGCGCTGTGGCGGGAGGCGGTGCACCTGGTCGCCGAGGGCGTGGCCTCGGTCGCGGACGTCGATGCCGCGATCAGCGAGGGCCCGGGCCTGCGCTGGGCCCTGATGGGGCCGCACACGACCTTCCACCTGGCGGGCGGGCAGGGGGGCATCGACCACTTCCTGCATCACCTGCTGCCCGCGATCGAGAGCTGGTGGGGCGATCTGGGCACGGAACCATCCGTGAGCGCGAAGGTGCAGCGGATGCTGGTGGAGGGCGTCGCGGCGGCCACCGGCGGGGCCAGCACCTCGGACCTGGCGCGCCGCCGCGACGAGGCGCTGGTCCGGCTGCTCGCGGCACGCGCCGGCTGACCGCCGATGGGGAAGGCGCGGCCTCCCCCGGGGCTTCCCTCAGCGCCGGACCAGCCGGCCCGGCAGCGCCCCCGTCGCCTCGCCGTCGCGGTAGGTGACGGCGCCGCCGACCACGGTGGCGACATATCCCTTCGCCCGCTGCAGCAGCCGCCGCCCGCCGGCCGGCAGGTCGTTGACCATGCGCGGGGCTTCGAGCGTCAGCGCATCGAGGTCGAAGACGTTCACGTCCGCCTTCATTCCCGGCCTCAGCACGCCCCGGTCGCTCAGCCCGGCCGCGGCGGCGGTGTCCGAGGTCAGCCGCCGCACGATCTCGGGCAGGGCGAAGACCTGCTCCTTCGAATCCCGCGCCCAGTAGGTCAGCAGGAAGGTCGGGAAGGATCCGTCGGAGATGAAGCCGACATGCGCCCCGCCATCCGACAGCCCCGCGACGGCATTGGGATGCCGCAGGCATTCGGCGCTGGCCGAGAGCGTGTAGTCGTGGAAGTTCGTCAGCGGCGCGAAGATGAAGTCGGCGCCGTCATGCGCGGTGAGGATGTCGTAGGCGACCTCCTCCGCGCTGCGGCCTTCCCGCGCGGCGATGGCGGCGATCGAGGCCTCCTGCGGCGGCGCGTAGTCCGGCGGGTCGCCGAAGGGAAACATGCGCTCGAAGGACAGCCGCGTGATGAGCGGGAAGGTCGAGCCGCCGACCCGGTCCTCCGAGAGGATGCGTGCCCGGAAGCCGGGGTCCCGCATGGCCGCGGCGCGCTGCGGCGCCGGAAGGTGGGCGATCTCCCTGTAGGAGGGGCAGCCGGCGAAGGGGTTCTGGCTGCCGTTCAGCCCGAGCAGGATGCCGATCGGGCGCGGCGGGAAGACCGGGCGGATCGGCAGGCCCCCGGCGGCAGCGGCGTCGGACAGCGCCAGCAGTTCCTTCCACGCCTCCGTCCGGTCGTGCCGGGCGGTCAGGGAGAACAGCACCGGCTGGCCCGTGGCCTCGACCACCCGTCGGACGATGGCGAATTCGGTCGCCGGGTCCGGGGTGTTCCAGTCCGAGACCATCTCCAGCAGGCCGCCGCCCGCCTCGCGAAGCCCCTGGGCGAGGCCGAGCAGTTCCTCCTCCTGCGCCCGCAGCGTCGGCGTGGGGTCGCCCTTCAGCGTCTTGTGGCTGATGGTCCGCGAGGTCGAGACGCCGAAGGCGCCGGCGCGGACGGCCTCGGCGACGAGGGCGCGCATGGCGGCGATGTCGGCCTGGCTGGCGTTCTCGAGCTCGAGCCCCCTCCGGCCCATGACATGGACGCGCACCGCCGCATGCGGGACGAGGGCGCAGATGTCGATGTCGCGGGCCTTGGCGTCGAGCGCATCGAGGTATTCGGGGAAGCTCTCCCAGCGCCAGTCGAGGCCCTCGTGCAGGATCGGGCCGGGGATGTCCTCCACCCCCTCCATCAGCTCGATCAGCTTCTCGCGGTCCGCTGCGCGGCACGGGGCGAAGCCCACGCCGCAATTGCCCATGACGGCCGTGGTCACCCCATGCCAGGCCGAAGGCGCAAGGTGCGGATCCCACACCGCCTGGCCGTCGTAGTGGGTGTGGATATCGACGAAGCCCGGGGTGACGCAGCGGCCGCGGGCGTCGATCTCCTCGCGTCCGCGGGCGGCGACCCGCCCGACCTCGGCGATGCGGCCGCCCTCGATGGCGACATCCGCCACCCGCGGGGCGCCGCCGGTCCCGTCGATGACGGTCCCGCCGCGGATCACCAGATCGGTCATGCTCTCGTTCCCTTCCCGCCCGGGCGCAGCCTAGGCCGAGGCGGGCCCGGGTCAATTGCGCAGGGGGCGCATCGTTCCGGTGGACCGCGGATTGCATCCATGGGAAAGCAGCACCCTTCCAGCAGGCCCGGCCATGTCGATCCACGTCGCCCTGACGCATCGCACAACCTACCGCTACGAACGGCCGGCCGGCCTCGGTCCGCAGACCATCCGCCTGCGCCCGGCACCGCACAGCCGGACCCCGGTGCTGTCCTACGCCCTCCGGGTCGAGCCCCAGCCCCACTTCCTGAACTGGCAACAGGACCCGCAGGGCAATTTCCTCGCGCGCGTGGTCTTCCCCGAGCGGGTGGCCTGCTTCGACGTGACCGTGGACCTCGTCGCCGACATGGCGACGATCAACCCCTTCGACTTCTTCCTCGAGCCCGAAGCCGAGACCTGGCCCTTCGCCTACGATCCGGGGCTGGAGCAGGAACTGGCCCCGTTCCGGCGGATCGAGCCGGCTGGGCCGCTGCTCGAAAGCCTCTGCGCCGCGGTTCCCAGGGGAGAACGGCGCACGGTCGACATGCTGGTCGGCCTGAACCGGATGATCCAGGAGCGGATCGCCTACGTCGTGCGCATGGAGCCCGGCGTCTGGTCACCCGAGAAGACGCTCGGGGAGGGCAGGGGGTCCTGCCGTGACTCGGCCTGGCTGCTGGTCCAGCTCCTGCGCCGCCTGGGCTACGCCGCGCGCTTCGTCTCCGGCTACCTTATCCAGCTGGTGGCCGACCAGAAGCCGCTGGAAGGCCCTGAGGGCCCCGAGGCGGACTTCACCGACCTCCATGCCTGGGCCGAGGTCTACCTGCCGGGGGCCGGATGGATCGGCCTCGACGCGACCTCCGGCCTGCTGACCGGGGAAGGGCACATCCCGTTGGCGGCGACGCCCGAGCCGCAATCGGCCGCCCCCATCTCCGGCGCGCTCGAGAAGGTCGGGACCGAGTTCTTCGTCGAGATGTCGGTCCGACGCATCCGGGAAACCCCGCGCGTCACCAAGCCCTATACCCCCGCCCAATGGGACGGCATCCGCGCCGCGGGCGAAGCCGTCGACCGCAGCCTCGCCCGGCTGGGCCTGAAGCTGACCATGGGGGGCGAGCCGACCTTCGTCGCCGCTTCCGACCGCGATGCTCCGGAATGGAACACCGATGCGCTCGGCCCGACCAAGCGCGCCTATGCCGGGCGGCTGCTGCGGCGGCTGAAGGAGCTCTGGTCCCCCGGCGCGGCCCTGCAATACGCGATGGGCAAGCACTACCCGGGCGAGCAGTTGCCGCGCTGGGCGCTCTATTCCCACTGGCGGACGGATGGGGAACCGGTCTGGGCCGATGGCGCGCTGCTCGCCTCGGACGAGGACCGGGACAACGCGACCGCGGCCGACGCCGCCCGCTTCGCACGGCTGCTGGCCGAGCGCCTGCAGGTCGATCCCGGCCTGGTCCAGGGGGCGCATGAGGACGTCCACTACTACCTGTGGAAGGAACAGCGCCTGCCGGCCAATGTCGTGGTGGAGGACAGCAGGCTCGCCGACCCGCTCGAACGCGCGCGGCTGACCAGGGTGTTCGGGCAGGGGCTGTCCTCCGAGGTCGGCTCCGTCCTGCCGCTGCGTCGGGTCATCCAGGACGGCGTGCGCCGCTGGCAGTCCGGCCGCTGGTTCTTCCGCGGCGACCACCTCTTCCTGATCCCGGGCGACAGCCCGATCGGCCTGCGCCTGCCGCTCGCCTCCCTGCCGTGGATGAGCGAGGAGGACGCCCGCCGGATCGTGGAGTCCGAGGCCGATCCCTTCGCCTGGCGCGATGACCTGCCACCCCACGCCGCGCTGCTCGCCCAGCGGGCGCTGCGGGCCCAGATGCAGCCCGAGAGCCTCCGCCAGCACGGCATCCTCGGCCCCCGGCCGGGCGAGCGCACCAGCAGCGGCATCGAGGATTTCCGCCCGCAGCCGCAGGACCTGCCGGTGGCCGGCCAGTCCGATCCGGGCGTGGTGCGCACCGCGCTCGCCGTCGAGGCCCGCGATGGCAGGATCCACGTCTTCTATCCGCCGCTCTATTCGGCCGAGGATTGGCTCGACCTCACCGCCGCGATCGAGGCCACGGCGGCGGAGACCGGGCGCAAGGTCGTCCTCGAAGGCTACCTGCCGCCGTCGGATCCGCGCCTGACGCATTTCTCCGTCACCCCGGATCCGGGCGTGATCGAGGTGAACATCCACCCCGCCGCCCATTGGGGCGAGGTGGTGGAGCGCACCGGGCAACTCTACGAGGAAGCCCGCCAGGTGGGCCTCGCGGCCGAGAAGTTCATGCTCGACGGCCGCCATGTCGGCACCGGCGGCGGCAACCATGTGGTGATGGGCGGGGCGACGGTCGCCGAAAGCCCCTTCCTCCGGCGCCCGGACCTGCTCAGGTCGCTGGTCGGCTTCTGGCACAACCATCCCTCGCTCTCCTACCTGTTCAGCGGCCTCTTCATCGGCCCGACCAGCCAGCATCCGCGCATCGACGAGGCGCGGATGGATTCCATCCATGAGCTCGAGATCGCCTTCTCCAAGGTGCGCACGGGACAGGAGGTGCCACCCTGGCTGACCGACCGGCTGTTCCGCAACCTGCTCTGCGACATGACCGGCAACACGCACCGCACCGAGTTCTGCATCGACAAGATGTACGACCCCGGCAGCAGCAGCGGCCGCCGCGGCCTGGTCGAGTTCCGCGCCTTCGAGATGCCGCCGCATGCCGAGATGTCGGCGGTGCAGATGCTGCTGATGCGCGCTGCCCTCGCCGCTTTCTGGGAGCGGCCCTATGAGCGCCGGCTGGTCCGCTGGGGCACGCGCCTGCACGACCAGTTCATGCTGCCGCACTATTGCGCGCAGGATTTCCGCGACGCGATCGACGAACTGCGCAATCTCGGCGCGCCGCTCGATCCCGCCTGGTTCGCCCCGCATCTCGCCTTCCGCTTCCCGCTGATCGGCGAGGTGCCGGTGCGCGATACGCACGTCGAACTGCGCCACGCCCTTGAGCCCTGGCACGTGCTGGGCGAGGAGGCGGCGATGGGCGGCACCGTCCGCTACGTCGACAGCAGTGCCGAGCGCGTCCAGGCCCGCGTGACCAACTGGATCGAGGAACGGCACCTGCTGACCGTCAACGGCGTCGCCGTGCCCCTGCGCGCGACCGAGCGCGCCGGGGAATACGTCGCCGGCATCCGCTTCAAGGCGTGGAACCCGCCATCCTCGCTGCACCCGGCCACCCGGCCGCAGACGCCGCTGATCCTCGACGTCTTCGACCGCTGGAGCGGGCGCAGCCTGGGCGGCCTGACCTACCACGTCGCCCATCCCGGTGGGCGCAACTACGAACGCTACCCGGTCAACGCCAACGAGGCCGAGGCGCGCCGCCGCGCCCGCTTCTTCCCCTTCGGCCACACCGCCGGGACCATGGCGCCCCCGGAACCCGTCGCCGGGCTGGAACTGCCCTTCACCCTCGACCTCAGGCGTCATGGCTGAAGTGGAGCCGGTCCAGCCCATTGACGAAATGGTCGATGGCCGCGGCGGCGTGCGCCCGCATTGGCGCACCCTGCTTGGCATCCTGGGCGGGATGGGGGAGGGGGTGCTGGGCGAACGCGCCCGCCGGCTCGACCGCGCCTTCGAGGACGAAGGCATGGCCGGCGTCCTGCCGGGGACGAAGCGGGAGGTCCCCTGGCGCTGCGACCCCTTGCCGCTCGTGCTGCCGGCGGAGGAATTCGCCGCCCTCGAGGCCGGCATCGCGCAGCGCGCCAGGCTGATCGAGGCACTGCTGCAGGATCTCTACGGGCCGCAGGCGACGCTGGCGGAAGGGCTGGTGCCGCCGGAACTCGTCTTCGCCAACCACGGCTTCCTGCGCGCCTGCCGCGGCCAGGGCGTGCCGGCCGTCACGCCGCAACTGCACCTCTATGCGGTGGACCTGCTGCGCGGGCCGGACGGCATCTGGCGCGTGCTTGCCGATCGTACGGCCGCACCGGCCGGGCCGGGCATCGCGCGGGAGAACCGCCGCATTCTCGCCCGCGTGATGCCGGAGGTCTTCCGCGGCGCGCCGGTGCGCTCCATGCGCCCCTTCTTCGATCTCTGGCAGGACGCGCTGCAGCGCCTGGCGCCGGCCGGCCGGCCGGACCCGGCGGTGGCGATCCTGACCCACGGCACCCAGGACCCGCGCTGGGTCGAGGATATGCTCCTCTCCCGCGAACTCTCCTGCGGCCTGGTCGAATGCGGCGACCTGACGGTGCGCGGAGGGCTGCTCTACCTCAAGACGCTGCAGGGTCTGCAGCGGGTGGACGTGCTGCTGTCGCGCCTGCCCGGCGGCATGCTCGACCCCCTTGAGTGCGCGGATGCCGGGACCTCGGGCGTGCCGGGGCTGCTCGACGTCGCGCGCCACGGGCAGGTGCGCATCCTGAACGCGCCCGGCGCGGCCCTCGCCGAGGCGCCCGGCTTTGCCGCCTTCCTGCCCACCCTGGCCCGGCGGCTCCTCGGCGAGACCCTGTCGTTGCCGTCGGTGGAGACCCTGTGGCTCGGCGATCCGGCGGCACGCGCGCGGGTCGCCGCGGAGAGCGGCTGGAGCATCCGCGCGGCCGCCGAGGGTGCCGGCACGGCGCCTCCATCGGAGCGCGCGGCGGCGGACGGCAGCCCCGACCAGGCGGTGCAGCCGGCATCGCAAGCGGCGATCCGCCTGCCGGTGCCGTCGGTCGTGCCGAGCGTCGTGCAGGACCGCCTCGAACCGCATCCGCTCACCCTGCGCATGTTCGCGGTCTTCGACGGCGCCGGGTGGCGCGTCATGCCCGGCGGCCTGGCGCGGATCGGGGAGAGGGGCGCGCTCGGCGGCGCCCTGCCGCGCCAGGGCGTCTCGAAGGATGTCTGGGTGCTCGCCGAGGAGGGGCACGACATCATCGGGCCGGCCGCGATGCAGCTTCCGCCGCTGCCGATCCGCCGCCAGCCCGGCGCCCTGCCGTCGCGCGTGGCGGACAACCTGTTCTGGCTCGGCCGCTACACCGAGCGGCTCGAGCGCGCGGCGCGCCTCATCCGTGCGACCCATGCGCGCATCTCGCGCGGCGTCGTGCTGCCGCGCGAGGCGGCGGAGGTCGCGGCACTCGCGCGCTGCCTCGGCCAGGCCGGCTTCACCGGCGCGGAGGAGGTGGCCGGATCCAGCGCCGCCCAGGCCCTGCCCGGCATCATCGCGCGCGAGATGCGCCCCGACGGCGCGCTCCCGCTGCTGGCGGACCGCATCGCCGCGCTGACCGCCATGGTCCGCGAACGCCTGACCGCCGATATGCACGCGACCTTCACCCTGACGCTGCGCGCCGCGCGCGCCGAGATGGAAGCGGCGGGGGACGGGCTCGAGGGGATCGCGCGCGCGATGATCCCGGTGCTGCGCTTCGCGACCGCGGTCGCCGGCGTCGCCGCCGAGAGCATGGTGCGCGGCGGCGCCTGGCTGTTCCTCGATCTCGGCCGGCGGATCGAGCGCGCGCAGGCGATCGCCTCCGAGGTCGGCTTCGCCCTGGACCAGCCGCCGGCGCGCATCGAAGGCGGGCTGCGCCTGATCCTCGAACTCTGCGACAGCGCCATCACCTACCGCAGCCGCTACCTGACGATCCTGCAGCCGGCGCCCGCGCTCGACCTGGTCCTGGCCGACGAGAGCAACCCCCGCGCCCTGGCCTTCCAGCTGGCGGCGATCAGCCGCAACCTTTCCGAGGTCGCGAGCGATAGCGACCGCGCGCTGCCGGACGAGGCGGCCTCGCTGCTCGCCGAGGCCGAGGCGATGGTCGCGCAGGTGATCGGGGCGTCCGACCAGGCCGTGGCCGCGGCCGGCCTGCCGCCCCGGCTCGAAGCGGTGAACCAGCGCATCGCGGCGCTGTCGGATGCCGTGTCCCGGCGCTACTTCGCGCTGCTGCCGGCGCGCCAGACCCTCGGGCTCGAAGGGGCCGAGCGCGTGCTCATGGGGGCCGCATGATCTACCGCCTGCGGCACGTCACCACCTATGCCTATGCGAGTCCCGTCGACCTCGCGGCCCATCTGCTGCTGCTGACGCCGCGGCGCCTGCCGCATCAATCGGT
>JAFADX010000166.1 GCA_023424475.1 Pseudomonadota bacterium
CTGGAAGGCGGCCCGGCCGAGGCACGCGCGCTCGCCCCACGCATCTTCGCCGCGCTGGAGGCGGCGGAACTGCGCGGCACCGCCTTCGCGATCGAGGGGCAGGAGGCGCGGATCGCCGTCTCCGGCGGGCGCTTCCGCACCTTGGCGCAGGTCGCGGGGCGCGTGGTGCGCGCCGTGCAGCCGGTCCTGCCGCCGGACGTCGAGCGCATCGTCATCGCCTGGTCGCGTGACGGGCTCGAGATCGCGCGGCTGATGGTGCTGCGTTCGGCCGTCGAGGCGGCGGCGCGTGGCCAGGGCAGCGCGGAGGAAATCTTCGCCAGCGCGATGCTGATGGCGCCGGGCGATCCCTTCGCCAACGCCGCCCGCGCGCCGGGGCCTTTCATCGACTGGGGCTTCGAGCCGCGGGCGCGGGTGATCCTCGGCGATCCGTCGCGCACGCTGCTGTGGCAGGTGGCGCTGGCGGCGAGCGCGCGGCTCGAACTGGGGCACGGCCTCTCGCTGGCCGGCAGCGTGGCGCAGGTGGTGGCGCAGAACCTGGACAACGCGGCGCCATCCGACAGCGTGCTGCCGCATGTGCGCTCGGACTACGCGCTCTATGCCGAGGAAGGCCGCACGCTCGCCATCCCGACCCTCTATGTCGAAGGGCTGTGGTCGCTCGCGCCCGACGTCTTCGCGCGGGCCTCGGCGGGCTACCTGGAGCCGATGTTCGCCGGCATCTCGGGCGAGGTGCTGTGGCGGCCGCATGACCGGCCCTGGGGGCTTGGCCTCGACATCGCCCATGTCGGGCAGCGCGACTACGACCAGCGCCTCGGGCTGCAGGACTACCGGGTCACGACGGGCCAGGTCTCGCTCCATGCCGACCTGCCGTGGTGGAACCTGACGACGACGCTGCGCGGCGGGCGCTACCTGGCGGGCGACTGGGGCGGCACGGTCGAGGTCGCGCGCCGCTTCGATTCCGGCATCGAGGTCGGCGCCTTCGCGACCTTCACGGACGTCTCCTATTCCCGGTTCGGAGAGGGCTCCTTCGACAAGGGGATCTTCTTCCGCATCCCGCTCGACATCTTCGGGGTGCAGAGCCGGTCCTCCTTCGGCGCCGTCATCCGCCCGACCCAGCGCGACGGCGGGCAGCGCCTGCAGGTGGAGAACCAGCTCTGGGAGGTGACGCGGGACGGGCGGGAGGACTCGCTGCGGCGCGGGGTGGGGTGGTTCACGCGGTAGGCCCTCGGGCCTTTGGCGGGAGGAGTTCGGGGGAGGGCGGAGCCCTCCCCGTCTGGACGCCCCGCCCTTCGCGAGTCATAGCCCCGCCCCCATGCAGTTCGAAGCCGTCCTCCGGCACCTCGCCTTCGCCGCCGCCTTGGCGCTGCTCTCCGCGGCGGCGGTGCGGGCGATGATCGCCTGGCCGATCCTCGACCATCCCAATGCGCGGTCGAGCCATGTGCGCCCGACGCCCCGGGGCGGCGGCGCCGGCGTGGTGCTCGCCTTCGTGGCGGGGATGGCGGTGCTCTATGCGGGCGCGGAGTTCGCGCGCCTGCCGCCGCCCCAGTTCGTCGGCGTGATCGGCGCGGCGGTGGCGATCGCGGGGGTCTCGCTGTGGGACGACGTGGCGGATCTGCGCTTTGCGGTGAAGCTCGCGGCGCAGGCGGTGGCCGCGCTGGTGGCGATCGGATCGGGCCTGGTGCTCGAACGCCTGGCGCTGCCGATCTGGGGCGAGGTGCCGCTCGGCTGGGCCGGGACCGCGATCACCCTGTTCTGGATCGTCGGCTGCACCAACGCGATCAACTTCATGGACGGGCTGGACGGGTTGGTCGGCGGGTCGGTGTTCCTGGCCTCGGGGATCCTTTGCGTCATCGCGGGGCAGCAGGGCGGGTGGTTCGTCTATGCGGCCGCCCTGTTCCTGGCCGCGGGCCTGGCGGGCTTCCTGCCGTTCAACCTGCATCCGGCGCGGATCTTCATGGGCGACGTGGGCAGCCAGTTCCTCGGCTTCATGATGGCGGTGCTGGCGGTGGCGGCGGCCGGCTTCGACGCGGCGCAGATCTCCTTCCTGATCGTGCCGCTGCTGCTGTTCGGGCTGCTGTTCGACGCCGCCTTCACCCTGGCCCGCCGGGCCGCGATGGGCGAGCGGGTGGCGGCGGCGCACCGGACGCATCTTTACCAGATGGCGCAGCGTTCGGGGCTCGGCGTGCGGGTCGTCGCCGGCGTGCATTGGGGCTTCGTGCTGTTCCACGGGCTGCTCGCCTGGGCCTTCATGGAACTGCCGGTGGGCCAGAAGCCGATCGTCGTGCTGCCGGCGCTCGCGGTGCAGGCGGCCTGGCTCGCTTATGTGGCGCGGCGCGTGCGGCGCGCGGGGCTCACCTGGGCAGGGTGATGACCGCCTCGGGCGGCGGCGGCGCGCCCACCACCTCGACCACCAGGGGCGGCAGGTCGTCGCCGACCCACTGTTCGGAGCGGAACACCGCATGGGACCGCGCATCCGCCCAGAAGCGGTTGGTGAAGCGCGCGGCGCCGCGGCAGTTTTCGACGAAGAGCAGCGTATCCTCCGCCGGCGGCGGCGCGGCGTGCAGCCGGCAATCGAGCCGCAGCCCGAAGCGCATCCGCGCCGGGTCGCTCGCTGAGCGCATCACGTCGATCACGCGCGCGCTGCGCAGGCTGGCCTCGCCGATCTCGGGGAGGCGCAGCAGCGGATCGGTGCCGCCGTCGAAGCGCGTGGCGGCGAGGATCTGGCGCAGCCCGGCGGTGGCCACCACGCGCGGCCCGTCGGTCGCGACCACCACGCCGCCCGGGGTGCGCCACATCCGGCGCTCGCCTTCGGCCTGGGTCAGCCGGGCCAGGCCGCGCCGGCTGCCGAGGGTCAGGGCGAGGGCCGTCTCGCCCGGTTCGGCCGTGGCCTCGGCGGCCTCCCAGCGGCCTTCCGGCAGCGGGTCGGACGGGGCGAAGAGCGAGGCCGGCAGCGGGATGGGCCAGACCGCGGCCCGGAGCACGTCCGCGCCGGTGGTGTTGCCGCAGGCCGCGAGCGGCCACAGCAGGATCAGGATCCGAAGACCTCGCATATAACGAGAATAGGACGAGGAAAATTAAACCGTCACGCGATTTTCCTGGCGGCTGTCACGGGGCCGCAAGACGCTCGATCAACGCGCGCAGCAGGCCCGCGCCCTCGTCGAGAGCCTGAAGCGCCACCGGCTGCCCCGCCGGGGCGCCTGTGCCCGGCGGGAAGGCGGCTCGGTCCTGCCCCAGCTCGGCCACCGAGAGCCGGCCGTCGCCGTCGTAGTCCAGGCTTTCGACCGTCAGCCGCGCCGCGCCGAGGGCCGCGATGCCGCCGAGCCCGACCGCCGCCGCGAGGGAATCCGAAGCCCCGCCATCCTGGGCGGCCAGCGCCCAGGCCGCCCCGCGCAGCATCCGCGCGATCTCCGCGGTGCCGAGCAGCCCGTCGCCGGAGACGTCGCCGACGGTGACGACCTCCTGCAGGCAGGCAGTCGCCGCGCCGCCCTGGCAGACGGCCTCGATGCGCTCGAGGGCGCCGAGGAAGGCGATGCCTTCGCCGTGCAGCAGGGCGAGGATCGGCGGCGGCGCCGCGCAGCGTTCCCAGCGGGTGGGCGGCCCGGCGCCCGGAAGCTGGTCGTCGAGCGTCTTGGCGTCGGGCTCGGCCGTCTCCAGCGCGTCGCCGTCGGCCCGCAGCATGACGCGCGGCGCCTCGGCGCCCCCGCCGATGCCGATGGTCCAGCCCTCCCGCTCCCGGATGCTGCGGAAGCGCACGAGCCGGGCCGGGCCATCCAGCGGCAGGCGCACGACGCTGCGGGCGGTGACGTGCAGCAGGGCGTCCGGCGCGGCACAGGCGCCGAGCGACCAGGTGCCGCGCAGGCCCCCGGGCACGCCCTCGGCAAGGGCCGGCCCGGCGCAGGCGAGCAGGACGAGGGTCAGCAGGCGCTTCATGGGATCACCACCTCGATGCCGGCGCAGAGGTCCGTGTCCTGCAGCACCGCCTCCCGCCCGTCGCGGAACACGGCGGTCAGGTCGGCGTGGCAGGGGGTGCCCTCGGGCGGGGCGAAGTCCACCGTCTCGCCGACGCCGAGCACGGTGCGGCCGAGCCGGTCCGGCCCGCGCGGTTCTCCCCGCGCGGCGACGTAGAGCTGCGCGATCGGTTCGGTCCCGCCGTTGCGCAGGCGCACGCTGCCCGGGCGCGGGCCGGGATCGGGGACCTCGCCCTCGTCCAGCCGGTCCGTCAGCGTCCAGCCGGGGCGGAGCACGATGACGCCGACTTCGCAGAGGTTGATGGCGGCGCGTTCCTCGGCCGCGCGGCGGTCCTCGAAGACGATTCGCAGGTCGGCCCGGCAGTCGCGCAGCCGGGCGGAGACCTCCAGGCGCGCGCCGCGGGGCAGCACCTCGTCGCCCAGCCGGTCGGGGCCCCAGTCCTCCTCGGCGCTGCCGGAGATGTAGACCTCCTGCACCATCGCCTCGTGGCGGTTCACCAGCAGGACCCGGCGTTCGGGCGGGCGCGGCGCGCCGGAACCGTCGAAGGCGACCTGACGGCTGGCGCAGAGATCCACGCCCTGCTTCACCTCCTCCGCCGTGTCCTCGTAGACCGCACGCAGGTCCCACAGGCATTCCCGGCCGCGCAGGCGCAGGGTGAAGCCGTCGCCCGCGGGGAGCATGTCGGTGCCGAGGCGATCCGGCCCCCAGGCTCCCGGGGCGCGGGTCGAGGCATAGAGCTCGCGGATCGTGCGGTCGGAGGTGTTCTCGATCCGTGCTTCGCGGCGCGGCGCGTCGGGGTCGCCGAAGACCACGCGCGGCTGGCGGCAGAGGTTGGCGGCGCGGCGGGTCTCCTCCTCCCCGTCCTCGAACACCGCGGTGATGTCGTAGACGCAGTCGCGCGTGCGGCCGAGGCGGATGCGGTAGTCGCGGCCGGCGGGCACCACGTTCTCGTCGAGGCGGTCCGGGCCGCGCTCCCCGGCGCCGGGCGGCGCGGCGAAGACCTGCAGGATCACGGTGTCGGTTTCGTTGCGCACGGTCGCCTCCCGCAGCGGAATGGCGGGGTCGCCCAGCGTCACGCGGCGGTTCCGGCAGATGTTCTGCCGCCGGCGCCGCTCGCTGCCGTCCTGGAGGACGGCGCGGAATTCCAGCTCGCAGGCCGGGCCCGCGATGCGCGCACGGAAGGTGCCGCGGTCGGGAACGGTCTCCGCGCCAAGCAGGTCGGGGCCGGCATCCGCCGCGCCCGGGGCGGCGGCGTAGAGCTCGCGCAGGGTCAGCCCGGTCTGGTTGGCGATGACGGCTTCGCGCTCGCGGGCGGGGGGTGGCTGCGGTGCAGCATTGCGCGGCCGGCCTTGTCCCTGCGCGACGAGCGGGAGCAAGGCGACAGTGACGGCCAACGCCAGCGAAATGAGGCGCATCGAGGGCCTTTCGGGGGGCGGGGACGCCAGGATGCGAGTCTTGTGCGGTGCGGCGCAAGGGCAGCAATGCAACACTGTGGCGGGAAAACGCCACAGATGCGCGGATGCCTCAGGGGGGCGGCAGCACCACGATCGTGACGGTGCGCGAGGCCGGCACGGCGGCGCGGATCCGCGGGCTGAAATGGGCGCTGCGCGCCTCCGCCCGGAGCCGGTCGCGTTCGATGCCGCGGGTCGAGAGCGCCCGGGCCACGTTGCGCGCGCGTTCCGCTGCGAGCCGGATGGAGGTGCTCGCCCCGCCTTCCCGACCCGCATGCCCGAGCACGCAGGCGACGCGGTCCGGATTGGCGCGCAGCACCTCCTCCGCCGCCGCGAGCGGGGAGCGCGCCGCATCGGTCACGCGTGCCGAACCGCGCGAGAAGGGGACCGAGAAGACGTCGTCCTCCACCTGTTCGGCGCCGACGCAGGAGAAGGGGCGGACCTGCGCGGCCGCCGGCAGGGCGAGCAGCAGCAGCGGCAGCAGGATCGCGACGGGGATCATGCGGCGAGCACCCCGGCCTCCCGCAGCCGCGAGATCAGCGCGGGCGCGTCGAGCGCGGGATAGGCGGCGCGCAGTTCCGCCTCGCTGAAGCTCGGGCGGGCGAGGATCCAGGCCGAGGCCTCGACCTCGCCATAGGTCATGGCGATGACGCCGGCGCCGGTCTTGAGGCCGAACTCGCTGCCGCGCCGCACGGGGCGGGCTTCGCCGACCACGCGCAGCGCCGGGCCGGCGGGCGCGGATGGCGGGGGCGATGGCGCGGCCGGTGCGGCGGCCGGCGCCGCCTCCCCGCGCGCGGCGAGCAGGTCGTAGCCGCCGCGCTCGAAGCGGTAGTCGCGCACGAAGCCTTCGAGGATCTCGAGCACCCGCGGATCGCGCGCGAACTCCGAGAGCGTCCGGCCGAGCAGCGCGGCGCGCTGCGTCAGCGCGTATCTCGCGGCCGGGCTGCCGTCCTGGCGCGGCAGCGGCTTGCGGAACTCGGGGTCGTGCAGCGCGCGCTCGGCGAGGATGTTCGCGAAGTCGAGCCCGAGCGGCGCATGCACGCCATAGGCGACATGGACCGAGTTCGGCGCCTCGGCCAGCGCGTCGTGGTACCAGCCGCGCGGCAGGTAGAGGATGTCGCCCTTCTTCAGCACCACGCGCTGGCGCAGGGCGCCCTTGGCGCGCTCGTGCACCTCCTGCGGCTGGCCGCGGAAGATGGTGTGGGCGATCGGCCATTCGGCGCGGCCTTCCCAGATGTTCCAGGCCTTCTCGCCTTCCACCTGCAGGGCCCAGACGTCGTGGGTGTCGTAATGGGCGTGGAACGCCTTGTGCGACTGCCAGGAGATGTAGACGTTGGCCTGCGCCTTCCCGAGCCCGGCGCCTTCCAGCGCAGCGGAGACGGCGGCGAGGCCGGGCGTCAGGCTGTCCACGTCGTTCATCACCACCGAGGCGCCGCGGCGCACCCAGTCCTGCACCTTCGCCGCGACCGGCTGCAGCACCGGTGCCCCGTCGCGCGAGGTCGCCTTCGCGCTGTACTGCGCCGGCGGCACCGGCACGCTGTCGAGCACGAGCCTGAAGCTCGTCTCGGTCCAGATGTGCGTCATGCCGAGCAGGCGGTCGATCGAGGCCCAGTCGAGCACCTGCGCGAACTTGCCGGCCGCACCCGGGATATGGAGCGGCTGGCGGTCGTGGAACTCCGCCATGAAGTGCTCGGGCGTGACGGGCGCGAGCAGGCTGTCGAGGGTGATGCTCATGCCTGCTGTTTAGCCTGTTGCGTCGCGCCGCGGCAGGGGAATGGTGGACGCGGCAGCCCGGTCGGCGCACCCTGCGGCCCCCGGAGGAACACGGAGGCCCCAAGATGCCGGACGACACGGCCGCCCTTCCCGATACGGCACGCGCCGAGATCCTGCGCGCGGCGGAGGAAGCCCTGGCCCGCCTGGCGCCCGCATTGCCCCCGGACGCCGCGCGGCTGCTGCAGGCGCTGCATGCCGGCGTGCCGACGGCGGAACTGGCGGCCGCCCCGCCCGAGGCCCTCGCCGGCGCCGCGGCCAGCCTTTTCGCCTTCGTGGCGGATCGGACGCCCGGCCGGGCCAAGTCGCGGATCCTGCCGCCCGGCCCCCGCACCGGGCCCCGCCCGGTGGCCGAGATCGTCACCGACGACATGCCCTTCCTCGTCGATTCGGTGCTGGCCGCGCTGGCGCTGCACGGGCGCTCGGTCAATTCGCTGTTGCATCCGGTGCTCGGCGTGCGGCGGGACGAGGCCGGGCATCTGCTCGCCCTCGACCCCGCCTCCCCGGCGCGGGAGAGCATGATGCGCGTCACCATCGGTGCCGCCGGGCCCGTCCTGTCGGGCATGCCGCATGGTGCGGGGGACGCGCTCGATACGCTCGAATCGGCGATCGCCCGTGCGCTTGCCGACGTGCGCGCGGCGACCGGCGCCTTCCCGGCCATGGTCACGCTGCTGGAAAGCGCGATGGACGAGGTCGGCGCCGCCGGCGGGCCGGTCGCGGACGAGGCCGTCGCCTTCCTGCAATGGATGATCGAGGACAATTTCGTCCTGCTCGGCCATCGCCATTACGAACTGAAGCCCGACGGCTCGATCGCCATCGTCGCGGCGGAGAACCTCGGCCTGCTGGCCGACCCCGCGGTGCCGGTCTTCGACGCCCTGCGCGACCTCTCGGCCGTGCCGCCCGCCGTCCGGAGTGCGCTCGCCGACCCGACGCCGCTGACCGTCGCCAAGGCGAACATGCGCTCGACGGTGCATCGCCCGCAGCACGCCGACGCCATCGCGACGCGCATCTACGATGCCGATGGCCGCGTCGTCGGCGGCCGCGTCTTCCTCGGCCTCTTCGCCGCTGCGGCCTACAACCGCAATCCACGCTCCATTCCGCTGCTGCGGCGCAAGTGCGAGCAGATCCTCGAGATGGCGGGGGTCGATCCGGACAGCCATGACGGCCGCGCCCTGCGCAACATCCTCGACACCTGGCCGCGCGACGAGCTGTTCCAAGCGCCCGAGCCGGCAATCCTCGCCGGCGCGCGGCGGGCGCTCGACCTGACCATCCGCCCGCGCGCCGCGCTGACGGTGCGGGCCGACCCCTTCGAACGCTTCGTCTCCGCCATCGCCTGGCTGCCGCGCGACACCTTCGACACCAGCCTGCGCGAGCGGGTCGGCCAGATGATCGCGCGCGCCTATGCCGGGCGGCTCTCAGCCGTCTACATCGCCCTCGGCGACGCGCCGCTGGCGCGGGTCCACTACATCATCGCCACCCGGCCGGGCGCCGTGCCCGCGGTCGATCCGGCGGTGCTCGAGGCGACCATCGCGCAGGCGGCGCGCGGCTTCGGCGAGCGGCTCGCGGAGGCGCTCGCGGCGACCGACGG
>JAFADX010000256.1 GCA_023424475.1 Pseudomonadota bacterium
GCCCGGGGCCGACGCGCGGCGGCTGCTGCGGCGCGATCTCCGGCACACGGGTGCCGCCGGGCGGAATGACGATGCCGGCCGGGCCCTGCGCCATCGACATCCGGGGCAGGCCCGATATCAGGAGGGCGAGCAGAGCGACCGCAGGTCCCGGTGTGCGGCGAAGGATCTTCATCAGCATCTGATTCCGGTCACAGTGTCAGCCGCAGTTCGGTCGCAGTGCGGAACTGAACGGTCGTGCAATATCAGCCTAGGGGCGTGCCGTAACGAATGTCATTGCGAAAGCCCCCGAACGTCCCGAAACGGCACGGAATCTTCGCGACTGTTGTATTATTCTCCACGGGACGGAAGCTGCTTGCCCGCACGGGGGCAGTGCGTCGCCGCCCGGAACCGGCGGCCCGGCGGCGCAGCCGTGCGTCCGATTCGACCATCCAGCGATCAGCGGACCGCGATCATCGCGCGTGGCGTGGGCGCCGAAGCGCCCGCCAGGGTCAGCTTCGCGCCCGGGTCGCGGCACCTTCGCGGCGGTTGATATGCCCGCCGCCACCGGCGTCGAGCACCGTGCCGGTGACATGCGCGGCCTCCGCGGAGCAGAGCCACATGACCACGGCGGCGAATTCCGCGGGCGCGCCCATGCTGCCGAGCAGCGACCGCCGGCGGATCGCATCCGCGTAGCCCGGCGGCATCGTGACCTCCGCACTGCCTTCCGCGAAGCCGGGCCGGGCGCTGTTCACCCTCACGCCGCGCCCGCCGAGTTCCAGCGCGAAGGCGCGGGTGAGGTATTCGAGTGCGCATTTCGACGCGCCATAGGGAACGCCGTTGCCGCGCACGACCTCGGCCGCCGCCGAGGTGACGTTGACGATGGCCCCGCGCCCCGCTTCGGCCATCGCGCCCCCGATGCCCTGCATCAGGCGGAAGGGTGCGCGCGCATTGACGCCGAGGATGCGGTCGTAGTCGCCGGGCGTGACCTCCATCAGCGGGATGAAGGGATAGATGCCCGCGTTGTTGACCAGCACCTGCGGCGCGCCGCCTTCGTTGGCACGCGCGACCAGCGCGTCGATCGCCTCGTCGCGCGTCAGGTCGGCGGCCTGGAGCACGAAGCAGCCCCTGGGCAGCGTCGCGGCCACCGCCGCGAGCCGGCTCTCGTGCCGGTCGGCCAGCACCAGGCGCGCGCCCTCCGCCGCGAAGCCCGCGGCGAGCGCGGTGCCGTAGATTCCGGCGGCCCCGGTGACGACGACCTTCTGTCCGGCGAAGCGCTGTCCCATCGATGGCTCCTTCAGGCAATCTGGGGGAATGCGGCGTGCAGCGCGGCGACCGCGCGCCGGACCTCGGACCCGTCGCCGCGGCGGCCGGGGTCGGCGGCGACAGAGGCGAAGACGCGCCGCTTGGCGAAGTGGCGCCAATGCACGGGCAAGCGGGCCAGCGCCTCGGTCAGGGCGGCGTAGTTGGCCTCGGTCCAGACCGCCTCATGCGCCGCGCGCTCGGGGCCGGCATCGGTGCCGGGGCGCGGTTCCGCCGCCATCGCTGCCCGGCGCGCCCGGGTCGCCGCCGCATCGCCCGGAACCACGCCATAGTCGCGCGCGGCCGCCGCGGCGGTGATCTTGCCGGCCTCGAGGTCGGCAAGCACCTCCTCCGCCGGCCGCTGCCAGGGCGGGCCCCAGCCGGCCGCGCCGGAACAGACCAGGCGGATCACGTCCCCGGGATCGAGCGTCACGACATCGGTGTTGCCCAGGTTCTGCGCACGATCCGTGCCGGGGTTGCGCCAGAACTGGGAGGCCGCGCCCGCGTTCCCTCCGGCCACGCCCCAGGCGCGGAACAGCGAGCGGTCCCGGTTGCGCGCCGTCACCACCGTGCCCGGCGCATCGACGCGGAACTCCAGCACCGTCGCGAGGCCGCCGCGATGCAGGCCCGCGCCGCCGGAATCGGGCTCGAGGCCGTAGCGCAGGATGCGGACGGGAACCTCGGCCTCGCTGATCTCGACCGGCGTGTTCTTGAGGAAGCCGCTGTTGGCGCCGGAGCCGTCCGAGCCATCCCCGAAGGGCGAGCCGCCGGCGCCGCCGGTGATCGGGTCGATCGCCGCCATGACGCGGCGCCCGGTACGGTTGTCGGTGGTATTGACGTTGGTCATCGGCCCGCCGCTCGCCGGCCCGGCCGGCAGCCGGTCGGGCAGCGCGCGCTGGAAGGCGCCCATCACCACGCCCTGCAGCCGCATGCAGGTCATCGAGCGCATGCCGACCGCGGCGGGAAAGACCGGGTTCAGCACCGTGCCCTCCGGCACGATGCAGGTCGCCGGGCGGATCAGCCCGCCATTCAGCAGCACTGTCGGGTCGAGCGTGTAGAGGACGTAGTTCCATCCCACCATCAGCAGGATGTGCCGCGGATTGCCGCCCGTGGGCATGTTGAGCGAGGCGGCGAGCTGCGGGTCGGAGCCGGTGAAGTCGAGTTCCGCCGAATCCCCGCGGATGCGCAGGGTCAGGTGCAGCCGGCAGGGCAGGCCGTCGGGCGCATCCTCGTCGAGGTAGTCGGTGAAGGGATAGTCGCCATCGGGGATGCCCTCGATCACGCGGCGGGCCTGGCGCTCACCGAGGTCGAGCAGCCCACGGATGCCGTCGCGGAAGGTCCCGACCCCGAAGCGGCGGATCATCTCGTGGACCTTGCGCTCGCCGGTGGTCATGGCGGCGAGCTGGGCCTTGAGGTCGCCCCAGTTCTGGGTCGGCGCGCGGACATTGGTCAGCATCACGTCGAGCAGGCGCTGGTCGAGCGTGCCGCGATCGACCAGCTTGCAGGGCGGGAAGCGGATGCCTTCCTGGTGCACCTCGGTCAGCGCGCGGGACAGCGAGGCGGGCACCGCCCCGCCGACATCGGTGTTGTGGATGTGCCCGACCGCGAAGCAGACCAGCTCGCCTTCCCAGAAGATCGGCTTCCAGAGGTGGATGTCGGGCGAATGGGTGCAGACGAAGCCGCTGTAGGGGTCGTTCGTCATGCACACGTCGCCTTCGGCGTAGCCGTCGATGGCGCGGATGACGGGGCCGTAGTCGAGGCCGACGAACCAGGTCGCGCCCAGTTCGCGCGGGGAGGCGAAGGTCTGCCCGTCCGGCGTGGTCAGGCCGGTGGTGAAGTCCTCGGTCTCCTTCACGAAGGTCGAATGCGCGGTGCGGAAGAGCGTGAAGGCCATGCTCTCCGCCGCCGCCTGGGCGTGGTTGCCGAGGATCTGCAGGGTGACGGGATCGATCGTCATGGGCGTCTTTGGCTCTCGCATCCGATTCAGCCCTCCGCGCCCTGCGGCGCCCCGGCCATCGGAAGCACCCCCAGGCGGAGATTGCCGAAGCGGTCCACCGCGCCCGCAAGCCCCGGCGGGACGCAGGATGTGGTGTCCTCCTGCGCCACGATGCAGGGGCCGGCGACGCGGTGGCCGTGGCGCAGCGTGCCGCGGCGATAAAGCGGCGCCCGGTGCGGCGCGCCGTCGAGGAAGACGGTCACCTCGCCGGCCGGCACGGGCTCGCCGGTCACGCGCTCCTGCTCCGGGAAATGCGGCGCGGGCACCGCGCCGGCGATGACCATGCGGAGCGAGATCGCCTGGATCGGCGCCTCCCAGTCGGCATGGCCGTAGATGCGCTCGTGCTCGGCGTGGAAGGCGCCCGCCATGGCGGCGATGTCGCCCGCGGCGAGCCATTCGGGCCTGAGCGGCACCTCGATCTCGAAGGACTGGCCGCGGTAGCGCATGTCGGCGGAGGGCAGCAGCCGGGCCTCGCCGGCGAAGCGCTGCTCCTCGACGAGCCAGCGGCGGGCGTCGGCTTCCAGGCGCGCGAAGCTCGCGGCGATGCCCGGCAGCGACGCGGCATCGAGATCGGCATAGACGGTGTCGAGGAAGTCGTTGCGGATCTCCGCGATCAGTCCGCCGAGGGCGGACAGCACGCCCGGCGCGGTCGGGATCAGCACGTCCTGCATGCCGAGCTCGCGCGCGAGGAAGGCGCCCAGCATCGGCCCGGCGCCGCCGAAGGGCAGCAGGCAGAAGTCGCGCGCATCGACGCCCTGGCGGGCGGCGAGCTTGCTCACCTCCTTGTACATGCCGCTGACGGCAACCTGCACGATCGCCTCGGCGGCGGCCTCGCGCGACCGGCCGAGGCCCGCGGCGACGGCGTCCACCGCCTGCCCGGCGAGGTCGCGCCGGACCGTCACGGCGCCGTAGCCGAGCTCGCCATGGCCGATCCAACCGAGGACGCACATGGCATCGGTGATGGTCGCGCGGGTGCCGCCGCGGCCGTAGCAGGCGGGGCCCGGCACGGAGCCGGCGCTCTCCGGCCCCACGGTCAGGCGGCCGAGCGCATCCACCGCGGCGATCGACCCGCCGCCCTCACCGATCGAGGAGACGGCGACGGTCGGGATGTAGACCGGGAAGTCCCCGACCCGCTCGCCGGTGCCGTAGCCCGGCGCGCCGCCGGCGATGATCGCGACGTCGGCACTGGTGCCGCCGATGTCGAGGCTCATGGCGCGCGCGACGCCCGCCTGGCGCGCCACGAAGGCGGCGCCGATGGCGCCGGCGGCGGTGCCGGAGAGCAGCATCTCGACGCAGCGCGTCTTGCCGAGCTCGGCCCGCATGACGCCGCCGTTGGACTTGGTGACCATCGGCTCGGTGCCGACTCCGGCCCGCTTCAGCGCGTCCTGCAGCGAGCCCAGGTAATAGGCGACGCGCGGCTGCACATGGCCATGTACCGTCGCGGTGACGGTACGTTCGTATTCGCGGATGATCGGCCAGACATCGGCCGAGCAATAGACCGGCAGGTCCGGCCGCCTTGCCGCGATGATGGCCTTCGCCGCATGCTCATGCGCCGGGTTGCGCCAGGCATGGAGCAGCGCGAGGACGATGCCCTCCGCGCCCAGTTCCTCCGCCCGCGCGAGCGCCGCCTCGACCGAGGCGGCGTCGAGCGGCTGCGCCTCGCTGCCGTCGGCGAGCAGCCGGCCGCGGACCTCGAGCACGCGGGCGCGCGGCACCAGCGGATCGGGCCGGCGCGAATAGAGGTGGTAGGGATCCGGCGTCTTGAGGCGCGCGACCTCCAGCACGTCGCGGAAATTCTCGGTCACCAGCAGCGCCAGGCGGATGCCCTTGCGCTGGATGATGGCATTCACCCCGACCGTGGTGCCGTGGGTGAACCAGGCAATGTCGGCCGGCGCGATGCCGAAGCGCCGGTGAAGCCCTTCGAGGCCGGCGATGACCTCGGCCCCGGGGCGGTCCGGCGTGGTCAGCACCTTGAGCGTCGAGAGCGTCCCCGTCGCTTCGTCCAGGGCGCAGAAATCGGCGAAGGTGCCGCCGATGTCGACGCCGACGCGGCTCGCCATGCGCTTCAGATCTCCCACTGGAAGCCGTCGATGGTGATCGCCTGGCCGGTGATGAAGAAGGGCTCGGCGGTGGCCAGGAAGGCGACGAGCTGGGCGACATCGGCCGGCGTGCCGAGCCGGTCCAGCACGATCTTCTTCGCCAGTTCCGGCCCGCGCGATTTCGTCAGGGAGTTGCCGACCTCGGTCTCGATCACGCCGGGACAGACGCAGTTGATCGCGATGGTCGGCCCGAGTTCCTTCGCCAGCGCCCTTGTCATGCCGATGATGCCGGCCTTGGCCGCAGCATAGGAGAATTTCGAGACCGCGCTGGTCACCCCGCCGGTATGCGCGTTGAGCGAAGACATCGAGACGATGCGCCCGCCGCCGCCCTCCAGCATCAGCGGCACGCAGGCCTGGATGTAGTTGAAGCAGGATTTGAGGTTCACCGCGATGGTGCGGTCGAAGCCCTCCTCGGTGATGTCGAGGATGCCCGTCGGGTTGCCGCGGCCGGCATTGTTGACCAGTACGTCGATGCGCCCGAAGCGGGCCCTCGCCGCGGCGGCGATCGCCCTCGCACGGGCGTGGTCGGCGACATCGGCTTCCTCGGTCATGACCCGGCGGCCGAGTGCGGTGATCTCGCCCACGGTGCGCTCCATCTCCGGCGCCAGCATGTCCACGATCACGATGTCGTAGCCGCGCCGCGCCAGCTCCAGCGCGCAGCCACGCCCGATGCCGCGGGCCGCCCCCGTGACGACCGCCACCTTCTCCGTCATCCCTCGATCCCCCGCTGCGACGTCGCGATGCCGAGGAGGTCCCCGGCGAGGTCCATGCCGATCGCGCGCTCGCCGCGCTCGACGGCGCCGATCAGCGCCACCAGCCGGTCCAGAACCGGCGTGGGTATGCCGTGCCGCCGCGCCGCCGCCAGCACCGGGGCGAGCTGCGCCGCCGCATCCGTGGGCCGGCGCCGCACCGCGAGGTCGCGCCAGATCCCGCTGCGCGGCTTTGCGGTCGCGCGGTTGAAGGCGGCCATGGCGGCGATGGAGGCGTCGATCGCCGCGGCATCGCCGGCGGCGAAGGCATCGGGGTCATAGCCGTTGAAGCCGATGGGGCGGACCTTCTCGGCCGCGGCGACCGCCATCACCTCTCCCACCAGCGCGAGATGCAGCGGGCGGAGAGCCGGGGCGGCGATGAAGTCGGCGATGGTCTCGTCGGTCAGCGCGCTCGCCTTCAGCAGCGCGCCATAGCCGGTCTTGCCCCAGAGATAGGCGAAGATGCTGTCGGCGATGGCCGCGTCGGCCTCGAAGTCGCGCAGCAAGGCGTGAACGGCTTCGATCCGCGGTGTCCGGCTACCGTCGAGCTCGCCCACCACCACGGCGCCGCGGTTGGCGTAGAGGATATCGCCCGGCCCGTGCCAGTCCGCGCCGAAGTTCACGAAGGCGCCGATCACGCGCCCGGCGCCGAGGATCTCCGCCAGCACCAGCTCGTTGAGGCCGTTCTGTGCCGAGACCACGCAGCCGTCCTCGGCCAGGTGCGGCGCGAGCATGCGTGCCGCCTCCGCGGTATGGTGCGCCTTGACCGCGAGGACCACGCGGCGGAAGCGGCCGGCCAGCGTTGCCGGGGTGAAGGCCGGACCGCCGGTCGTGAACGCCGCGACCGGGCCGCGGATCTGCAGGCGGCCCTGCGCGATGGCGGCAACGTGGTCCTCGACCAGGTCCACGAAGGTCACCGCATGGCCGGCACGCCGCAGGAAGGCGCCGATCGTGCCCCCGATTGCGCCCGCGCCCCAGACCAGGATCGGATCCTCGTTCATGCGCCCCTGCACCACGCCCAGGAGGAAACGCTAGAGGCCGCCCGTGCGCTCGACAACAGGCCCCGCGGCTCCTTGACGCCGCGGCGCGGTGGTTGTCAGCATGCATCGCTGGAAGTGCGCCGCTCCGCGCGACGGCACTTCGCAGCCGGGGGCACACACAAGGAGGCGGGCGATGCAAGAGCGCCATGGACAGCGGGTGCCCGAAGGCACCGGGCGGCGCGATCTGCTGAAGGCGGCGGCGGCGGGAACGGCCACGCTGGGACTGCCGGGCGCCGCGATGGCGCAGCGTGGCGGCGGACGCATCGTCTTCGCCAATGGCAGCGCCTTCGACACCATGGATCCGCATGCGACCTTCGACGTCGGCCGCGTCGCGTATCGCCTCAACCTCTATGACGGGCTGATGCGCTGGCTGGACAATCCGCCGAAGCTCGAGCCCTGGCTGGCCGAGAGCTACACGGTCTCCCCCAACGGCAAGCAGTACGTCTTCAAGCTGCGCCAGGGCGTGAAGTTCCACGACGGCGCCGACCTGACGGCGGAGGATGTGGTCTATTCCATGGAGCGCATCCTCGCGGTGAAGAAGGGCGCCTATCCGCTCTTCGCGCCGCTGATCGAGCCGGGCTCGACCAAGGCGCGCGACCGGCACACCGTCGAATTCAACCTCACCAAGGCATCGGCGATCTTCGCCGCGATCACCCACGACATCTACATCGTCAACAGCGCGCTGGTGAAGCGGAACGAGAAGAACGGCGACTGGGGCCAGGAATGGATCGCGCGCAACGACGCGGGGTCGGGCTCCTACATCCTGCGCCGCTTCGACCCGGCGCGCGGCTTCCTCGCGCAGCGCAACGACCAGCACTTCCTCGGTCCGGCGGGCCTGCAGGAGATCGACTTCCGCTACGTCGCCGAGGTGAACAGCCGCGTGCTCGGCCTGGTGCGCGGGGACTTCCAGGGCACCGACCCCTATATGCCGCAGGACCAGATCACGCGGCTGCAGGGCGATCCCAACATGAACGTCATGGAGGCGGAGTCGACGCGGCTCTTCTACGCCACCATGCACAACAAGCGCCCGCCCTTCACCGACGTCAACTTCCGCAAGGCGGTCTGCTGCTGCTTCGACTACGACGGCTGGATCAACAACATCCTCGGCGGCTCCGTGGTACGCAACACGCAGGTGATCCCCAACCCGATGTGGGGCGCGCCGAAGGATGTCGCGGGCTATACCTTCGACATCGACAAGGCGAAGTGGCACCTGCAGCGCGTGCAGGCGCCGCTGCGCGAGGTCACGGTTGCCGGCATGGTGGGCTACGAACAGTCGATGCAGGGCGCGGCCTTGCTGCAGAACGGCCTGTCCCGCGCAGGCATCCAGAGTAAGCTGCTGAACGAGCCCTGGCCGGTCGTGTCCAACAAGATGCGCGACCCGGAGCAGATGTACGACATGCTGTTCCTCTGGCGCAGCACCTATTACGCCGACCCGCACAACTGGGCCGGCGAGTTGCTGGCCACCGAGCGCCACCGCGGCGGCAACGCGAGCTACTACAGCAACCCCGAGGTCGACCGCCTGCTAGCCGAGGCGCTCGCCACGCCGGAACAGGCGCGGCGCGCCCCGCTCTACGAACAGGTCGCCCGCATCTCGAGCGCGGATGCCGCAGCGCTCTTCATCCACAACACCAAGTGGTATGGGCCGTTCCGCAAGAACGTCCAGGGCGTCCGGTTCTGCCCGATCGGCGACGGGCAGGAGATGCGGTGGCTGCGGCTGACCTGACGGCAGCCGGCCATCCGGGGGTGAGGAGAGCGTGAAGACCATCGTACTCGTGGTGAACCGGCTGGCCTGGTTCGTTCCGACCCTGCTGGGCCTGCTGGCGATCGTCTTCTTCATCTCGCATGTCATCCCGGCCGACCCCGCGGCCTTCGTCGCGGGGGAGAACGCGACGCCGGAGACGATCGCGGCCATCCGCGCGCAGCTCGGCCTCGACCAGCCGCTCCACGTGCAGTTCTGGCGCTACCTCGTCTCGATCCTGGACGGGGAGATGGGGCGCTCGATCTATACCGGGCGCCCGGTCGCCGAGGACCTGCTCGACCGCCTGCCGGCGACGCTCGAGCTCACCCTGGTCACCGTGGTGGTGGCGAGCCTCGTCGGCGTGCCGCTCGGCGTCGTCTCCGCGCTGCGGCGCAATTCCTGGCTCGACCACGCGCTGCGCGTCGTCACCATCGCCGGCCTCGCCATCGCGAGCTTCTGGTTCGCGATCCTGCTGCAGCTGCTCTTTTCCATGCGGCTCGGCTGGACGCCGCTCGGCGGCCGCGTCGAGGGCTGGGGCCCCGAGCAGATCACCGGCTTCTACCTGATCGACGCGATCCTGCTGGAGGACCATGAGATCTTCTTCGACGCGCTGCGGCACATGGTGCTGCCGGTCATCACACTCGCGGTCCCGGCCATGGCGACGATCGTGCGCTTCACCCGCGCCGGCGTGCTGGACGCCCTGCAATCGAACTACGTGCTCTACGAGACCGCGATGGGCTATCCGCGCCGCCTGGTGATCTGGAAATACGTCCTGCGCAACGCGCTGATCGGCACGGTGACGCAGATCGGCCTGATCTTCGGCATCCTGCTCGCGGGCGCGGTGGTGGTGGAGGCGGTGTTCGACTGGCCGGGCCTCGGCACCTTCGCCGTCAACTCGATCCTGTCGTCCGACTACAACGCGGTGATGGGCTTCACGGTGATCGTCGGGACCATGTTCATCGTGGTGAACCTGATCGTCGACATCCTCCATGGGATGATCGACCCGCGCGAGGCCCGCTGATGCGCCGCATCCTGAAGAAGCTGATGGAGGATCGGGCGGCGCTGCTCGGCCTCGTGCTGATCGTGCTGCTGGTGCTCGCGGCGGTGCTGGCTCCCCTGCTGTCCACCCATCCGGGCGACGTGACCGCCTTCCACACCGCGCGCCGCCTCTCCCCGCCGGGGCCCGACAACTGGCTCGGAACCGACCGGATGGGCAGCGACATCTATTCGCGCCTGCTGTTCGGCGCGCGGATCACCATCACCATCGCGGTCACCGCGATCGCCATCGCGGTCGTCATCGGCGTGCCGATGGGCCTCGTCGCCGGCTACTACGAAGGCATCGGCAGCGACCTGCTGATGCGGACCTCGGACATCTTCCTCGCGGTGCCGCAGATCGTCCTCGCCATCGCCATCGCGCAGACGCTCGGGCCGTCGATCGAGAACGTGATCCTGGCGCTTTCGGCGACCTACTGGCCCTTCTGGGCGCGCCTCGTCTTCGCCGAGACGCGATCCTGCAAGAAGGAACCCTTCGTCGAGGCGGCGATCGCGCTGGGCTGCTCGCCCTTCCGCGTGATGGTGCTGCACATCCTGCCCTCGATCTCCTCCTCCATCATCGTGCGCACCACGATCGGCATGGGCGGCACCATCCTCACGGCGGCGACGCTCGGCTTCCTCGGCCTCGGGCCGCCGCCGCCGACGCCCGAATGGGGGCGGACCATCGCGGAATCGCGCGAGTTCCTGCCGATGGCCTGGTGGTATGCGGCCTTCCCGGGCCTCGCCATCTTCCTCGTCGTCATGGGCTTCAACCTGCTGGGCGACGGGCTGCGCGACGTCCTCGACCCGCGCCTGCGCCGGGCGGCCCGCAATGGCCGATGACCTGATCGAGGTCCGCGGGCTGAGGGTCTCCTTCGGCTCCGATGCCGGCCTCGCGCGCGTGCTGGACGGCGTGGACCTGACCATCCGGCGCGGCGAGATCATGGGCCTGGTCGGCGAATCGGGCTGCGGCAAGACGACGCTCGCACGCAGCATCCTCGGCATCCTGCCCGCCAATGCGACGCGCATCGAGGCGGGACAGATCCGCTTCGAGGGGCGCGAGCTGCTCGGCCTCGACGCCGCGGCGCTGGCGCGCGACATCCGCGGCAAGGCCATCGCCTATATCCCCCAGGATCCTTTCACGGCCTTCAACCCGGTCTTCACCATCGGCACCCAGATCGACGACCTGACGCGCTTCAAGTCGCCACTGCTGCGGGACGGTGGGCTGTCGGGGCGCGAACGTCGCCGGCAGGACCGCGCGCGGGTGCTCGATCTGCTGCGCCTGGTGCAGTTGCCGGACCCGGAAGGCGTGCTGCGGAAATACCCGCATGAGGTCTCCGGCGGCCAGCGCCAGCGGCTGATGATCGCCATGGCCCTGCTGCCCGAACCGAAGCTCGTCATCGCGGACGAGCCGACCACGGCACTCGACGTCACCGTGCAGGCGCAGATCCTGACGCTGCTCAAGCGCCTCGCGCGTGAACGTGGCGTCGCGGTGCTGTTCACCACGCACGACCTCGGCACGGCCTATGAGATCTGCGACCGCATCACCGTCATGTATGCCGGGCAGGAGGTCGAGGAAGCGCCGGTCGCCAGCTTCTTCGATACCCCGTCCCACCCCTACACGCGCAAGCTGCTCGACAGCCTGCCGTCCTCGGAGAACGGCATACGCGGCATCGCGGGCGAGATCCCGCGCCTGATCGACCCGCCCGCCGGCTGCCGCTTCCATCCGCGCTGCGAGCGCGCGACCGCGGAATGCCGCGCCATCCGCCCGCCGCCCGAAGCGGTCGCCGCCGGCCACACGGTGCGCTGCCACCACCCGCTGGAAGCGCGCGCATGAACGGCGGGACGATCCTCAGCGTCGAGGACCTGCACAAGCACTTCCCGGTCCGCAACGTCTGGAAGCGGCGGGTCGGGTGGCTGCGCGCGGTCGACGGCGTCTCCTTCGAGGTCCGCCGCGGCGAGATCCTCGGCATCGTGGGCGAATCCGGCTGCGGCAAGTCGACGCTCGGCAAGACGCTGATGGGCATCCAGCGCGCGACGTCGGGCCATGTGCGATTCGAAGGGCACGACGTCGCCGGCCTGAAAGCCTCGGAATCCCGCAAGTATCGCGAGCACCTGCAGTATTGCTACCAGGATCCCGGCGCCTCGCTCGACCCGCGCTGGACCATCCGCTCCTCGCTGCACGAACCGCTCGTCGTGCACACCGGCCTGCCGGCGGCGGAACGCGAGACGCGGGTGCGCGAGATCCTGGCGGCCGTCGGCCTGCCGGAAACCCACCTCGACCTCTACCCGCACGAGATCAGCGGCGGCCAGCAGCGGCGGGTGGGCCTCGCGCGCATCCTGACGCTCAAGCCCTCGGTGGTGATCCTCGACGAGCCGACCTCCGGTCTCGATGTCTCGGTGCAGGCGACGATCCTCAACCTCTTCCTCGACCTGCAACGTGCCTTCGGACTGACCTACCTGTTCATCTCGCACGACCTCTCGGTGGTGCGGCTGGTCTGCCACCGGGTCGCGGTGATGTATCTCGGGCGCATCGTGGAGATCGGGGGGACCGAGGCGATCTTCGCCGTGCCGAAGCATCCCTATACGCAGTCGCTGCTCGCGGCGATCCCGAAGATCGGCGGCGAGCGCGTCACCGACAGCTTCGCGTTGGAAGGCGAACCGCCGAGCCCGGTCAACCTGCCCTCCGGCTGCCGCTTCCGCACGCGCTGCCCGCGCGCCGCGGCAGTCTGCGCGGAGAAGGACCCGTTGCTGGAGAACAGCGGGCAGGATCGCGCGGTCGCCTGCCACTTCCCGGGATAGGCGCCACGAGCCGGTCGCGGCGTCCGCGCTTGATGAATCACCGGTGCGCCCCGAAGCTGGCTGCCGCAGCCCGGGGGCAGGGATCGCAATGGAGCTGAGACACCTACGCTATTTCATCGCCGTCGCGGAGGAACTCCATTTCGGCCGCGCGGCGGCACGCCTGAACATGTCGCAGCCGCCGCTCAGCCAGCAGATCGCGGCGCTGGAGCGTGACCTCGGCGTGCAGCTCCTGGAACGCAACGGAAGGCGCGTGTCTCTCACCGACGCCGGCCGCCTGGTTCTGCGGGAAGCGCGGGCGACGATGGAGCAGGCGGCGCGCGCGCGCCTGGTCGCGCAGCGCGCGCAGGCCGGCGAAGTCGGCGAACTTCGGATCGGCCTGTTTCCCTCCGCGCCCCTCAGCGCCGCATTCGCCGATGCCACCGGCGCCTTCCGCCGGGAATGCCCCGACGTCACGCTCACGCTGCGCGACCAGCCCACCCCCGAGCAGATCGACCAGTTGCTGCGCGGCCGCCTGGAATTCGGCTTCCTGCGCAGCCCGGGCCCGCCGAAGCTGCCGCCGGAGCTCGAAGCGATGGAAGTGGTGCGCGAACCGCTCTGCGTCGTCCTCGCGCCCGACCATCCGCTGGCGGCCGGTCGCGGACCGCTGCCGGTCGCCGCGCTGGCCGGGGAATCCTTCGTCTTCTTCGCCCGCACCGTGGGATCGAGCCTCAACGACCAGTTGCATGCCATCTGCATGGAGGCGGGCTTTGTGCCCCGCATCACCCAGGAGGCGACGGCCAATTCGGTGATCCTCGGCCTGGTCTCGGCAGGGCTCGGCATCTCGGTCTTGCCGGCCGTGCTCTGCGCGCTGCGTCCGGGCCGCGTCCGCATCCGCCGGCTCGCGGCCCGCGGCGCGACGACGGCGATCTGGCTCGCCTGGCGCCGCGACCGCGTCGGCCCGCTGACCGAGCGCTTCGTCGCGCAGTTCAGGCGCGCCGGCCTGCGCATCGAGGAACCGCCGGAGGATTGACGCCCACCCGCCTCAGCGCAGCGCCTCGCAGAAGCGGCGGATGCGCTGGCAGGCGTCGCGCAGCGTCTCGTCCGCCGCCGCGAAGCTCAGGCGGAAATGGCCCGGATACATGAAGGCCGCGCCGTGCACGGTCGCGACGCCGGCCTCGGACAGCAGCGCGAAGACGAAGTCGAGGTCGCTGCCGATCTTCGTGCCGGCCGGGGTGGTGCGGCCGAGGCAGCCGGTCATGTCCGGAAAGGCGTAGAAGGCGCCCTCCGGCCGGTGGCAGCGCAGCCCCGGCGTGGCGTCGAGCATCTCCACCACCATGTCGCGCCGGCGCTCGAAGGCCTGGCGCATCCGTTCCGTCTCCTCCTGCGGGCCGGTCAGCGCGGCGATCGCCGCCGCCTGCGCGATCGAGCAGGTGTTCGACGTGCTCTGCCCCTGCAGCTTGTCCATCGCCTTGATCAGGCCCCGCGGCGCGCCGGCGAAGCCGATCCGCCAGCCGGTCATCGCATAGGCCTTGGAGCAGCCGTTCATCGTCACCGTCCGCTCCTTCAGGCGCGGCTCGGCCTGCGCGAAGGTGGCGAAGCGCCGGCCGTCGAAGACCAGCTTCTCGTAGATGTCGTCGGTGAAGACGAGGACCTGGGGATGGCGGAGCAGCACCGCCGCCAGCGCGGCCAGTTCTTCCGCGCTGTAGGTGGCGCCGGTCGGGTTGGACGGCGTGTTCACCACCAGCCACTTGGTGCGGGGCGTGATCGCGGCCTCGAGCTGCGCGGGCGTCAGCTTGAACTGCTGGTTCGGCCCGCAGGGCAGCAGCACCGGCGTGCCGTCCGCGAGGCTCACGATATCCGGGTAGGAGACCCAGCAGGGCGTCGGGATGATCACCTCGTCGCCCGGATTCAGCGTGGCGACCATGGCGTCGTAGATGACCTGCTTGCCGCCGGTCGAGACGATGATCTCCTCCGGCTCGTAGTCGAGGCCGTTGTCGCGGCGGAACTTCTCCGCCACCGCGCGCCGGAGCGCGCGGGTGCCGGCGATGTCGGTGTAGCGCGTCTCGCCGCGCTCGATCGCGGCGATGCCGGCTTCCCGGATGTGCCGCGGCGTATCGAAGTCCGGCTCGCCCGAGGAGACCGCCAGCACGTCCTTGCCCTCGGCCCGCAGCGCCTGGGCGCGCTGGCGCATCTGCGTGGTCTGCGACGGCTGGATGCGGTTGAGCCGTTCGGCGACGGCGGGATGCTCGTTCATGCTCGGCCCTTCGGTATCGTGGTCGACGCCGTGGGTGGCGTCCGGCGCGCGGAGGCGCCGGGCGGAACGGCTCCGCCCGGCGCGCCCGTTCAGCCGAGGGTGATGTTCTGGACGCGGATGACCTCGCCCCATTTGGCGATCTCGTGCGTCCAATAGGCGTCGAACGCCGCAGGCGTGGTGCCGATCGCCTCGAAGCCGAGCGTGGTGATCTTCTGGCGGGTGGTCGGGTCGGTCAGCGCCTTCCTGATCGACGCGCCGAGGCGATCGACGACCGGCTGCGGCGTGCCGGCCGGCAGGAAGGTCGCCGTATCGGTCGAGGATTCGAAGCCGGGCACGCCGCTCTCGGCCAGCGTCGGCACGTCCGGGATCTGCGGCACCCGCTGCAGCGTGCTGACGCCGAGGATGCGCAGCTGCCCGTTCTGGCTGAGAGGCAGCGCCGTCGCGAAGTCGACGAAGGAGCACGCCACCTCGCCCGCGATCAGCGCCTGGGCCGACGGTCCGCCGCCGCGATAGGGCACGTGCAGCATGCGCGTGTCCGTCTTCGCCATCAGCATCGCCATCGCGAGATGGCTGCTGGCGCCGATGCCGGCGGAGGAGAACGTCACCTCGCCCGGCTTGGACCGCAGCAGGGCGACGAACTCGGCGACGCTGTTCGCACGGACCGAGGGATGCACGCAGAGCGTCTGCGGGCTGCGCGCGACGAGGCTGATGCCGACGAAGGCCGTCCGGTTGTCATAGGGCAGTTCGCGCATCAGGTGCGGCGCGATGGCATAGGTGCTGTTGGTGCCGAGCAGGAAGGTGTAGCCGTCCGGCCGGGACCGCGCGACATAGGCATGCCCGACGGTGCCGGACGCGCCGCCGCGGTTCTCGACGACGACCGGCTGGCCGAGGTCTTCCGACATCGCCTGCGCCAGCACGCGCCCGAAGGTGTCGGTCGGCCCGCCGGCCGCCCAGGGAATGACCATCATCACCGGCCGGGTGGGGTAGCGTTCCTGCGCCCGGGCTGCGCGGGCGCCGAGGCCGGCAAGGCCGGCCGCGAACAGGTGACGACGCTTTGGCTGGATCATGTTCCACCTCTCTGTTGCCGCATCGCGCGGCTTCTTGTTGTGATGGCGTAGCCTGGCCGCGCTTCGTCCCGGCGCGGCTCGCAGTCCAGTCGGCGCCTGTCGCCCGTCCGGGTCAAGGCAGGTCGATGACGAGGTTGCGGAACGCGTCCACCGACACCCGGGCCCCTGGCCCGACGACGCAGGTGGATTCGCGCTCCTCGATCAGCGCCGGACCCTCGAAGGCGGCGCCCGGCGCCAGCGCGTAGCGGTCATAGACTGTGCAGGGCAGCCAGCCGGCGCCCTCGAACATCACCTCCCGCGCGCCGCGGACGGCCTTCGCGGCGTCGGTGAAGCCGTCCTTGGTGCCGGCCCGCTCCATGCGGATGTCGCGGCCGGGCGCCACGGAGGCGATGCGCCAGCTCAGCGCCTCGATGGGCAGCTCTTCCGTCGTGCGGCCGAAGCGTTCGCGGTAGGATTCGAAGAAGGCCCCGCGGATCGCCGGAAGGTCGGCATCCGACAGCTCGAGGGACGGCAGCTTCACCGGGATCTCGAAGCCCTGGCCGACATGGCGCATGTCGGCGGCGGGGACGGCGCGGATCTCCTCCGGCGCCGCACCGGCCTCGAGCAGCAGCTCGCGGCCCTCCTCCGCCATCTCGGCGAGCAGGGCGTTCACCTTCGCCCAGTCCATCCGTTCCAGCCGGCCGACATGGCTGCGCACCAGGTCGGTGGCCGGCGGCGCGACCAGGAAGCCGAGCGCGGACGCCACGCCGGCACCCAGCGGCACCACCATGCGCTGCATCTTCAGCAGCCGCGCGAGGTCATAGGCATGGACCGGCCCGGCCCCGCCGAAGGCGATCAGCGTGTAGCGCCGCGGGTCGCGTCCCTTTTCCGCCAGGTGCATCCGCGTCGCCGCGGCCATCGTCTCGTCCACGATGCGGCGGATGCCGAGGGAGGCCGTATCACGCGGCACCCCGAGCTTCTGCGCGAGCCCGCCCTCGATCGCGCCCTGCACCGCCTTCATGTCGAGCGCCATCTCGCCGCCCAGGAAGTAGCCGGGGTCGAGGCGGCCGAGCACGAGGTCGGAATCGGTCACGGTCGGCTCGGTGCCGCCGCGGCCGTAGCAGATCGGGCCCGGCTTCGCACCGGCGCTGCGCGGGCCGACCTTCATCAGCCCCGAACCGGCATCGACGCGCGCGATGCTGCCGCCGCCCGCGCCGATCTCGATCATGTCCACCACCGAGACCTTCAGCGGCAGGCCCGACCCCTTCTGGAAGCGGCGCACGCGGCCGGCCTCGAAGTCGAACTTGCGGTCGGGCGCGGCGTTCTCGACAAGGCACATCTTCGCCGTGGTGCCGCCCATGTCGAAGGAGACGACATGGTCGAGCCCCGCGAGCTTCGCGAGGAAGGAGGCCGCCATGGCCCCCGCCGCCGGCCCGGATTCGATCAGCCGGATGGGGTATTCCTTGGCGTCGCGCACCGAGGCGATGCCGCCGCCCGAGAGCATGATGTGCAGCCGCCCCCCGAAGCCGAGCGAGACGAGCGTCGCCTCCAGCCTGTCGAGGTAGCGGCGCATCAGGGGCTGCACATAGGCATTGGCGCAGGCGGTGCTGGTGCGTTCGAACTCCCGGATCTCCGGCGCGACGCGGGAGGAGAGCGAGAGGGGGAGGTCGGGATAGAGCGCGCGCACGATCTCGCCGGCACGCTGTTCGTGCGCGCCGTTGCGGTAGGAATGCATGAAGCCGATGGCGAGCGCCTCGACGCCCTCCTGCTCGACCAGCCGCTTCACCGCCTCGCGCACCGCGCCCTCGTCGAGCGGCAGCAGTTCCACCCCGTCGGTATCGATGCGTTCCGGGATCTCCAGCCGGCGGTGTCGCGGCACCAGGGTCGGCGGCGCCTCGAGGAAGAGGTCGTAGAGGTCGTAGCGCGTCTCGCGCCCGATCTCGATGACGTCGCGGAAGCCCGCCGTCGTCAGCAGCCCGACGCGCGCGCCGGTGCGTTCGATGACGGTGTTGGTGACGAGCGTGGTGCCGTGGACGATGCTGTGCAGGTCGGCGGTGGTCAGGCCGGTTTCCTGCAGCAGGCGCTGCACGCCGGCGACGATCGCCTCGCTGGGATCGTCGGGCGTGGTCAGCCGCTTGCCGGTCGCGACGAGGTCGCGTGCCGGGTCATGAAGCACGAAATCGGTGAAGGTGCCGCCGACATCGACGCCGATGCGCGCGGTTGCAGTCGCAGCCATGGGCTCATTCCACTCCGTAGTCGCGGCGCGCCGCCTCGGCGGTGACGTAGCCGTCGCGCAGATCGGCGCGCACGGCGGCGGGGTCGCGCTGCCCGGGGTCGCCGAAGCCGCCGCCGCCGGCATAGAGCAGCCGCACACGCCGGCCCGGCACGACGGAGGTGCGCGACTTCGGGTGCGGCCGCGTGCCGTCGTCGATCTCGATCACCGCCGCGGCGCCCGGCTTGCCGCCGAGCAGCCCCTTGGCCGGATGGTCGCGCCGGTCGGAGAGCAATGAGAGCCGGACCGGCGCGTCGGTGCGCACCTCGATCTCGACCTCCTGCCCCAGCCCGCCGCGGAAGCGCCCGGCGCCGCCGGAATCCGGCCGCAATTGCTTCCGCCAGACCAGCAGCGGCGCGACGCTCTCATAGGCCTCGATCGAGCCGGCGCCGACATTGGTCGGGAAGGCGGTGGTGGGCAGGCCGTCGCGATGCGGGCTCGCGCCCATGCCGCCGGAAGCGAAGAGCACCTGGCTGAAGCGGTCCCCGGCGCGGTTCTGGCCGCTGAACAGCGCGCGCATGGTCGGCGCGCCGCCGCATTCGGCCATGACGCGGTCCGGCAGCACATCGGCCAATGCCTCGTAGATCACGCCGGCGAGCAGATGCCCGGTGAGCTGCCGCGCGCTGCACGGCGCCGGGAAGCGCGGATTCAGGATCGACCCTTCCGGCGCGTCCACGGTGATGGCCTGGTAGGATCCCTCGTTGCGCGGCGTGAAGGGATCCAGCGCGCATTTCACCGGATAGACCGCATAGGCGTGGGTGTAGTTCAGCACGCAGTTGATGCCGCGGTCGATCTGCGGCGAGGTGCCGGCGAAGTCGATATGCATCGCCTCGCCCCGCACGGTGACGCGGCAGGCGATGTGGGTCCCGTGCTCGTCGAAGCCGTCAGCGTCGAGCGTGGCCGTATAGACGCCGTCCGGCACCTCGGCGATCGCACGCCGCATGGCGATGTCGGCGCGCTCCTGCAGCGCGGCCGAGAGACCCTGCAGGTCGTCGAGGCCCGTGTCCTCGAGGAATTCCGCGAGGCGCCGCACCGCGACCTCGTTCGCCACCACCTGCGCCTCCAAGTCGCCCATCACCGGCCCGGGGATGCGGACATTGGCGGTGAGGATCTCCACGAGCTGCTCGTTCCGCTCCCCGGCGCGGAACAGGCGGGAGGGCGGGATGCGGATGCCCTCCTCGAAGAGTTCCCGGCAGTCGGCGGACCAGAGCGAGCCCCCGACATCGGGCGAATGCGCGATCGAACCCGCGAAGCCGACCAGCCTCCCCTTGTGGAAGACGGGGGAGACGGCGGTGAAGTCCGGCAGGTGGCCGGTGGCGAGCCAGGGATCGTTGGTGATGACGCAGTCGCCGGGCTGCCAGGTCTCGGCCGGGAAGCGTTCGAGGAAGCTCTTGGTCGTCTTCGGCAGGATGCAGGAGAAGGACGCGATGCCGCCGGTGTTCTCGGCGATGGAATCGCCATTGCGGTCCATCACCACCGTCGCGAAGTCGTTCGACTCGCGGACGATGGTGGAAAAGGCCGTCCGCAGCAGGCCGGTCGCAGCCTCGTCGGCGATGGAGATCAGCCGGTTCCAATAGACTTCGAGCGTGATCGGATCGAACGCGTCCACTGCCACCCCTTCCCGGCTTGCGGCCCAGATCAAAAACGCTAGGGGGGCAAATGTGACGCGTCCAATATGAATGGCCTCTCGATCAAGAGGTTCTGCGAATTGATCCCACCGCCTATTGCGCGAGCGGCGGGCGGTGCCGGGCCCAGGGCCGCGCCTCCTCGAAGGCCGCGCTCGCCTGCAGCACGCCGAGGTCGTCGAAGCGCCGCCCGACCACCTGCAGCCCCACCGGCAGGCCGGCCGGGGTGAAGCCGCAGGGCAGGCTCGCCGCAGGGCTGCCGGACCAGTTGAAGGGGTAGGAGAATTCCGCCCACATCAGCCAGTCCCATTCATGCTGCGGCCAATGCTCGGGCTGCAGACGGTCGGCCGGGAAGGCGGCCACGCTCACCGCCGGGGAGAGCAGGAAATCGTAGCCCTCCATGAAGTCGTGGATCTGCTGGACATAGGCGAAGCGCCGCTCGCGCATCTGCATGAATTGCGGGACGGTGAAATCCTGCGCGAACCTGATCATGGCGACGAAGCCGGGATCCATCCGGCTTTCGTATTCCGGCAGGTACTTGATGCGCCCGGCGAAGGTCGCCGGCCAGAAGAAACGTGCGAGTTCCGGCCCCAGCGGCCCCCAGGCCGGCGTCACCTCCTCGACCTGCGCGCCCATCTCCTCGAAGGCGATGACGGCGCGGTCGACCACCTCGGCCACCTCCGGATCGACGCGGGCGTGGCCGAGGTCGCGGGTATAGGCGATCCGCCTGCCCTTCATGCCGCAGGCCCGGAGCCGGCTCGCGTAGTCCTGCGGCGGCGCTTCCAGCGAGGTGTAGTCCCAGGGGTGCGGCCCGGCCATGGCCTGGAGCATCAGCGCCGCATCCTCGACGCTGCGCGTCAGCGGCCCGATGTGGGTCGCGAGGTCGTTGTTCGACATCGGCCAGTTGGGCACGCGCCCATGCGTGGGCTTCAGCCCGTAGACGCCCGAGAAATGCGCCGGCATGCGGATCGAGCCCGCGCCGTCGCCGCCCTGGTGCAGCGGCCCGTAGCCGCAGGCCGCCGCCACCCCGGCCCCGGCCGAGGAGGCGCCGGCATTCAGCCCCGTCCCCCAGGGATTGTGCGTGATGCCCGAGATCATCGCCTGGCTGACGCCCTTCCAGCCCCATTCGCTGGCCGAGGTCGTCTTGCCCATCATCATCCCGCCCGCGCCGAGCAGGCGCGCCACGGCCGGCGTGTCCACGTCCGGGACCGTGCCCTGCAGGATCGCCGTCGCGAAGTCGGTCTGCACGCCGCGCGTCTGCTGCAGGTCCTTGATGGTGACGGGGATGCCCTCGAGCAGCCGCGGCGCCTCGCGCTGCATGAACACGGTCTCGGAACGCCGCGCGGCCGCCAGCGCGTGTTCCGGCGTCAGGCGCATCATCGCGTTGACGCGCGGCTCGATGCGCTCGATCCGCGCCAGCACCGCCGTGGCCACCTCCACGGGCGACAGCTTGCGCGCCCGGTAGAGCGCGCCGAGTTCCCTCACGCCGAGATAGCCGATCCCATCCATGTCCATCGCCACGGCTCCTGCCCTGCCGCGGCGAGTGTCACGCCGGATCCGCCTGCCGGCAAATCCGGTGCGGGCGGGCTACGCCTTCTCGACGTTCCAGAACATCGGGAAGGACGATTCGATCAGCCCGCTGAGCGAGGTGCGGTAGGCGGCCGGAATCGTGAACTGACCCCACATGACCGAAGGCGTCAGCGCATAGGACAGGCGCTGGATCTCGGCGGCGATGCGCTTGCGGTCGTCCGGCGATTCCGTGTTCACGAAGTCCCGCATCAAAGCGGGAATGCGCTCGTCGCAGGACCAGCCGGGATAGTCGGCGCAGGTGTTCGCCGTGTAGAAATGCGTCAGCGGCGACATCATGTCGACGCCGTTGGCATAGACCGAGAACATGCTCCAGCCGTCCTTGCGGGCGCGCCGGGCGAGCACGGTGCCCCAGTCCATCACCTGCTCGTCCACCGTGAAGCCGGCCTGCTTCATGTTCTGGATCAGTACCGCCGCGGCGATCTGGGAGATCGAGCCGCCGACCTCGAGGAAGATCACCGGCTGCCCGCGATAGGATGTCCGCGCGAGCTCCGCCTTGGCCTGCTCGATCGACAGCCGCGCCATCCCGGCCCCGGCATCGCTGGTCAGCGGCGTGCCGCACATCCAGAAGGAGTTGCAGGCGGTGCGGAAGCGCGGCGGGATGCCGATCGCCTGCAGCGCGCCGTCCTGGTCCGCGAGCTTCCACAGCACGCGCCGCACCGCCGGGTCGTCGAAGGGCGCGAAGGCGTGGTTCAGCCGGTAGTTGCCCTGGAACTGGTGCAGCCCGCCGAGCGACAGGAGCTTCACGTTCCGCGCGCGCTCCAGCCGCTCGATCATGTCGAAGGGCACGTATTGCTGGTAATCGACCTCGCCCGCGATCAGCGCCGTCGCGGCCGTCGCCTGGTCCGGCATGACGCGCAGGGCGATGCTGTCCACCTTCACGCGCTTGCCGCCCGAGAGGAAATCCGGCGGCTCATCGCGCGGCACGTAGCCCTCGAACCTGTCGAGCACCATCACGTTGCCCGGCCGCCAGAGGTCGGGGCGGAAGCGGAAGGGGCCGGAGCCGATGATCTCGGTGATGCGCTGGTCGCCCGGGGTGCGCGCGATGCGCTCGGGCAGGATGAAGGGCACCGGCGCGTTGGGCTTGCCCAGGATCTCGAGCACCAGCGGGAAGGGCCGCTTCAGCGTCAGCTCGACCGTGCGGGCATCCTTCGCGACCAGTCCCGCCTTGGCGTCGCGCAGCATCCGGCCGAGCGCATCCTTGGGCATCCAGCGTTCCAGCGAGGCGACGACATCCGTTGCCGTTACCGCCTGGCCGTCATGGAACTTCAGCCCCGGCCGCAGCGTGAAGGTCCAGGTGAGCCGATCGGGAGAAACGCCGTGCGCCTCGACCATCTGCGGATGGATGCGGCCCTGGCCGTCCATGGCGAAGAGCGTGTCGAAGACATGGAAGCCGAAGGTCCGCGTGATCGCGGCGGTGGTCATGTAGGGATCAAGGATCACCACCTCGGATTCCAGCACGAGCTGGAGCTGCGTGGCGGCGCGGGCCTCGCGCGGGCGGATGATGCCGGTGGCGGCGATGGTGGCGCCGCCGGCGAGCATCCCGCGGCGGCCGAGCTGGATCACGGACATTCTTCGTTCCCTCCGCGGCGGCGGTTCAGCGCCTCGTTCTTGATATATCCTATGCCAGCCTGCACCCCCGGCCCGGGCGCGCGCAAGGCGGAATCCACCTCATCCCAGCTGCGCCACCGCGGCGAAGCCCGCATCGGCGGCCTGCAGCGCGCGGTCGATGTCGGCCTCGGCATGCGCGCAGGAGAGGAACATGTTGTGCCGCGGGTGGAAGTAGGCGCCCGCCTCCAGCGCCGCCGAGCAGAAGGCATTGCCGAGGCGGAAGCCCTCATCCCCTTCGAACAGCATCAGCGGCATCTGCACTGGCCCGGTCTGGCGGACCGCCACGCCATGCCGCGCGGCGCAGGCGTCGAGCCCCGCCCGCAGCCGCTCGCCCATCGCCCGCATCCGCGCCGGCCCGTCGATGCGGCGCAACTCGGCCAGCGTGGCGAGCGCGGCGGCCATGGGCACCGCCGCGCACCAGAAGGACCCGGTCGTGTAGACCTTCGTCGCCGCCTCGCGGAACCGCTCCGCGCCGGTCACGGCGGCGAGCGCATGCCCGTTCGCGATCGCCTTGCTGTAGGCGGCGAGGTCCGGCCGCACGCCCACCGTCTCCCACGACCCGCCGAGATTCAGGCGGAAGCCGGCGCGCACGTCGTCGAGGATCAGCGCCGCGCCCTCGCGGTCGCAGATCGCGCGCAGCGCCCGCGCGAAGGCCGGGTCGGGCAGTTCCAGGGCACGCGCCATGTCGTGGCGGAAGGCCGTGACGATGATGCCCGCGAGGTCGCCCTCCGCCTGCTCCGCCGCCGCCTCCACCGAGGCGATGTCGTTGTAGTCGTACTGGATGAGGTGCGCCCGGTCCTCCGCCGTCACGCCGGCGAGCGAGGGCGAGCACCACGGCACCGCCCCGTGATAGGACCCCCGCGCGGCCAGCAGCTTGCGCCGCCCGGTGCCGGCGCGGGCGAGCGTGACGCAGGTGGTCGTCGCATCGGTGCCGTTCTTCGAGAAGAGGCACCAGTCGGCATGCGGGATGGTCGCGACCAGCGCCTCGGCCAGTTCCACGAGAACCGGCCCCGGCCCGTCCATGCAGTCGCCGAGCGCGGCCTGGCGCTGCGCCGCCTCTTCCACCGCCGGGTGGCGATGGCCGAGCACGACCGGCCCCCAGGAGCACATGAAGTCGACGAATTCCCGCCCGTCCACGTCCCACAGCCGGCAGCCCTCCGCCCGCGCGAAGTATTGCGGGTAGCCCGCCGGCAGGTTCGCGGCGTTCAGATGCCCCCAGAGCCCGCCCGGGATGACCCGCTGCGCCCGCTGGCGCAGCACCGTGTCCCGGTGGTTGCGCTGCGCGGGTGGGGAAGTGTCGTCCATCGGGCGCTCCGGTCGTTCGGAAGGGGTCAGGCGCGCTTGCGCGGCGTCGCCGCCTGCTGCTCGAGCATGGCGAGCAGGCGCACCAGCCCCGCCCCGCCCTCGGTCATGTCGGCCATCACGGCGGCCCGCGTCGCCGCCGGATCCCGCCTCCGCAACCCGTCCAGGATGTCGAGGTGCCGGTGCCGCCCCGGATAGGTCGGCCGCGCATGCGGATAGAGGTAGTTGAGCATCGGCCCGTTGCGCAGCCAGATGCCCTCGATCACCGCGAGCAGTTCCGGCATCGCCGCGGCGCGGTAGAGCCCGTGGTGGAAGCGCCAGTTGGCCAGGATCGCGGCCGCGGCCTCCCCCGCATCCTCCGCCCGCGCCAGTTCGGCATGGGCGCGTTCCAGCGTGCGGATCCCGGCATCGGTGATGCGCCTTGCCGCCGCTTCCGCCGCGAGACCCTCCAGCGCCAGGCGCGCCTCCCGCAGTTCGAGGTATTGCGCGAGGGTGAGGCCGGCGACGGTGATCGCCTTGGCTTCCTCCATGCGCAGCGCGCGCTCGCGCACCAGCTGCATCACCGCCTCGCGCACCGGCGTCTCGGAGACGCCCAGCGCCTGGGCAAGCTCGCGGATCTTGAGCCGCTGGCCAGGCTGCATCCGGCCTTCGAGCAGCGCCAGGCGCAGTTCGCCATAGACCCGCCCCGTCAGGTTCTCGCGCCCGACCGGCGTCAGGAAATCGAGCGCCTGCGCCTCGGCCTTGCGGGGACGGCCGGCGCGGCGGGGAGGATGGGCGTTCATCTCCCCTCACAGTATTTGATATATCGACGACAGCGCAATGCCGCGCGACACTGGCATGCCATCGCGAGGATCCGCCGCCCATGCCACCGACCCCCGGCCCCGACTCCCTCCGCGCCGCCCTGCCGCCCCTCGACGGCCGGCTGCGCCTGCCGGGGCTGGCGGCGCCGGTCGAGGTGCTGCGCGACCGATGGGGCATTCCCCATATCCGCGCCGAGGGCGGCCAGGCGGATGCCTTTCGCGCCCAGGGCTTCGTCCATGCCCAGGACCGGCTGTTCCAGATGGAGCTGAACCGCCGCCGCGCCCTCGGCCGCGCCGCGGAGTGGCTGGGCCCGGCGGCGGCCGAGGGCGACATCCTCGCCCGCCGCCTCGGCATGGAGGCGGCAAGCCGGCGCGACCATGCGGCCCTCGGCGCCGAAGGCCGCGCCATGCTCGACGTCTACGCGGCCGGGGTGAACGCCTTCCTCGATTCCGGCGCGCCGCGCGCGATCGAATACCAACTGCTGGACGCCACGCCGGAACCCTGGGAGGGCTGGCACTGCATCGCCGTGATGCGCCGGCTCGGCCTGCTGATGGGTTCGGTCTGGTTCAAGCTGTGGCGCGCCGCCGCGCTGCCGGTGGTCGGGCCGGAGAACGCGACCAGGCTGCGCTACGACGATGGCGGCAGCGACCTGCTGCTGATCCCGCCCGGGGTCGACGCCAGGCGCTGGACCGCGACCATCGCGGAGCTGCAGCCGGCCATCGCCGCCCTCCTCGCCGCCGAGGAGGCGGACGCCACCGGCGGCGGCAGCAACAACTGGGCGGTCGCCCCGGCGCAGAGCGCCACCGGCCGCCCCGTCGTCGCCGGCGACCCGCACCGCGTCTTCGAGATCCCGAACATGTACGCGCAGGGCCACCTGGCCTGCGCCGATTTCGACGTCATCGGCCTGACCGTGCCGGGCGTGCCGGGCTTCCCGCATTTCGCGCAGAACGGCCGCGTCGCCTGGTGCGTGACGCATGCCTTCGTCGACATCCATGACCTCTATGTCGAACGCTTCGACGCCGAGGCGCGGCACGTCGCCTTCCGCGACGGCTGGCTGCCGGTCACCCGCCGGACCGAGACGGTCGCCGTCCGCGGGGCCGAACCCCGCGGCTTCGAGGTGGTGGAGACCCACCACGGCCCCGTCATCGCCGGCGACCCCGCCTCCGGCACCGCCCTCGCGCTGCGCTCCGTGCAGTTCGCCGAAACCGACCTCTCCTTCGACTGCCTGCCCCGGATGCTCCGCGCGGACAGCGTCGAGGCGCTCTACGAGGCGACGCGCGGCTGGGGCCTGATCGACCACAACCTGGTGGCCGGCGACACCGGGGGGCACATCGGCCACCTGGTGCGCGCGCGCCTGCCGCGCCGCCCGCGCAGCAACGGCTGGCTGCCTGTGCCCGGCTGGACCGGCGCGCATGAATGGACCGGGTGGATCCCGCACGAGGAGATGCCGCGCGTCATCGACCCGCCCGGCGGCCTGATCGTGACGGCGAACAACCGGGTCGCGGCCGATGACGGGCCGGACTACCTCTGCACCGACTGCCACCCGCCCTATCGCGCCCGGCGCGTCATGGCCCGCCTCAGGGCCGCGCCCGAGGCGCGTGGCGTCGAGGGCGCGGCGAGCGTGCACGCCGACGACCTGTCCCTGAACGCCATGCTGGTGCGCGACCGCCTCGCCGCGCTGGCCGAGCCGGCGGAGCCCGCCGCCGCGGCGCTGCGCGCCCGGCTGCTC
>JAFADX010000272.1 GCA_023424475.1 Pseudomonadota bacterium
GGATCGCCGTCGCGGCCTCGGAAACGGCCTCGGGCGCGGCGCGGTCCTGCGCCAGGGTGGCCGCGCGTTCCATCTGCGCCTGGAAGGGCGCCACGCCGCGCCGGGCGAAGGTCTCCTCGATCACCGCATAGACCTCGGCGATGGCGTGGGCGAACATCTCGGCGGCGTCGTCGGGCTCGGCGCGGTAGATGTCGCGGCCGGCGATGACATGCGCGGCCATGACGTCGAGCGCGACGGTGAATTCCACCGGATCGGTCAGCGCGCGATCGGCATCGATCCCGCCTTCGCCCCCCTCGCCGCCTTCCCCGCCCTCGCCGCCTTCGCCGCCCTGCATGGGCGGCGGTGCCGCGGCCGGGGCCGCCGTGCCCTGGGCGGCGACCAGCCCCGCCTGGGTGGTGAACACCGCGGCCGTGCCGAGGCCGATCCAGAGCCGGAGACGTCGGCGGCTATCCATGGCATCCATCCCGAAGTAGATCGCAATCGATGATCATTTGCATCGCCAACCTGCTCGATACCGGGGTGCTCAGCAAGGTTCGCGCGCTGCTCGACGCCGCGCGCTTCCAGGACGGGCGCGCCACGGCCGGCTGGCATGCCCGGCTGGTCAAGGCGAACCGCCAGGCCGCGCCGCGCGATCCGGCGGTGCGGGAAGCGGCGGCCATCGTCGCCGCGGCCCTGCTGGGCAACGAGGTCTTCCGCAGCGCGACCCTGCCGCGCCGCCTGCGGCCGCCGCTCTTTGCCCGCTACGGCGCCGGCGAGACCTACGGCACCCATGTCGACGATGCGCTGATGGGCCTGGGCGATCCCGAGGGCCCGTTGCGCACCGATGTCGCGGTCACCGTCTTCCTGGCCGATCCCGCGGCCTACGAGGGCGGCGCGCTGGTCATCGAGGATCCCGCCGGCGAGCAGGACTTCCGGCTCAAGGCCGGCGATGCCGTCGCCTATCCGGCGACGACGCTGCATCGTGTCGCGCCGGTGACGGCGGGCGAGAGGCTGGTCGCCGTGACCTGGGTGCAGAGCCTGGTGCGCGACCCGGCGCGGCGGGAGGTCCTCTTCGACCTCGAGAACGCGAAGCGTCGCGTCTTCGCGAGCGAGGGCAAGGGCGCGACCTTCGATCTCCTTGCGAAATCCCATGCCAATCTGCTGCGGCAATGGGTGGAGACGTGAGGCGCCAAGGGGCAGGGCCGGCGCGCCATTCCGCTGAACGGCCGGACCGGGCCATGACGTGATGCCCGCGGCCGGGACCCGCGGGGTCGTGGCCCCTGAGCCGGGGCGAGCCCAGGCGGTTCCGGTGCGTCATGCCGCTTGCCCCCTTCGCGGCCTGCGGTGCACACGGCCCGCAACGGCAGAGGAGATGCGGCCCCATGCTCTTCGACGAGACCGCGCTTCACCTGGTGATCGCCCTGCTGCTCGGCGGCGCGATCGGGGCGGAGCGGCAGTATCGCCAGCGCGCCGCCGGGCTGCGGACCAATGCCCTGGTCGCGCTCGGCGCCGCGGCCTTCGCCGTCATCGGCTTCTCGATGGACGGGGAGACGAGCCCGACCCGCATGGCCGCGCAGGTCGTCTCCGGCATCGGCTTCCTCGGCGCCGGCGCGATCATGCGCGAGGGAGTGAACGTGAAGGGGCTGAACACGGCGGCGACGCTGTGGTGCTCGGCCGCGGTGGGCGTCGCCTGCGGCGCCGGGCTGATGCCCCATGCCATCCTCGCGGCCGGCCTGATCGTCGTGGTGAACATCGTCATCCGCCCGCTGACCGCGCTGATCGACCGGACACCGCAGTCGGGCGCGGAGGTCGAGCACCGCTTCCGCATCACCGCCACCAGCGCGGCCGAGGGCGAGGCGGCGCTGCGCCTGCTGCTGTTCAAGCAGATCGCGGCGAGCGGGGCGCGGCTGCAGCGGCTCGACAGCGAGGACCTGCCCTGTCCGGAGGGCGGCATGCCGCGGATCGCCCTGACGGCGCACCTCTCCGTGCGCGGCGAGATGACGGAGACGATGGAGGCGATTGTCGGCCGGCTCAGCCTCGAGCCCGCGGTCACCCGCGTCGGCTGGGAGGAACAGGAGGCCGAGGCGAGGTGAGCCTCAGCGCAGCAGCCCGCCGGCGACGAGGAGGTCCGCCGTCGCCGGGCTGAAGGCCGCGGGGATGTCGTAGACGAGCGCGATGCGCAGCAGCGCCTTCACGTCCACATCATGCGCCTGGGGCGTGAGCGGGTCGGGGAAGAAGATCAGCGCCTGGATCTCGCCTTCGGCAATCATGCCGCCGATCTGCTGGTCGCCGCCGAGCGGCCCCGACTTCACGGCGCGGATGGCGAGGTCCGGGCAATGCTGGCGGATGACCCCGCCGGTCGTGGCGGTGCAGACCATGGCATGGGGCGCGAGCTGGGCCGCATGGCGCCCGACCCATTGCGCGAGCGCCGGCTTCATCCGGTCATGCGCGACGAGCGCGACGGTCAGCGGCATGGCGGCACCTCGGCGAGGCTGCGGAAGACCGGCTTGCCGGCGGCGGCGAAGCGGTCGAGTTCGGCATCCGCCCCCGCGCTGGGCCCCCCGATGCGCAGCACGGCGTCGCAGCGTCCGGCCAGGGCGAGGGAGAGCGGCATCATCACCTCCTCGAAGGCGTCGCCTTCGGCGGCGGCGATGACGGGCAGGGCCATGTTCACGCCGATGACGGGCACATGGCCCATGCGGAACAGGGCGAGCGCGGCACGGTTCATCGCGGCCAGGCGTCCGGCGCGCATCGCGGCATCGGCCCCGCCCGAGGTATAGGGCCCGGCGACCATGATCCACATCAGCCGAAGGTGGTCAGCAGGTCGTCCACCTGCGCCGGCGTCAGCAGCCGCGCATCGGCGCCGCGCAACAGCAGGGCGAGGCGGGCGGATTCCTCCAGTTCCTCGGCCGCGGCGACGGCGTCCACCAGCGTCTTTCCGGACACGACCGGGCCGTGGTTGGCCAGCAGGACGGCTTTCGCGCCCTTCGCCGCCTCGTGGATGTCCGTCTCCATCGCCGCATCGCCCGGGCGGTAGTAGCGGATGACCGGCAGGGTGCGGCCGACGCGCATGACGAAATAGGGTGTCAGCGGCGGGATCGGGGCCGTTTCGCCCGGTTCGGCGAGGCAGCCGATGGCGGTTGCATGGGTCGAATGCAGGTGCACCACCGCGCCCGCATCGGGCCGCGCCGTCAGCACCGCGCGATGCATGAAGACCTCCTTCGACGGCCTGTCCCCGCCGACATGCGACCAGTCCGGCGCGAGCTTGCTGATGCGCGCCGGATCCAGCCGCCCGAGGCAGGAATTGGTCGGCGTCATCAGGTAGCCGTCGGGCAGGCGCACCGAGACGTTGCCCGCCGTGCCCACCGAATAGCCCCGCTGGAACAGCGAGGCGCCGAGCATCGCCAACTGTTCGCGCAGCGCCGCCTCATCCATGGTCGAAGGCCTTCAGGAAGAAGTCCCGCGCGCCGAAATTGCCGGACTTGAGCGCCATGTGGATCCCCTTCGGCTCGGCGAAGGTCCAGGGCACGCCCGGGTCGATCTCCGGGCCGATGCGCAGCGACGTTACGCCGAGCCGCGTCACCACCGCGCCCGAGGTCTCCCCGCCGGCCACGACCAGCCGGCCGACACCCCGCGCGACCAGGCCCTCGGCGATGGAGGCGACCGCGTCCTCGACCAGCGTGCCGGCGGCCTCACGCCCCAGCTTCGCCTGCAGGGCGGCGACCTTCTCCGGCGTCGCGCTGGCGGCGATCACCACGGGGCGGCCTTCCTCCAGCCTGCCATCGACCCAGCCGAGCGCCTGCGCCGTCATCGCCTTGGCGTCGGGCGTGGCGAGCGCATCGAGTTCGAGCACCGGCACGTGGTCGCGCGCCAGCCCGATCTGTCCGAGCGTCGCGCGCGAGCAGGACCCCGCGACCACCGCCGCCGCGCCCTTCATCGGCGGCAGGGAGGCCGCATCGCTGCGCTCCGGCAGCAGCCCGGCACGGCGGAAATTCTCCGGCAGCCCCATCGCGACGCCGGAGCCGCCGGTCACCAGCGCCTGCGGTGCGACGGCTTCGCCGATCGCCATCAGGTGCGCGTCGGTCACCGCGTCCACGATGGCCCAGCGCGTGCCGCGGTCCATCAGCCGCGTCATCTCCCGGCGGATCGCGCCCGCGCCCTGCTCGACCACCGGGAAGGAGACGAGCCCGACGCTCCCCTGCGTCTGGCGCGACAGAACGCGCACCAGGTTGGGGTCGGTCATGGGCGTCAGCGGGTGGTTCTCCATCCCGCTCTCGTTCAGCAGCGCGCCGCCGACGAACAGGTGGCCGAGGTAGATCGTCCGCCCGTTGGTCGGGAAGGCGGGGCAGGCGATGGCGAAGCCCGAGCCGAGCCGCTTGAGCAGCGCATCGCCCACCGGCCCGATATTGCCCTCGTCCGTGCTGTCGAAGGTCGAGCAGTACTTCCAGAAGAGCTGCTTCGCCCCCGCCCCGGTCAGCGCATCGCAGGCCGCGAGCGACTGCCCGACCGCATCGGCCACCGGCGCGGTGCGGATCTTGAGCGCGATGATGACGGCATCGGCCTCGGGCAGGGGCCCTTCCGGCACGCCGATCGCCTGGACGGCGGACATCCCCGCCTTGACCAGCGTATTGGCGAGGTCGGTGGCGCCGGTGAAGTCGTCGGCGATGCAGCCGAGGAGCAGGGGCATTCGTGGCCCTCCTTCAGAAGACGGGCTTTCCGTCCTTGCGGAAATAGACGCTCTTGCCGTCCGGCCCGGGCCGGACCATCAGGTCGTCGTCGGGGTAGTCGACGCTCTCGAAGGGCGTGCGGTCGCCGATCTCGAGGTAGACGCAATCCGCGCCGCCGCGATTGACCAGATGGTGCGCGTCGCCCGTTCCGGCGCGGAAGCCGGCGCACATGCCGGGCTTCATCGGTGTCTCGCCGGCGTCCGTCACCAGGACGCATTCGCCTTCGAGGACATAGACGAACTCGTCCTGCTTCTCGTGGGCGTGACGCAGGGCGGAGGCGGAGCCGGGCGGCAGCCGCGTCAGGTTCACGCCGAAGTTCCTCAGCCCGAAGATGTCCCCGAGCACCGTCTTCTGCCGGCCGCCGATCTTCTCGACCAGATCGGCCGGATAGAAGGACGGGCGTGCACGCGGCGGCACCTCGGCGGCGGTCACGGCGACGGGGGGCCTGGTGTCGGACATGGGCGGTCTCCTACCGTTCGGGTGGCAGGGCGAGGATGTCCTGGTGCCCGATGCGGATCGACAGAGTCCTGCTCATCGCCTGTGAGCGGCGCGCTTCGAGCCATTCCTCGATCGCTGCGCCGGACCGCCGTTCCCAGGCGAGCGCCGCGGCGGCATGTCCGATGGCGATGGCTTCGGCGATCGCGCCGGCGCGGCGGTCGATCACCCAGTCGGACGGCGCGCGGTGCACCGCATAGCCCTGCACGGCGAAGGCTTCCGCGATGGCATCGGGCGCCGCCGGACCCAGCGCGGCGCCGCCGAAGCCCTTGTCGCGCCGCTGGTCGCGGCGGAAGCCGCGCATCACCACGGCATCGGCCCGGTGGGGCGGCGCGAAGCGCTCCCGCCCCGTCACGTTCATCGCGGCATAGAAGGGCAGGCGCTTCGCTGCGCAGGCCGTCGCGAGCCGCTCAAGCCAGCCGCGCGAGACAAGATCGCACAGCGCCGAGGCCGCCACCGCGTCCACCTTGTCGAGCGGGAGGTTGTCCGGCGCGTCGGCCAGGTCCGCGATCAGCCCCTCGATGCGCCAGGCGCCCTCGGGCGAATGCACGAGCAGCGTCTTGCGGCCCGGCCAGGTGCAGGCCCAGCCCACTGCCTCGGCGCGATCGGCGATGGTCTCGAAGGCGCGCCCGGCCATCTCCGCATCGGCATCGACCAGCGTCCAGGCCTGGGCGCGCAGCATGAAATGGCCGAGCCAGCGCAGCAGGCTGCCGGTCCCGGCACCGAGGTCGAGGATGCGCGGCCGTGCCGGCAGTGCCGTGGCCAGCATCGCGGCGAGGCTCATGTCCCGCGCCGCCGCGTCGTAAGGCTCGCGGAGGTCGAGCCAGTCGCCGTCGAAGGCCTCCGTCATCCGGCGGCGCCCTTTTCGAGCTCCGCGCGGAAGGCTTCCGCCTGGTCGCTCCAACGCGGCAGGCGCTGGCCGCCCTGCCAGGCGGCCTCGGCCATCTCGGCGCGCAGCTCGGCATCGAAGATCGGCCGCCGCATGCCCTTGGAGAGCGACATCACGTCATCGACCGGCGAGACGATGGCGGATCCATCCGCGACCACCTCGGCGATCGCGCCGCCGGCGGTGATGGCGAGCGGCAGGCCGCGCGCCATCGCCTCGGCCGCGGCCATGCCGTAGCCCTCCCAGCGCGTGGCCAGGGCGAAGAGGTCGGCGCCGGCATAGAGCGCCTCGAGCGCCTCGCCCGTCACCTCGCCGGCGAAGGTCACGCGGGCGGCGATGCCGAGTTCCTCGGCAAGCGCCCGCAACCCATGCGCGTGTGGCGGATCGCGCCGCTCGTCGCCGGCGATGGTCAGCGTCCATTCCAGGTCGGTCAGCCGCCCGAGCGCCTTGAGCAGCACGTCATGCCCCTTGCGCGGCACCAATGTGCCGACGGAGAGGATGGCGCAGCCCGTCCCGCCCGAGCCCCGCGCGCGCTCGGCCTCGTCCGTGCCCGGTTCGACCACGCCGATGCGGCCGGGATCGGCGCCGAATTCCTCCGGCAGCCGCCGGGCCGTCAGCGGGGAGGTGCAGACGATCCGCCTCATGGCGGCGAAGAGCGCGCGCTCCTTCGCCTTCAGCACCGTGCGCGTCGCCTCCGGCGCGCCGTGCTCGAGCGCGGTCGGATGATGGATGAGCGCGGTGACGCGGCGTTCCGCGAGCTCCTGCGCCAGGGGCAGGAAGGCCGGCAGGCCGAGCCCGTCGATGATGATGCGCGCATCGGCGGGGACGGCCTGCAGCGCGGCGCGCGCACCTTCGGTCGCTGCCTCGTCGGGGTCGGGATGGTGGCCGGGGAGTTCGACGACCTCGACCGCTTCGCCCAGCGCGCGCAGCCCTTCGACCATGCGCCGGTCGTAGATGTAGCCGCCGGAGACGGTGTCGAAGGGACCGGGGACCAGGACATGGATCGCGCTCACGCCGCCGGCGCCCCTTCATAGGCGGCCCAGGCGACGTGGCTTTCGCGCAGCAGCACCTTCAGGCCCGTCACGGCGCGCCCGCCATCCCCGAGGCGCCCATCCGCCAGGGCGGCGGAGAGCAGGCGGTGGATATGCGCGCAGAGGAACTCGGTCGTGGTGTTCCGGCCGGCGAATTGCGGCTCGGCGTCGAGGTTCCGGTAGTCGAAGCCGTCGAGGATCCTCCGCAGTTCCACCTTCGCGGCCGCGATGTCCACCAGCAGGTTCAGGCGGTCGAGCTTCGGGGCGCGGAACTCGGCCTCCACCACGAAGGTGGCGCCGTGCAGGCGCTGGGCCGGCCCGAATTCCTCGCCGCGGAAGGAATGGGCGACCATGACATGGTCGACGACGGTCAGGCTGAACATGCCGCCCTTGTAGCGGCCGGGCCGGAGCCCGTCACGCGCGGGGCGCGCTACCGAACGAGATAGGAGATCCCGAGCGCCAGCACCGCCAGGGCGGTGGAAATCACAAGAACCCAGCGCATCACGCCCAGCACCACGCCCTGGCGCACTGCGTTGTCCTCCCGGCGCATCTCCGGTGCCACTCGGTCTTCGGGCGGCGGAACGGTCATCGGCGCGCTCCTTCGCATTGCCTCGGGAGACAACGCGCCGAGGCATCCCGCCGTTGCATTCAGGACCGGGAATAGGTGACGACCGGGCAGAGCGGCGCCGGTCCGCCCGGCGGGGGGTTCAGAAGATGGGGCAGGGCTTCGGGCAGCGCATCGAAGGGTGTGGCGGGTCCGGTCAGCGCGTCGAACCGATCCTCCGCCAGCAACGCCAGGGCGAGCGTCATGCGCTCGGCATGGCTGCGCCGGCCGCGCATCGCCGGCGCCACCGCGCCCACCTGGGTCGAGACGATCGACAGCCGCTTCGCGTGGAAGGCCTCGCCGAGCGGCAGCGTGGCCTCCTTCGTGCCGTACCAGGAGGCTTCCACGATCCGTCCCTCGAAGGCGGCGAGGCCGAGGGCGAGACGCAGCCCGGCCGGGTCGGCGCTGGCATGCACGATCAGGTCGCGTTCCGCCGGCGCCTCCCCGGGGGCGACGAAGCGGGCGCCGAGCGCCTCCACGACCGCCTGCCGCCGTGGGTCGATGTCGCAGACCGCGACCTCCATCCCGGGCATGCGCGCGAGCAGCGAGGCGACCAGCAGACCGACCACCCCGGCGCCGATCACCAGCGCGCGCTCGCCTGCGAGCGGCCGCGCATCCCAGGCGACGTTCACCGCCGTTTCCATGTTCGCCGCGAGCACCGCGCGCCCATCGGGCACGCCGTCCGGCACCGGGATGCACATGGCGGCCGGGGCGAGGAAGCGGTCCTGGTGGGGATGCAGCACGAAGACGCGCCGGCCGCGCAGCGGTGCCGGCCCGTCCTCGACCACGCCGACGGCGGCGTAGCCGTACTTGACCGGGAAGGGGAAGTCGCCGGCCTGCAACGGGCAGCGCATCGCCGCGGCCTGGCTCGTCGGCACCTGTCCCGCGAGCACCAGGCGTTCGGTGCCGCGGGAGATGCCGCTCGCCACCATGCGGACCAGCGCCTGCGCCTCGCCGCGCGGCGGCAGGGTCTCGGCGCGGATCTCGCAGCGGCCCGGCGCGACGGTCCAGAGCGCGCGTGCCTCGGTCATGCGCAGCCCCCCGGCCGTGCCCGGTCGAGCGGGATGTCGAGCAGGATGTCGGGCGCGATGTCGTGGACCGTCCAGGCGAAGCGCAGCCCGTCGGCGATGCGCGGCACCTCCGGCAGGGTGAAGGCCGGCACGCCCGAGCCGAGCAGCACCGGCGCCACCGTCACATGCAGCCGGTCGAGGCAGCCCGCGGCGAGGAACCGCGACACCGTCACGCCGCCGCCCTCGACGAAGATGCGGGTCATCCCCCGCGCCGCGAGCGCGCGCAGCAGCGCCGCCGGCGCGATGCCGCCGGAGGCCTCGCGCGGCAGGCGAAGCACTTCGGCCAGGCCATGGATGTCGGGGCCGCGGGCATCCTCGGCGCAGACCAGCAGCGAGGCGGGCGCCTCGCGGAAGACGCGGTGGTCGGCGGAAAGGCGCCGGTCGGTGTCGATCACGACGCGCAGCGGGTCCGGTCCCGCGACCTCGCGCGTCGTCAG
>JAFADX010000277.1 GCA_023424475.1 Pseudomonadota bacterium
GTCGCAGGCGCCCATGCAGGGCGCGGCGACGCCGGGCATGCCCGCCGGCAGCACCGGCGGCCCGCGCAGCGCGCAGGGCAGCCCGCCGCACACATGCACCGCCGGCGGATGCGGCGCCTGGCCGTCCGCGAGCACGTCGAGATGCGCATAGAAGGTCGCGACCTCGAAGACCTCCACCGGCGCGAGGCGCAGAAGCCCGGCGAGCGCGACGAGATGCACCGGCGACAGCCCGCCATGCCGATGCTGCAGCGCATGAAGATGCTCGATCAGCAGGTCGCGGCGCAGCGGCAGACCGGCGAGCGCGGCGACGACCTGCTCGCGTGCCGTATCCTCCGCGCGGCGTCCGCGCGGGAAGGCGCGGGGCCTGCGGCCCGCCCGCGCCGCCTCGCCTGCCGGCTGTCCCGTTGCCATGCCGTGGCGCTCTCCGTTTCCTCGATGCGCATTAGACAGCGGAAGCGCGGCGAGGGCCACTGGTCGGTCGCGGGCGCCGACGATACGCTCGCGGTCCGGAGGAAACGTCATGGCCAACACGCTGCTGCCGACCTCGCTGGTCGGGTCCTATCCGCAACCCGACTGGCTGATCGACCGGACGCGCCTGGACAGCCGCCTGCCGCCGCGGGTGCGCGCCACGGAACTCTGGCGCATCGCGCCCGAGCGGCTGGAGGCGGCGCAGGACGACGCGACGCTGCTCGCCATCCGCGCGCAGGAACGCGCCGGCCTCGACATCGTCACCGATGGCGAGATGCGCCGCGAATCCTATTCGAACCGCTTCGCCACCGCGCTCGACGGCGTGGACCTCGACAATCCCGGCACCGCCATGGACCGCACCGGCAAGCCCAACCCCGTGCCGCGCGTGACCGGCCGCATCCGCCGCCGCCATGCCGTGGAGGCGCGCGACGTCGCCTTCCTGCGCGCCAATACCGACCGGCTGATCAAGATCACCGTGCCCGGCCCCTTCACCATGGCCCAGCAGGCGCAGAACGACTTCTACGGGGACGAGGCCGAGATGGCGCTCGACTACGCCGCCGCGGTGAACGAGGAGATCCGCGACCTCTTCGCCGCCGGCGCCGACATCGTGCAGATCGACGAGCCCTATATGCAGGCCCGCCCCGACAAGGCCCGGGACTACGGGCTGGAGGCGGTGAACCGCGCGCTCGACGGCATCGAGGGCGCGACGGCGCTGCATATCTGCTTCGGCTACGCCGCACACCAGCACAACCGTCCCAACGGCTATTCCTTCCTGCCCGAACTCTGCCGCTGCAAGGTGCGGCAGATCTCGATCGAGACGGCGCAGGCGAACCTCGACACCTCGGTGCTGAAGGGCCTGCCGGATCAGACCATCATCCTCGGCGTCATCGACCTCAACGACCACCGCGTCGAGGCGCCCGAGACGGTCGCGGCACGCATCCGCCGCGCATTGCCGCATGTGAACCCGGAGCGCGTCATCGTCGCCCCCGACTGCGGCATGAAGTACCTCGCGCGCGAGATCGCCGACGGCAAGATGCGCGCCATGGTCGAAGGTGCCGCGATCGTGCGGCGCGAACTGACGGGAGCCGCGCGATGAAGCCCTGCCTGCCCCCGCTCGACGCCGTCCCGCAGCCGTCGTGGCGCGCGCCGGCGCTCTCCTGCGACTGCCATTTCCACATCTTCGGGCCCTACGGCCGCTTCCCGCTCGATCCGGGACGCCACTACGACCCGGCGGCGGCGCTGATCCCGTCCTACCTGCGCGTGGCCGAGGCGCTCGGCATCGGGCGCATGGTCATCGTGCAGCCCTCGGTCTACGGCACCGACAATGCCTGCACGCTCGATGCCGCGGCGCGCTTCGGGCTCGACCGCGCGCGCGTCGTCGCCGTGGTCGACGACGGCTTCGACGATGCCGCGCTGCGTGGCCTGCACGCGCAGGGCACGCGCGGCGTGCGCTTCAACGCCGTCTCGGGCAACGGCACGCCGCTCGACCAGCTCGATGCGCTTGCGCGGCGCATCGCGCCGCTCGGATGGCATATCCAGGTCTACGCGACGGGCGAGGTGCTGGCCGATCTCGGTCCGCGCCTGGCGGCGCTGCCGGTCGAGGTGGTGATCGACCACATGGGCGGCGTGCGCACCGCCGAGGGGCTGAACGGCGCCGGCTTCCAGGCGCTGCTGCGGCTGATGGACAGCGGCCGCGCCTGGGTGAAGCTCTGCGGCTACCGCATCTCCTCCTCCGGTCCGCCCTTCCACGACGTCGCGCCCTTCGCCCGCGCGCTGCTCGACGCGGCGCCGGATCGCTGCGTCTGGGGCACCGACTGGCCGCATCCGTCCCTGGACGACTGGATGCCGGAGGACGGGATGCTCCTCGACCGGCTCGGCGAATGGGCGCCGGGGGCGAAGGAACGGCAGCGCGTGCTGGTGGACAACCCCGCGCAGCTCTACGGGTTCTGAACCGAGAGGGGCGCCGCCCCTCTCGGGCTCACCCCGCCAAAGGCCGAAAGGCCTTTGGAGGCCGGTCTATCGGGGCGGCAATATGTGGGCGGCGCGGTAGCCTTCGACCTGGGCGGCGAACATCGCCCAGCTGTCGGCGAAGCCCGTGAAGCCCGCCGTGCGCGCCGCCGTCATGGACGAGATCACGTCGTAGTCCATGTTCAGGAAGAAGTCGGCGAAGTCCCACGACGCCACCTGCGCGATGGGCAGCGCCAGGCCGTGGCGCGCGCGGATCGCCTCCCACACCGGGCCCTTGTCCGCCATCCAGTGCGCCATGCGCATCGGCCGCGGCTGCCCGCAGCGCAGCCCGAACAGCCCGGCCAGATAAGGCCACAGGTCGCACCAGCGGAAGGCGTCGCCGTTCGTCACGTTGAAGGCCCGGTTGGCGCAGCGCGGCTCTCGCAGCATCCACAGGATGCCGTCCGCCAGCAATGCGGCGTCCGTCACCTCGTGCAGGCGCTCCCACACGCCGGTCCTGCCCGGAAAATCGAAGGGCACGCCAAGCTCGCGGCAGATCGCCGCATAGGCCCCGAGCGTGGAGACCATGTTCCGCGCCCGCCCCGGCGCGACATCGAGCACGAAGTTCGGCCGGCTCGCCGACCAGGTCCACGCCCTTCCCTTCTGGCGCGCCGCCACCAGGTCCTGCTGCTCGTAATAGAAGTTCGGCGGCATGTGACGCGGGTCGTCCTCCCGCGCGGGCGTGCGGAACGGCCCGATATGCAGCCCGTACCACTTGCCGCCATGGATCATGTGGATATGCGTGAAGCGCGGCAGCGATGCCTCGGCGGCGTCGAGCAGGTTGCGCAGCATCGCGACATTGGCGGGCACGTCCTCGACGCCGCTCTCCCCATGCGGGGCGCGCGAGGCATAGACGACATGCGTGACGTCCGGCCGCATCGCCAGCCCCGCGGCAAGGCCGTGCGGATCGTTGAGATCCGCGGCGATCCAGTCCGCCGCCCCCTCCGGCCGGTTGCGCGACAGGCCGACCACCGCGAGGTCCGGCGCCGCCAGCGCCTTCTCCATCACGCGCGTCGCCGCCGCGCCGCTGGCGCCGACGACGAGCAGGACGGGCTTGCCGTTCATGCGTGCGCTCCTTCCGAGACGGGGCGGGCCAGGATGCGCGCCGGCGCGCCATCCGCCCCGGCGAGCGAGAGCGCCCCGAAGATGAATTCCACGCGCCGCCCGGCCAACGCACGGGGACTGCGCAGATGCTCGCAGATCAGCACGCCGTCGCGCAGCAGCCGCCGGTGAACCGGCCAGTCGAAGCCCTGCGCCGGCCGCCGGTGGATGGGCAGGTCGGGCGTGCCGAAGTCGCAGGCGACGAGCTTCACCCTGCGATCCACCAGCCAGCCGGCGGCCGCGACCGAAAGGCAGGGGTGCTGCTCATACGCCTCGGTCCCCGCCAGCGCGCCCCAGCCGGTATCGAGGGCGAGGATGTCGCCCGGCCGGAGCGCCGGCTGCGCCGTTTCCAGGTGCTCGGGCAGGATCTCGCCGTCCGCTGCCGTGTCGATCCGCCAGACCACGCCGGGACCGCAGAGCCGATCGAGCGGAATGGCATCGAAGGCAGGTCCGTCGCCGAAGAAGTGGAAGGGTGCGTCGAGATGCGTGCCGGTATGCACCACCATGCCGAACTCGGTGATGTTGAGCGGATCGGCCGGGATGCATTTCAGGCGGCGGATGGTGGGCGGCGCGAAGCCCGCGAGGCGCGGCATGGTCTCCGAGACGGGGTGGGAGAGATCGATCCATTCGCCCGCCGGCCGGGTGGCAGGCGGCGCGGGCAGGTCCATCCAGCCGCGCCAGCCGGTGCCGCGCGGCGGAGCCGTATCGCACATGGCGGTCCTCCGTTCGGCGCGATGCTGGCCGCGCAGCGCCAGGGGCGTCAACCGCGGCGGGGTTGCGCGGCATGCAAGGGCGGACCACGCTCCGCGCCAACGACACGGGAGGACCGCCCATGACCACGCGCGCGCTCGCGGAATTCGTCGCCGGACTGCGGCCGGAGGACCTGCCGAAGGAGGTCATCGCCCAGGCCGCGCGCGTGGTGCTCGACGCCGTGGGCTGTGCCGTCGCCGCCTGGACCGAGGACGCGGAGAAGTCGCGCATCGCGCGCGGGATCGCCGCGATGTACCCCGCCTCGCCCGGCGCCGGCGTGATCGGGGCGCGCGGCATCGTGGCGCAGCCGGCCTTCGCCGCGCTCGCGAACGGCATCCTGGTGAACGCGGCCGACAACGACGACACGCACAAGGTCGCGCTGCTGCATGTCGGATCCTGCGTGGTGCCGGCGGCGCTCGCGCTTGCCGAGGCGCGTGGCCTCGGCGGGCCCCGTCTGCTCGCCGCCGTCGTCGCGGGATACGAGGTCGCGGTGCGCGTCGGCATGGCGGTGATGCCGACGCATTACCGCTTCTGGCATTCCACCGCGACCAACGGCACCTTCGGCGGCGCGGCGAGCGCGGCGAATGCCCACGGCCTCGACGCGGACGGCACGCAGCGCGCCCTCGGCCTCGCGGGCACCCAGGCCGCGGGGCTGAACACCTTCTTCGAATCCGGCGACATGACGAAGAGCCTGCATCCCGGCAAGGCCGCGATGAACGGCGTGCTCTCGGCGCAGCTCGCCGCGCTCGGTATGACGTCCCCCCCGGGCATCCTCGAACACTCCAAGGGCTACCTCGCCGCCTATTCGCTGGAACCCAGGGCGGCCGCGCTGACCGCCGGGCTCGGTTCGGCGTGGGAGATCCTGAACAACGGCTTCAAGTTCTTCCCCTCCATCCTCGCGAGCCACTCGCCGATCCAGGCGACGCTCGCGATCGTGGCGAAGCACCGCCCCGATCCCGCGCGCATCGCGCGCATCACCAACGAGACCTACAACACCGTCCTGTCGCACTTCTCGTCCAAGGAGGCCGGCACCGTCATGGCCGCGCGCGTCTCCGTGCCCTACTGCATCGCCGCCGCGGCGGTGGATGGCGCGCTGACCCAGGCGCAGTTCGCCCCGGGCCGCATCCACGACCCGCTGATCCGCCGGGTGCTGGATCGCACCGAGGTCATCGCCGACCCGCAGCTCAACACGCTCTACCCGGCGAACTTCCCCGCCCGCGTCACCATCACCATGGAGGACGGCCAGTCCTTCCAGGAGACGGTGATGCTGCCCAAAGGCGACCCCGGCAACCCGCTGAGCGATGCCGAGCTCGAGGACAAGTTCCGCGGCAATGTCGAGCCGCTCTTCGGCGCCGCCCAGGCCATCCGGCTGCGCGACGCCATCCTGCGCCTGGCAGAAGGCGGGCCGGTCGGCGCGCTCTCGGCCGCGATGGTTCCCGGCGGCTGATCGGGCCCCGCCAGCCCTCGTAGACCGTCTCCTTCGCGATGCGTCCGTCGCGGATATGGACGTCGACCACGGCTAGGTTGCGGGCGATGGGGTCGATGGCGGGCACCTTTCGTCAGTCTGTCTGACGATCACTGGACAGACGAACTGACGATCTGCCAGGAAGGCGCATGGACACCCGCCCCGTGAC
>JAFADX010000288.1 GCA_023424475.1 Pseudomonadota bacterium
GCCTTCGGCGAACGCCTGGCGCCGATGCTGCGCAGCGCGCCCGAGGCCCGGCTTTTCGTCGCGCCCGGCCTCGGCGCCGAGACGGCGGCGCTGCTCGCAAATGATGGCATCCGGGTCGAGGAGGACCCCGCCCTCGCGCCGGGTGACGCGCGCGCCGAATGGCGGGCGGGCGGTGCCGGCTTCACCCTCGCGCAGCGCCGCGCGCAGATCCACCGCATCCTGCAGGAGGCCGGTCTCGGCCTGGAAGGCTGACGCATGTCGGGCAGTTTCGAACCCCTCTCCGCGGCTTCGGAGGAAGCCAGGCAGGCCGCCAGCGCCCCGGCGCGGGAACTGGAAGCCGTCTACGACATCCCGGTGCAGATCAGCGCCGTGCTGGGCCGCGCGACCATGCAGGTGTCGCAGCTGCTGAAGCTCGGGCGCGGCGCAGTGGTGGAACTCGACCGCAAGCTCGGCGAGGCGGTGGACATCTACGTCAACAACCGCCTCGTCGCGCGCGGGGAGGTGGTGATGGTCGACGACAACCGCCTCGGCGTCACCATGACCGAGATCGTGAAGTCCGACCGGGGCGTCTGAGGATGGCGCGCATCCTCATCATCGGATCGCTGGAGGCGGAACTCGGCGCCGCGGCGCGCATCGCGGCGGCGCGGGGGGCCAAGCTGGCAGCCGCCGAGGGCGTCGCGGCGGGGATCGAGCGGCTGCGCGCGCAGGGTGCCGACCTCGTGCTCTGCGACGTGGTGCACGATGTCGGCTGGCTGGTGGCGCAGCTGGCCGAGGAACGCATCGCCTGCCCGGTGGTGGCCTGCGGCCGGCCGGACGATGCGGAAGCGGCGGTACGCGCGATCCGCGCGGGTGCCAAGGACTTCCTGCCGCTGCCGCCGGAGGCCGACCTCATCGCCGCGATGCTCGAGGCGGTCGCGGCCGATCCCGACCGGCCGGTGGTGCAGGACGCGGCGATGGCCGCGCTCCTCACCCGCGCCGGGCAGGTCGCGCGCGCCGAGGCCTCGGTGCTGATCACGGGCGAGAGCGGCACCGGCAAGGAGGTGCTGGCGCGCCACATCCACGCCGCGTCCCGCCGCGCGCGCGGGCCCTTCGTGGCGCTGAACTGCGCCGCGCTGCCCGAGGCGCTGCTGGAATCGGAACTCTTCGGCCACGAGAAGGGCGCCTTCTCCGGCGCCGTCGCCTCGCGCAAGGGCAAGTTCGAACAGGCCGAGGGCGGCACGCTGCTGCTCGACGAGATCGGCGAGATGGACCCGCGCCTGCAGGCCAAGATCCTGCGCGCGATCCAGGAGCGCGAGATCGACCGGCTCGGCGGCTCGGCGCCGGTGAAGGTGGACGTGCGCATCCTCGCCGCGACGCATCGCGACCTGGCGGCCGAGGTCGCGAGGGGACGGTTCCGGGAGGATCTTTATTTCCGCCTCGCCGTGGTGCGGCTGCGCATCCCGGCACTGCGGGAGCGGCCGGGCGACATCCTGCCGCTTGCGCGCCATTTCGCGAAGCGCTACGCGCGGGCCAACGGGCTGCCCGAGCGCGGGTTGTCGGCGGAGGCCGAGCGCGTGCTGCTCGCCCATGCCTGGCCGGGCAATGTGCGGGAACTCGAGAACACGCTGCATCGCGCGGTTCTGCTCGCCGAGGGTCACGCGATCGGCCCCGAGGCGATCGACCTGCTCGAGACCGTGCCGCCGCCGGCCCCCGACGAGCCGCCGCCGAACGCGGCACCCGCGCCGGCCGCCGCACCGCCGCCGGTCTCCGCCCTGGTCGGCCGGCGCGTCGAGGAGGTCGAGCGCGACCTGATCATCGAGACCCTGTCGCATTGCCTCGGCAACCGCACGCGGGCGGCGGAGATGCTCGGCATCTCCATCCGCACGCTGCGCAACAAGCTGCACGAATACCGCGCGGCGGGCGTCGCGGTGCCGCCGGTGCCGGGGCAGCCGCCCTACGGCGCCGTGGCGGGGTAGCGCGTGGCGGCCATCGCCCTGCCCGGCTGGCTGCGCAAGGCACAGCCCGGCAACGACGTCGCGCTGGCGCTCGGCGTGGTCGGGCTGCTCACCGTGCTGGTGGTGCCGCTGCCGCTGGTGCTGCTCGACACCGGGCTCGCCGTGTCGATCACGGTCTCGGTGCTGGTGCTGATGGTGGCGCTGTTCCTGCAGCGGCCGCTCGACTTCACCTCCTTCCCCACGCTGCTGCTGCTGACCACGCTGCTGCGGCTCGCGCTCAACGTCGCGACGACGCGCACGATCCTGACCCACGGGCATGAGGGGCCCCAGGCGGCTGGGCATGTCGTCTCGGCCTTCGGCGGCTTCCTGATGGGCGGCGACGTCGTCGTCGGGCTGATCGTCTTCGCCATCCTGCTGGTGGTGAACTTCATGGTCATCACCAAGGGATCGGGCCGCATCGCGGAGGTCTCGGCGCGCTTCAGCCTCGATGCCCTGCCGGGCAAGCAGATGGCGATCGACGCCGACCTCGGCGCCGGATTGATCGACGAGCAGGAAGCCCGCCGCCGCCGCCGCGAGCTGGAGGAGGAGACGGGCTTCTACGGCGCCATGGACGGCGCGGCGAAGTTCGTCCGCGGGGATGCCATCGCGGGGCTGGTCATCACCGGCATCAACCTCGTCGGCGGCATGGCGATCGGCATCGCGCGGCATGGCCTCGGCCTGGGCGACGCGGCGCAGGCCTTCTCGTCGCTGACGGTCGGCGACGGGCTGGTCAGCCAGATCCCGGCGCTGCTCGTCTCGGTCGCCGCCGGCATCGTGGTCACCAAGGGCAGCACGGACGGCCGCGCGGACGAGGTGCTGGTCGGCCAGCTCGGCGCCAATCCGAAGCCGCTCGCCATCGCGGCGGGGGCGGCGGGCGTGATGGGCCTGATGCCGGGCATGCCGCTGCTGCCCTTCATGGCGCTCGCGGGCGCGGCGGGCTCGGCGGCCTGGGCGCTGCACCGCCGCGCCGCCGCACCACCGCCCGATGTCCTCGCGCCCGCCGCCGCGGCCGAGGTCCCGATCACCGAGACGCTGCGCCTGGACCTGCTCAGGCTCGAACTCGGCTACGGGCTGCTGTCGCTCGCCGCCGGGGAGGCGCCGCGCCTGACCGAGCAGATCAAGGGCCTGCGCCGGACCATCGCGCAGGAGATGGGCTTCGTGCTGCCCTCCGTGCGCATCCAGGACAACCTCGCCCTGCCTTCGGACACCTATGCGATCCGGGTGAAGGAGATCGAGGCCGGACGCGGCCGGCTGCGCCCGCCGCTGCTGCTGGCGATTGATCCCGCAGGCAGCGTGCCGGACCTGCCGGGCGAACGCTGCCTCGAACCCACCTTCGGCCTGCCGGCGCTCTGGATCGAGGAGGCGCGGCGGGAGGATGCGCTGGCGCGCGGCTGCACCGTGGTCGATGCGGCGGGCGTGGTCGCGACACACCTGACCGAGCTGGTGCGCGAGACCATGGCCGAGCTGCTCTCCTTCGCCGAGACGCAGAAGCTGCTCGACGAATTGCCGCAGGAGCAGCGCAAGCTGGTGAACGACCTGGTGCCGGCGCAGATCGGCGTGGGCGGCATCCAGCGCGTGTTGCAGGCGCTGCTGTCCGAGCGTGTCTCGATCCGCGACCTGCCGACGATCCTCGAGGGCATCCAGGAAGCCACGGCGGCCAATGCCCGCACCGTGCCGGCGATCCTTGCCATCGTCCGCACGCGGCTGGCGCGGCAGCTCTCCGACGCGGCGCGCGGGCCGCAGGGCTACGTGCCGATGGTCGCCCTTTCGGCCGACTGGGAGGTCGCCTTCACCGAGTCCCTGATCGGTCCGCCGGAGGAGCGCCAGCTCGCCATGGCGCCGTCGCGGCTCTCGGAGTTCATGCAGCGGGTGAAGGAGGCCTTCGAGGCCGCCAATGCCGCGGGCGAGCAGCCGGTGCTGGTCTGCTCCGGCCCGATCCGCCCTCATCTGCGCGCCATCGTCGAGCGGTTCCGCCCCTCGACCGCCGTGCTCGCGCATACCGAGATCCATCCCCGCGCCCGCATCCGCACCGTGGGGACCGTCTGATGCGCCTGAAGGTCTTCCGCGCCGCCCGCATGCCGGACGCGATGGCGATGCTGCGCGAGGAACTGGGCGCCGAGGCGGTGATCCTCGGCTCCCGCCGCGTCGCCGGCGGCGTCGAGGTGACGGCGGCGCTGGAACCCGAGGAGCCGCTGCTC
>JAFADX010000085.1 GCA_023424475.1 Pseudomonadota bacterium
CTTCTGACGGGGGGAGCCGCGGCGGGTCCGGTGCTGGGCGCCATCGCCGGCACGGCGCTCTCGGAATGGATCCGCCGGCGCTGAGGCCGCCCCCGTGGGGGCCTTCGCCGCCTGCCGCCGGGCCCCCAGGCGGCGAAATCCGCGTCCATTGCCGTGCACCACCGTCCCGCCGCATGGCGGCGCACGACCCGCCTGGGATCGCGGGTTGCGCGGGCGGGCGCGTCAGCCCGGCCTGGGGCGGCGCCACATGATCGCGACCGGCACCAGGGCGAGGAGGCAGCCGATGGCGACGGCGAGGAAGGTGTCGCGGAAGGCGAGCATGCTCGCCTGCTGCAGCACCATCTGGCCGAGATAGTCCTGCGCCATCGCCTGGCGCGTCACCTCCGACACGCCGCCCCGGGCCAGCATGTCCTCGACCATGCGCAGCACCTCGCGGGTCGCCGGATGGCCTTCCTGGGTCGCTGTCAGGGCCTGGGCGTGGAACTGGGTGCGGCGTTCGAGCAGGATCGAGAGCAGGTTCACCCCGATGGCCCCGCCGAACTGCCGGGCGAAGTTCACCGCCCCCGAACCCTGCCCGACCCAGCGCGGCGGCAGGGCGCGCAGGGCACCGGCATTCATGCTCGGCATGGCGAGCCCGAAGCCGATGCGTCCGATCAGGATCCAGGAGGCGAAGGTCCAGAAGGCCGTGTCGGTGTCCACACCCGTCATCAGCCAGGTGGACAGCGCGAAGAGGGTCAGCCCGACCCCGATCGGGGCCCAGGGCGGCAGCCGGTCCGCGAGGCGCCCGGCGATCGGGAAGACCACCACCATCGCGAGGCCGGCCGGCATCAGCAGCAGGCCCGCCCGTGTCGGCGTATAGCCCTGGATGGTCTGGACGAAGAGCGGCGCGAGATAGGTCGATCCGAACAGCCCTGCGCCATAGACGACGCCGACCGCCGCCGAGCAGGCGAAGCCGCGCACCGTGAACAGCCGCGGGTTCAGCATCGGCGCATCGGTGTGCAGTTCCCACAGCACGAAGCCGATCGCCGCCGCGGCGGCGACCGAGAGCTCGATCACCACGCGGTCCGACTCCCAGCCCTCGCGCTGTCCGCTCGACAACCCGGTCAGCAGCGCGAGCAGCGCGGTGACGAGCAGCGCGAAGCCCGGCCCGTCGAAGCGCCGGCGGTCGCCGCCTTCGGCCGGGCCGGGCATGAAGATCAGTCCCAGCACCAGGCCGAACAGCGCCGCCGGCACGCCGAGGAAGAACACCGAGCGCCAGCCGAAGCTATCCACGATCAGCCCGCCCAGCGTGGGCCCCAGTGCCGGCGCCAGCACCACGCCGACGGCGTAGAGCCCCATGGCCGAGCCGCGCCGCTCGGCCGGGAAGACCTGGAAGATGATCTGCATGCCGAGCGGCTGGATCATCCCCGCCGAGGCCCCCTGCAGCACGCGCCCGGCGATCAGCACGCCCTCGTTCGGCGCCGAGCCCGAGATCACGGAGCCGGTCACGAACATCACCAGCGCGGCGGCATAGGTGATGCGGCAGCCGAAGCTGTCCACCAGCCAGCCGTTCAGCAGCATCGTTCCGGTGACCGCGGCGAGGAAGGCGGTCGAGATCAGCTGCGCATGGTCCTGCCCGATCCCGAAGGCGCCCATGACCTGCGGCAGCGCGACGTTGACGATGGTCGCCGAGAGGATCGTCGCCACCGTGCCGACCATCGCCGCGAAGGTGACGAGGACGCGGTAGGGCGGGCCCCAGCGGGCCTGCAGCTCGTGGATGTCCGGCCCGGCCCAGGCGCGGCGGGACGGGCCGCCGAGGGCAGCCTCACTCACGCGCCGTCGCCTCGATCTCGACCATCATGCCGGGGCGCAGCAGCCCGTCCGCGGCCCCCGGCGGCAGCGCGATCCGCACCGGCAGGCGCTGGGTGATCTTGGTGAAGTTGCCTGAAGGGTTCGGGCTGGGCAGCAGGGCGAATTCGCTGGTGGCGGCGCCGCCGACGCGCTCGACCGTGCCGTCGAAGGACCGGCCGGGATAGGCGTCCACGCGCAGGCGGACAGGCGCACCGGGGCGGAAGAAGCGGATCTCCGTCTCCTTCACGTTCGCCTCGACCCGCACGCGGGCGGGGTCGTGCACCAGCATCAGCCGCTGGCCCGGCGTGACGTATTCGCCGGCATCGACGAAGACGCGGTCCACGACGCCGTCGAAGGGCATCAGCAGGCTGCGGTCGCGGATCTCGAGGGCGATGCGGTCGCGCTGGGCGACGACCTCGCGTTCCTGCGGGCCGATCGATTCGAGCTGGCGCTGCAGCACGATCAGTTCCTCGCGTGCCGCGCGGGCATTGGCGAGCTGTGCCTCGGCATTGCGGATCTCGGCGCCGACGGCAAGGACGCGCTGCGCCGCCGTTTCCAACTGAGCGCGCGTCTGCTCGTGACGCTGGCGCGTCCCGCTGCCGGTGCCGAGCAACTGGACGGCGCGGGCGAACTCGCCCTCGGCATAGGTGCGTTCGGCCACGGCGGCGGGCAGGGCGGCGCGGGCGGCCTCGAGCCGGGCGCGCTGGGCGTCCTCCTGGCTGTCGGTCTGGCGGTCCACCATCTCGATGCGCGCCTGGATCTCCGCGCGACGGGCGGCCAGGCCGGCGAGGCGTGCCTCGGCCTCGCGCAGCGCGATCTCGGCTTCCCGGCTGTCGAGGCGGAGCAGCACCGCGCCCTGCCGCGCGGCGTCGCCGGCGATGACCTCGATGGCGGTGATCCAGCCGGGCAGGCGGCTCGACAACGTCACCATGTCCGCGGCGATGCGGGCGTCGTCCACGAAGACCGTGGTGAACTGGCGGTGCAGCCATGAAGCGCCGCCGCCCAGCACGGCGAGGATGGCGGTCAGCGCCGCCGCGATGCGAAGGCGGCGCCGCGCCGTGCGGCGCGCGGTGACGGCGGGCTGCTCCCGCAGCGTGGCGCTAGCGGGGGTGACGTCCATTGCTGCTCGCCCGGCGCGATCCGCGCTCGCTCGATGTCGTCGTCCGGCCCTCCCGTCGGGTCCGGGTCTGGTCGGGACCAGCCGGACAGGGGGCGATGTTAGGCTGCTCCGTGAAGCCCGACCAGGGGCGCCGGCGGTTGGCGGCCGGGCGCCGCCCGCTTCGCCTTGCCGCAACGCAGCAGGAGAAGGCCACGACATGCCATCTGAAGACGGGCCGTGACGCGCCCGCCGCGGCATCGCCATTTCGACGTCGCAGCCGGCGGTGATCGCCGCGATCCGGGCAGGTCAGAGGTTCCGCCGCTCCGATCGCAGCGTCGGCAGGCCGATGCCGGCCGCGTCGAAGCCGCCATCGACCGCGATCACCTGGCCGGTCAGGTAGGAGGCGCGGTCGGAGCAGAGGAAGAAGATCGCCTCGGCGAGTTCCGTCTCGAGGCCGTAGCGGTTGAGCGGGATGGCATCGTGGTAGTCGCGGCGGATCTCCGGCGTGTGCACCGCCTTGGCCATGGCGGTGTCCACCGGGCCCGGGGCCACGGCGTTCACGCGGATGCCGAGGCTCGCGAGCTCGACCGCCTGCTGCTTCGTCAGGTGCGCGAGCCCGGCCTTGGATGTCCCGTAGGCCACCCGCAGGGTCGAGGCGCGCAGGCCCGAGATGGAGGTGATGTTCACCACCGCCCCGCCGCCGGTCTCCGCCATGACCGGCGCCGCCGCCTGGGTGGCGAGGAAGGGTCCCGTCAGGTTCACCGCGAGCACGCGCGCCCATTCCTCGGGCGTCGTCTCGAGGATCGGCTTGAACACCGCGGTCCCGGCATTGTTCACCAAGGCGTCGAGCCGCCCGAAATGCCTCGCCGCCCGTCGCACGGCGGCCTGGACGCCATCGGCATCCGCGACGTCGCAATGCAGGGCGAGGGTTTCCTCCGGCCGGGCGAGTTCCGCCATGGCATGCCCGAGCAGCCCGTCGTCGATGTCGAGCAGCGCCACCCGCCAGCCTTCGGCGAGGAACCGGCGCGTGGCTGCGAGGCCGATGCCGCGGCCCGATCCCGTGACCAGTGCGACCCTGTCGCCCATGGGGCATGTCCTCCGAACTCCCGTGGCCCATGCTTCCACGGGGGCGGGGGCCTGCCCAGCCCGGCGGCTCCGTCACCCGTGTCTCGCACATGGATCGGAAGGTTGGTATCACCCTCGCGCCCAACGATCGGAGACGAGCCCTGAACACGCCCGTTGCCACCCCTGCGACTGCCGAGGCCTCGGCGCTGCGCGATCTCATCATGCGCAAGCTGACCTATACGCTCGGCAAGCCGGTGGCCGAGGCGCGCGACCGCGACTGGTTCATGGCGACCGCGCTGGCGGTGCGCGATCGGGTCGTCGATCGCTTCCTGGCCCAGATGCGCAACGTCCAGGGTCATTCCGGCAAGACGGTCTATTACCTCTCGCTCGAATTCCTGGTCGGGCGGCTTCTGCGCGAGAACATGTCGAACCTCGGCCTCTCGGACGACCTGCGGGAGGCGCTCGCCTCCCTGGGCGTGACGCTGGACCAGGCGCGGCTCGCCGAGCCCGACGCGGCACTCGGCAATGGCGGTCTCGGGCGCCTCGCGGCCTGTTTCCTCGAGAGCATGTCGAGCCTCGGCATCCCGGCCTTCGGGTATGGCATCCGCTACGAACACGGCCTGTTCCGCCAGATCATCCGCGACGGCTGGCAGCAGGAATATCCCGAGGACTGGCTCACCTTCGGCAACCCCTGGGAGTTCGCCCGCCCCGAGATCCGCCACCGCATCGGCTTCGGTGGCGAGGTATCGAGCGAGAACGGCCATGACGGGGAACCGCGCCACCACTGGCATCCTGCCGAGACCGTCGATGCCGTCGCCTACGATACGCCCGTGGTCGGCTGGCGTGGCCGCCAGGTGAACATCCTGCGCCTCTGGCGGGCCCGCGCGCCGGACCCCATGCGCCTCGACGCCTTCAACCGCGGCGACCATGTCGGTGCGCTGGCCGAGCAGGTCCGCGCGGAGGCGATCTCGAAGGTCCTCTACCCCTCCGACGACAGCCCCGCGGGACAGGAACTGCGGCTGCGGCAGGAGTATTTCTTCACCTCCGCCGCGCTGCAGGACCTGCTGCGCCGGCACCTGCGGGCGGAAGCCTCGGTCGCGAACCTCGCCGACCGCGTCGCCATCCAGCTCAACGACACGCATCCGGCGATCGCGATCGCGGAACTGATGCGCCTGCTGGTGGACGAACAGGACCTGCCCTGGGCCGAGGCCTGGCGCATCACCCGCGACACCGCCTCCTACACCAATCACACCCTGCTGCCCGAGGCGCTGGAGACCTGGCCGGTGCCGCTCATGGAGCGGCTGCTGCCGCGGCACATGCAGATCATCTACCGCATCAATGCCGAGCACCTCGACGCCGTGCGCGCGGCGCATCCGGGCGACGACCGCCTGCTCGCCTCCGTCTCGCTGATCGGGGAGGATCACGGGCGGCGCGTGCGCATGGGGCAGCTCGCCTTCGTCGGCTCGCATCGCGTCAACGGCGTCTCGGCGCTGCACACGCGGCTGATGCGCCGGACGGTGTTTCACGACCTCCATGCGCTGCATCCCGACCGCATCGTCAACCGGACCAACGGCATTTCCTTCCGCCGCTGGCTCATGCAGTGCAATCCGGGGCTGACGGCGCTGCTCGTCGATACGCTCGGCCCGCGCGTGCTCGATGCGCCGGAGCTGCTGGAGGATCTCCGCCCGCTGGCCGAGGACCCGGCCTTCCAGGGCCGCTATGCCGCGGTGAAGCGCGCGAACAAGGAGGCGCTGGCCGCATGCATCGGCGAGGAGACCGGCGTCCGCGTCGATCCGGCCGCCCTGTTCGACGTGCAGATCAAGCGCATCCACGAATACAAGCGCCAGCTGCTCAACGTGCTGCAGACCGTCGCGCTGTACGAGGCGATGCGCGCCCAGCCGATGCGCGACTGGACGCCGGTGGTGAAGGTGTTCTCCGGCAAGGCGGCGCCCGGCTATCGCCGCGCGAAGCTCATCATCAAGCTCGCCTGCGACGTGGCGCGGGTGGTGAACCGGGACCCCTCGGTGCGCGGCCTGCTGAAGGTCGCCTTCCTGCCGAACTACAACGTCTCGGCCGCCGAGGTCATCGTGCCGGCCGCCGATCTCTCCGAGCAGATCTCGACCGCGGGCATGGAGGCCTCGGGCACGGGCAACATGAAGCTGGCGCTGAACGGGGCGCTGACCATCGGCACCCTGGACGGCGCCACGGTGGAGATGGCCGAGCACATCGGGCGCGAGAACATGTTCCTCTTCGGCCTCTCGGCCGAGCAGGTGGCGGAAGCCCGCGCCACCGGCTGGCGCGGCGAGACCGCGGTCGCCGCATCGGACTGCCTGGAGGAAGTGCTGGACGCCATCGGCAACGGCGTCTTCTCCCCCGACGATCGCGGCCGCTACCGGGACCTGGTCGAGAGCCTGCGCGGCGACGACTGGTTCATGGTGGCCGCGGACTTCGACGCCTATCTCGCGGCGCAGGCGAGCGCGGCGCATCTCTACCGCGACCCGGCCGCCTGGCGGCGCGCCGCGGTGCTGAACACCGCGGGCATGGGGTGGTTCTCGGCGGATCGCGCCATCGCCGAATACGCGAACGGCATCTGGAACGTGCCCGTGGCGACCTGACCGGGCGATCGGCTTTTTCGTCCCGTGGCGGATTCCCCCGGCGGGTCCGGCCATGCATGATGGGCCGACCGAAGGTGGGGAGCGCGCCATGCCGGATGACCGCCCGACGATCGGCCCGCCCTATGCGCGGCAGGCCATGGCCTATGTCCTCGCGGGCGGGCGCGGCTCGCGGCTGCTGGAACTGACGGACCGGCGCGCCAAGCCGGCCGTCTTCTTCGGCGGCAAGTCGCGCATCGTCGACTTCGCGCTGTCCAACGCGCTCAATTCCGGCATCCGGCGCATCGCCGTCGCGACGCAGTACAAGGCGCACAGCCTGATCCGCCACCTGCAGCGGGGCTGGAACTTCCTCCGCCCGGAGCGCAACGAGACCTTCGACATCCTGCCCGCCAGCCAGCGCGTGGACGAGCGTTCCTGGTATCTCGGCACGGCCGATGCGGTGTTCCAGAACCTCGACATCATCGAGGATTACGGGCCGCGCTTCATGGTCATCCTCGCGGGCGACCACGTCTACAAGATGGACTACGAGAAGATGCTCGCCCAGCATGTCGAGACGGGCGCGGAAGTGACCGTCGGCTGCATCACCGTGCCGCGCGGCGAGGCGAGCGGCTTCGGCGTCATGCATATCGACGCGATGGACCGCATCACCGCCTTCGTGGAGAAGCCGGCCGACCCGCCGCCGATCCCGGGGCAGCCGGACCATTCCCTGGCCTCGATGGGCATCTACGTCTTCGACCTGAAGTTCCTCGCCGGGGAGCTGCGCCGCGACCATGAGGATGCGGGCTCGAGCCACGACTTCGGCAAGGACCTGATCCCCCACATCGTCCGCGGCGGCCGCGCCTTCGCCCATCGCTTCGAGCGCTCCTGCGTGCGCTCCGGCGCCGAGGCCGCGCCCTACTGGCGCGACGTCGGAACCCTCGACGCCTATTGGCAGGCCAGCATCGACCTCACGGAGATCGTGCCCGAGCTCGACCTCTACGACCGCGCCTGGCCGATCTGGACCCATGCCGAGGTGACGCCGCCGGCGAAGTTCGTCCATGACGAGGATGGCCGGCGGGGCGCGGCGGTCTCCTCGCTGGTATCGGGCGGCTGCATCGTCTCCGGCGCGCGGGTGCGGCATTCGCTGCTCTCGACCGGGACGCACCTGCATTCCTACGCCGCGCTGGACGGCGCGGTGGTGCTGCCGAACGTGCAGGTCGGGCGCGGCGCGCGGCTTACCAATGTCATCGTGGACCGCGGCGTGATGATCCCCGAAGGGCTCGTGGTGGGCGAGGACCCGGTGGCGGACGCGCTGCGCTTCCGCCGCAGCGAGGGCGGCATCTGCCTCATCACCCAGCCGATGATCGACAGGCTCGGCTGACGGATGGTCTTCGAGGTCCTGTCCGTCGCCTCCGAAGTCTATCCGCTGGTCAAGACCGGCGGCCTCGCCGACGCGGCCGGCGCGCTGCCTGGTGCGCTCGCGGCCGAGGGGATCCGGGTGCGGACCCTGCTGCCGGGCTACCGCGACGTCATGGGCGCCCTCGCCGCCCCGCGATGCCTGATCGAGCTGCCGCGGCATTTCGGCGGTGCGGCGCGGCTGCTCGAGGCCCGTCACGCCGGCCTCGACCTGCTGGTGCTCGATGCGCCGCATCTCTTCGACCGGCCGGGCGGGCCCTATGTCGCGCCCGGCGGCCGGGAATGGGGCGACAACGCGATCCGCTTCGCGGCGCTGGGCAGCGCGGCGGCGATCGCGGCGCAGCACCTCGGCGTCGCCGCCCTGCATGCGCATGATTGGCAGGCGGGGCTGGCGCCGGCCTATCTGCGCTATGCGCGGCGGCGCATCCCCAGCCTCTTCACCATCCACAACATGGCCTTCCAGGGGGCCTTCCCGGCGACGCTCTTTCCCGATCTCGGCCTGCCGGACGGCGCTTTCGCGCAGGAGGGGCTCGAGTACTACGGCGGCATCGGATTCCTGAAGTCGGGGCTGTGGTTCGCCGATGCGATCAACACCGTCTCGCCCTCCTATGCCGAGGAGATCCTGACGCCCGAGGGTGGCATGGGCCTCGATGGCCTGCTGCGCGGGCGCAAGGCGGAGCTGCACGGGGTCCTGAACGGCCTCGACGTGGCGGACTGGGATCCGGCGGCCGATCCTCGCCTCGCCGCGCGATTCTCCGCCGCCGACCCGGCGCCGCGGGCGGCGAACAAGGCTGCCGTGCAGGCCGCCTTCGGCCTCGCGCCCGATCCCGGCGCGCCGCTCTTCGCCTTCATCGGCCGGCTCGCCTGGCAGAAGGGCGCGGACCTGCTGCTGGAGGCGGCGGACGTGCTGATGGGCGGCGGTGCGCAGCTTGCCCTGATCGGATCGGGCGATGCGGCGCTCGAGAACGCCTGCCGGGCCTTCGCCGCGGCGCATCCGGGCCGCGCCGGCGTCTTCGTCGGCTTCGACGAGGCCCGCGCGCGGCAGCTCTACGGGGGCGCCGATGCCATGGTGGTGCCCTCGCGCTTCGAACCCTGCGGCCTCGTGCAGCTTTCCGCGCTGCGCTACGGCGCGCCGCCCGTGGTCGCGCGCACCGGCGGCCTGGCGGATACCATCATCGATGCGAATCCGATGGCACTGGCCGCCGGCTGCGCCACCGGCGTGCAGGTCGCGCC
>JAFADX010000105.1 GCA_023424475.1 Pseudomonadota bacterium
CGCTGAATGCTGCCGCATGACCTTTCCCCCGCCACATGATGCCGCCCGGAAGCCTAGAGGCCGGGCGCGCACGGGGGATCGTGGCCGGATTGACCGGCCATGCCGGAGTTGTGCCGGGCGTCCCGCATCGGTCCTCCGGCAGCCCGCCCCGGACCTCTTCGCGGTTTCGTCCGGCACCCGAACCGGTCTAGGGTGGCGTTATTGTGCGGTGCACACAAACAGCGGAAGAGAGACTGCCGACCGCGATGAGCACCCGTGCGACCACCGGGACGGAGCCTGCCGCCAGCCATGTCTAGGAAGCCTGCCGCGGCGAAGCCCGCCCGCGAGACGCTGCTCGTCGACCTCGCCCTGCAGGGGGGCGGCAGTCACGGCGCCTTCACCTGGGGCGTGCTCGACCGCCTGCTCGAGGAAGCGTGGCTGGACATCGAGGCGATCTCCGGCACCTCGGCCGGGGCGATGAACGCCGCCGTGCTGGCCTCGGGCTACGCCAAGGGCGGGCGGGAGGGCGCGCGCGAGGCGCTCGAGGCCTTCTGGCGCCGCGTCTCGCGCGCCGCAGCCTTCAGCCCCTTCCAGCGCACGCCGCTCGACGTGATGCTCGGGCGCTGGTCCCTGGACCATTCGCCGGCCTTCCTCGCGATGGACGTGATGTCCCGCGTCTATTCGCCCTACGAACTGGCGCCCTGGGCCCCCAACCCGCTCGGCGACGTGCTGGCCGACAGCGTCGACTTCGCGGCCGTCGCATCCGGGCCGATCAAGATCTTCATCACCGCGACGAGCGTGCGCACCGGGCGGGGCCGGGTCTTCCGCAACCCGGACCTCTCGCCCCTCGTGCTGCTGGCCTCGGCCTGCCTGCCGACCCTCTTCCAGGCCGTCGAGATCGACGGCGAGGCCTATTGGGACGGCGGCTATTCCGGCAATCCGACGATGACGCCGCTGATCCGCGAATGCGTCTCGGACGACACCATCATCGTGCCGATCAACCCGATCGAGCGCCCCGGCACGCCGCGCAACGCGCGCGAGATCCTGAACCGGCTGAACGAGGTCTCCTTCAACGCGACCCTGCTGAAGGAACTGAAGATGATCGCGCTGCTCCGCCAGGCAGGCGATCACCGCACGGCCGAAGGCGCGCACTGGGCGCGCAACCGCGTGCACTACGTCAAGAACCAGGTGATGGTGACGCTCGGCTATTCCTCGAAGCTCAATGCGGAGTGGGATTTCCTCTCCATGCTGCGGGAAGAGGGGCGGAAATCGGCCGACACATTCCTCGCCGAACACGGCGACGACCTCGGCAGGCGCTCGACGCTGCCGATCGAGCAACTGCTGGAGGACAACTGACCGATGGGCCTGCTCGGCATCCTCCTCGGCCTCGCCCTCCTCGTCTGGTTTGCCTACAAGGGATGGTCGGTGCTGCTGCTGGCGCCGGCCGGCGCCCTCCTCGCGGCGGCCTTTGCCGGCGAGCCCCTGCTTGCGCACTGGACGCAGACCTTCATGGGCAGCGCCGGGCGGTTCGTGGCGCAATTCTTCCCGCTCTTCATGCTCGGCGCATTGTTCGGCAAGCTCATGGAGGACAGCGGGTCGGTGAACGCCATAGCCGACTACATGACCGAGAAGCTCGGGGCCGAGCGCGCGATCCTCGCCGTCGTGCTGGCCGGCGCGATCGTGACCTATGGCGGCGTCAGCCTCTTCGTCGCCTATTTCGTGCTGGCGCCGATGGCGACGGCGCTCTTCCGCTCGGCGAACATCCCCCGCCGGCTGATGCCCGCGGCGATCATCGTCGGCTCCTCGACCTTCACCATGTCGGCGCTACCCGGCACGCCGGCGATCCCGAACACCATCCCGATGCCGTTCTTCGGCACCACGCCCTTCGCCGCGCCCGGCCTCGGGGTCATCGCATCGGCGATCATGCTCGGCATCGGGCTCTGGTGGCTCGGGCGCTGCGAGGCGGCCGCGCGTGCCACCGGCGAGGGCTTCGGGGACGAGCGCCCCGACACGGCGGATGCCGCCGCCGACGACCCGATGATCCGCGAGCGCGCCGTCGCCGCCCGCGAATTCGACCCTGCCGAGATCCACAACAGCGCCCCCGCCGCGGACCGCCCCGGCATCGGCGCCGCGGCGACGCCGCTCGTGGTGGTGGTGCTGGTCAACCTCCTGATGTCCTTCGCCATCCTGCCGCGGATCGACGCCTCCTTCCTCGCCGAACCGCGCTGGGGCGGCACCACGCTCTCGGCCGTCGCGGGCGTCTGGGCCGTCGCGACGGCGCTGGCGGCGGCCATCGCGACGCTGCTCGCGGTCAGCGGGCGGCGGATCCCGTCCCTGCGCGCCACCATGGATGCCGGCGCCAACGCCGCCGTCCTGCCGATCTTCAGCGTCGCGAGCCTGGTGGGTTTCGGCGCCGTGGTCGCGGCCATGCCGGCCTTCGAGGTCGTGCGCGACTGGGTGCTCGGCATCGGCGGCGGCCCGCTGGTCTCGCTCGCGGTCGCGACCAACGTGCTGGCGGCGCTGACGGGCTCGGCCTCGGGCGGGCTGACCATCGCGCTCGACGCGCTGGGGCCGACCTACATGGCGATCGCGGCGGAGAAGGGCATCGACCCCGGCCTGCTGCACCGGATCTCGGTGATCGGCGCCGGCACGCTCGACATCCTGCCGCACAACGGCGCCGTCATCACGCTGCTCGCGGTCTGCGGCTGCACGCACCGCGAGAGCTACATGGACATCGTCATCGTCGGCATCGGCGGTTCGCTCGCCGCGCTCATCGCCGTGGTCGTGCTCGGCGGGCTGGTCGGGTCCTTCTGATGGCGCATGGCGGCGCAGCGGCTGGCCGGAAACGCGCCGTGCGGCACATCTCCGTGGCCGGTCCGCACCCCCGCCCGGCTACCCGGCGACACCATGCCGGATGGCTGCCGGCGCCCTCAGGCGGGCTCCCGGCCCTGGTCCGGGACGCGGCCGGAGAACAGCGCCGCGATCCAGCGCGTTTCGGGGAACTGGTCGCAGAGGGTCAGCCCCGCGATCAGCGCCGGCACGCCGATGAAGGCGCCCGGAATCCCCCAGAGGAAGGCGCCGAGGAAGACCGCCACCAGCACCATGAAGGGCGAGACCGAGAGCCGCTTCCCCGCCAGGCGGGGCTCGAGGTAGCTGCCGATCAGGAACTGGATCACCTGCAGCGCCGCGAAGATGGTGATCACCGCCTGCCAGGAGCCGAACTGCAGCAGCCCCACCATGGTCGGGAAGACCGTCGCGATGAGCGGGCCGATGAAGGGGATGTAGTTCAGCACGAAGGCGATGACGCCCCACTCGGCGGCGAGGTCGAGGCCCATCCAGTAGGCGAAGGCGTAGACCAGGACGCCCGTCAGGATGCTGGCATAGGTGCGGACGAGCATGTAGCGCCGCAGCTTCGCCGCGCTCGCCGCCAGCCCGTCGAACACGCATTGCGCGCCGGGCTTCTCGGCCTTCAGCGAGGAGAGCTGCGCCCCCGCCTGCTCGACTTCCAGCAGGCCGAGGATGACGAAGACCGCCGTCACCACGGCGAAGCTGATGATGCCCTGCAGCTGCGCGAGCACGCCCTGCGCGACGCGCACAAGCCAGCGGACGTCGAACTGTTCGGCCAGCGCCCCGGCCCCCGTGACGCCGCGGGTTTCGAGCCATTCGATCTTGGCCAGGTAGAGCGTCTGCAGGCGGGAGGCATTGGCCACGACCCATTCGGCGACGCGCCCGAACCCCCATGCGATGGCGAGCGCGAGGCCGGAGACGACGACCAGCGTCACGATCACCGTCACGACCACCGCGAGCCCCGCCGAGATGCGCGACTGCACCGCCTGCTGCACCGGCCAGACCAGGCCGATGACGAACAGGGCGAAGACGATCGGCGCGATGACGGACTGGCCCGCATGCAGGGCGGCGGCGGCGAGAATGGCCGTGCAGAGGCCGAGCATGGCGCGCATGGCGCGGTCCTGGGTCATGCCGGGTCGGTGCCTCGCTGGTCGATGATGCATGCAACCTCGTCCACCGGGGCGCGGCGTGCAAGGGCGGGCCGGCCGTGCTGAGGCGCCTTCGCCGCTGGCTGCTGAGGACCGGCATCGCGATGCTGGCGCTGCTGCTCGTCGTCCTCGCCCTGCGGGTGTGGGAGATCGAGCGCGGACCGCCGCTCGGCGCCTGGCACACCTTCGTGCCGGAGGAACTGACGCCGGAGGCGATCGAGGCCACGGACTGGGCCGGCTGGATGGCGGCCGAGGACAGGCTTTTCGCGTCGGTCCGCACGGAGGTCTCGGAGCACCTCGAGCCGTCGCAGCAGGTGGCGGCCAACCGCTATTTCGTCGGCAGCCCGGTCAACCCGGACCGCTTCGCGCGGAACTGGAACCGCTCCTTCGTGCTCGAACCCGAGGGCGAGCCGCGCGGCGTCGCGGTCCTGCTGCATGGGCTGACCGACGCGCCCTTCAGCCTGCGCCACCTCGCCGAGGCCTACCGGGCGCACGGCTTCCTCGCCATCGCCATCCGGATGCCGGGGCATGGCGCGGTGCCCGGCGGCCTGACCGCGGCGACCTGGGAGGACTGGAACGCGGCGACGCGCCTTGCCGTGCGGGAAGCGCGGCGGCGCGTCGGGCCGGGCCGGCCCTTCCACTTGGTGGGCTATTCGAATGGCGGGGCGCTCGCGCTCAAGCACGCGCTCGACGCGCTCGAGGACGCGCGCCTGGCGCAGGCGGACCGCCTGGTCCTGGTCTCGCCCATGGTGGGCGTGACCGCCTTCGCGCGCTTCGCCGGCATCGCCGGGCTGCCGGCCCTGCTGCCGCGCTTCGCCAAGGCCGCCTGGCTCGACATCCTGCCGGAGTTCAACCCCTTCAAGTTCAACTCCTTCCCGGTCAACGCGGCGCGCCAGACCCACCGGCTGACCGCGGCGCTGCAGGCGCAGCTCGACCGGCTGGCGGCCGCCGGCATGCTCCGGCGCCTGCCGCCGGTGCTGACCTTCCAATCGGTGGTGGATGCGACGGTCTCGACGCCCGCGGTGCTCTCGCGCCTCTATGCGCGCCTGCCGGCCAACGGCAGCGAGATCGTGCTCTTCGACCTCAACCGCAACACGCGATTCGGGCCGCTCTTCGGCGCCGGCGCCGATGCGATGCTCGACCGGATCCTCCAGCCGGCGCCCCGCAACTACGCGGTGACCATCGTCGCCAACGCCTCCGCGGCGACAACCTCGGTGGTCGCGCGCCGCGTGGCGGCCGGCGCGACGGCGGTCGAGGAGACCCCCCTTGCCGCCGCCTGGCCGCACGATGTCTTCTCGCTCTCCCACGTGGCGCTGCCCTTCCCCTCGCAGGACGGGCTCTACGGCGACGAGCCCGACCCCGCGGACGACTTCGGCGTCCGGCTCGGCGCATTGGCCGTGCGCGGGGAACGGGGCGTGCTGACCGTGGGGCTCGACGCGCTCTCGCGCATCACCTGGAATCCGTTTTTCCCCTATCTTCTTGGCCGGGTGGTCGAGGGGATGCGATGAGGATGCCGCGGGACACCAGGAGCAATCATGGGATGCCGGGCCAAGGCGAATGCGGCGCCGTCCACTCGGCCGGCGCGCCGGGCTGTGGCATGGCAAGGCGGAACGGCTTCCCCTCGCCCGTCCCGGGCGTCCTGCAACATTCGGCCCCGATCGCGGATACCTCGATGCACCATCGGCCCCCCCTCTCCCGGCGCCTCCTGCGGCACCTTCCCGCCTTCGTGCTGATCGGGGCCGTCGCGGGCTGCGACGGCGGCCCGCCCCCGGCACCGCCGGAAGTCCGCCCCGTCCGCGTCGCGACGGTCGAGCGCAGCACGGCCGGCGAGGTGATCAGCCTGACCGGCACGGTGCAGGCCGAGACCGAGGTGAACCTCGCTTTCCGCATCGACGGCCGCATGGTCGAGCGCCTGGTCAATGTCGGGGACACCGTCCATGCCGGCCAGGTCATCGCCCGGCTGAACCCGGACAACGAGGAGAACGGCGTGCGCTCCGCCCGTGCCGCCGTCGCTGCCGCCCGGGCGCAGCTCACCGAGGCCGAGAACAACTACTGGCGGCAGTCCGAGCTGCTGCGCGAGGGCTGGACCACCCGCGTGCGCTACGACCAGGCCGCGCAGGCGCAGCAGAGCGCGCGCTCGGCCCTCGATGCGGCGGAAGCCCAGCTCGGCATCGCCGAGACGCGCCTCAGCTACACGGAACTCGTCTCCGACGTGAACGGGCGCGTCACGGCCCGCGGCGCGGAACCCGGCGAGGTCGTGCAGCCCGGCCGCATGATCGTCCAGGTGGCGCGGGACGAAGGCCGCGACGCCGTCTTCGACGTGCCGCCGACGCTGAAGGACCAGGCGCCGGCCAATCCGGTGGTCGAGGTCTCCCTCGCCACGGACCCGGGCGTGCGCACCACCGGCCGGGTCCGCGAGGTCTCGCCGCGCGCCGATGCCGTCACCGGCACCTTCCGGGTGCGCGTCGGCCTCGCCGACCCGCCTGCGGCGATGCGGCTGGGGGCCACGGTCACGGGGCGGCTGCGCCTCGGCGCCAGCGACGGCTACTCGATCCCGGCGACGGCGCTGACACGGGCGGACAACCACCCGGCCGTCTGGGTGGTGGACCCGCAGACCCAGACCGTCTCGATCCGCACGGTCGAGCTGCTGCGCCATGATCCCGCCCACGTCATCGTCGGCGCCGGCCTCGAGAACGGCGAGATCGTCGTGACCGCCGGGGTGCAGGCGCTGCGCCCGGGCCAGAAGGTGCGGCTGCTCGGGGCCGGCCCGCGATGATCGGACCGAATCTGTCGGCCTGGGCGATCGGGCGCCGATCGCTCGTCGTCTACTTCATGATCGTCGCACTGGTCGCCGGCTCCTTCGCCTTCGTGAAGCTCGGGCGCAACGAGGACCCCGCCTTCACCTTCCGCACCATGATCGTCTCCGCCGTCTGGCCGGGCGCGACGATCGAGGAGACGCTCCTGCAGGTGACCGAGCGGCTGGAACGCACGCTCCAGGAGACGCCGAACCTCGACAACCTGCGCTCCTACACGGTCGCCGGGCAGACGACGATCTTCGTCGACCTCAAGGGCTCGACGCCGCCCTCGGTCGTGCCGGACATGTGGTACCAGGTGCGCCGGCGCGTCGCCGACATGCGCCACACCCTGCCCCAGGGCGTGCAGGGCCCCTTCTTCAACGACGATTTCGGCGACACCTTCGGCATCATCTACGGCTTCACCGCCGACGGCTTCACCCAGCGCGAGCTGCGCGACCACGTCGAGGCGGCGCGTTCCCGCCTGCTCCAGGTGCCCGACGTCTCGAAGATCGAGATCCTCGGCGCGCAGGACGAGCGCATCTTCATCGAGTTCTCGACCGAGCGCCTCGCGGGCCTCGGGCTGAACTACGGCGCGCTGATCGCGGCCCTGCAGGCGCAGAACCTGGTGCGCCCGGCCGGTGTCGTCGAGACCGGCCAGGAGCGCCTGCTGGTGCGCGTCTCCGGCGCCTTCGAGAACGAGCAGGACATCCTCGCCGTCAACTTCGTGGTGGGCGACCGCATCTTCCGGCTGGGCGACATCGCCCAGGTCCGCCGCGGCTACGCCGACCCGCCGCAGCCGATGTTCCGCGTGAATGGGCATCCGGCGATCGGCCTCGCGGTCGCGATGCGGGATTCAGGGGACATCCTGGCGCTGGGCCGCAACATCAAGGCGGCGATGGAGGAGATCCGCGCGAACCTGCCGATCGGCATCGAGCCCATCCTCGTCGCCGACCAGTCCGTGACGGTGGACGAGGCGATCGGCGACTTCACCGACAGCCTGTGGCAGGCGATCCTGATCATCATGGCGGCGTCCTTCATCGCCCTCGGCATGCGCGCCGGGTCGGTGGTGGCGCTGTCCATCCCGCTGACGCTCGCCATCGTCTTCCCGCTGATGTCGGTCTTCGGCATCGACCTCCAGCGCATCTCGCTCGGCGCGCTGATCATCGCGCTGACGCTGCTGGTCGACGACGCGATGACGACGATCGACGCCATGATCCGCCGCCTCGCGGCCGGGGACAGCAAGCCCAAGGCGGCGACCTTCGCCTATACCACCCTCGCCTCCTCCATGCTGACCGGCACGCTGGTGACGATCGCGGGCTTCGTGCCGATCGGCTTCGCCAAGAGCTCGGCGGGCGAATACACCTTCTCGATCTTCGCGGTGGTCGGCATCGCGCTGATCGTCTCCTGGTTCGTCGCCGTCATCTTCGCCCCGCTGCTCGGCATGGCGATCCTGAAGGCGCCGAAGGCTTCGGCCGAGCCGGAGAAGCCGGGCCGCGTGCTGCGGGCCTATACCTCGTTCCTGACGCTTGCGATGCGGGCGAAGTGGGTCACCATCGCCTTCACCATCGCCATGTTCGGCGTGGCGGTCTTCGCCATGCAGTTCGTGCCGCGGCAGTTCTTCCCCTCCTCCGACCGCACGGAACTCCTGGTCGAGGTGACGCTGCCCCAGAACGCCTCGATCTTCGCGAGCGAACAGGTGGCCGAGCGCCTCGATGCCGCCCTGGCCCAGGACCCCGACGTGCAACGCTGGAGCACCTATGTCGGCCGCGGCGCGATCCGCTTCTACCTGCCGCTGAACGTCCAGCTCGCCCTGCCCTTCTTCTCCCAGGCCGTGGTGGTGGCAAAGGACCTGCCGGCACGGGAGCGCCTGCACCGGCGCCTCGAGACCCTGCTGGCCGAGCAGTTCCCCTCCGCCGTCGCCCGCGTCTATCCGCTGGAGCTCGGCCCGCCGGTCGGCTGGCCGCTGCAGTACCGCGTGAGCGGGCCCGACATCGAGCGCGTGCGCGCCATCGCCCAGGACGTCGCGAAGCTGCTCGCCGACACCCCGGGCGCGCGGCACGTCCATTTCGACTGGATGGAACCCTCCCGCCAGCTGCGCGTCCGGGTGGACCAGGACGAGGCGCGGCGGGTCGGCCTGTCCTCCGCGCAGCTCGCCGCGGCGCTCAACGCCGCGGTGACCGGATCGACCATCACGCAGATCCGCGACGACATCTACCTGATCAACGTCGTCGCGCGCGCGACGGCGGAACAGCGCCTCTCGCTCGACACCCTGCGGTCCCTGCAGATACCGCTGCCGGGCGGGCGGACGGTGCCGCTGACGCAGCTCGCGACCTTCGAATACGCGCAGGAATACCCGCTGATCTGGCGGCGCAACCGCGTGCCGACCCTGACGGTGCGCGCCGACGTCAATCCGGGCGTGCTGCCCGATACGGTGGTCGCGCAGCTCGACGAACGCATCGCGGCGCTGAATGCCTCCCTCGAACGGCCCTACCGCGTCGATCTCGGCGGCATCGCGGAGGAAAGCGCCTATTCCCAGGCCTCGGTCACCGCCGTGGTGCCGATGATGCTGCTGATCATGCTGACGCTGCTGATGTTCCAGCTCGGGTCCTTCCGGCGGCTGGGGCTGGTGCTGGCGCTGCTGCCGCTCGGCATCATCGGCGTGGTGCTGGCGCTGCTCGCCTTCAACCGGCCGCTCGGCTTCGTCGCGATCCTCGGCATCCTCTCCCTGCTCGGGATGATCGCGAAGAACGCGGTCATCCTGATCATGCAGATCGAATCCGACCGGGAGGAAGGCAAGCCGGTCTGGGAAGCGGTCATCGCCTCGGCCTCCTCCCGCCTGAGGCCCATGCTGCTGACGGCGATCTCGACCGTGCTCGGGCTGATCCCGATCGCGCCCACGGTGTTCTGGGGGCCGATGGCCTTCGCCATCATGGGCGGGCTCCTGGTCGCGACGCTGCTGACGCTCGTGTTCCTGCCGACGCTCTACGTCACGGTCTTCCGTGGCCGGCCGCCGGCGCCCCCGGCCGCGCCCGCGGCGGAGGCATGACGTGGCCGCGGCGGCGCCGATCCGCTTCGCGCTGCTGCTGACGCTCTGGCTCGTGCTGGCCGGGGTCGCCTGGAAGGACCTGGCGCCGGGCATCGTGACGGCGCTGCTCGGAACCTGGGCCAGCCTGCGGCTGCTGCCCCCGGCGCCGCTGCGGGTCCGGCCGGCGGCCCTGCTGGGCCTGGTGCTGCGCTTTCCCTGGCAGGCCGTTGCGGCGGGGGCGCAGGTGGCGCGGCTCGCGCTCGACCCGCGGCACCGGCCGGAACCCGCGCATGTCGTCTGGACGCCGGGCCTGTTGCCCCCGGGCCGGGCGCGCGATGCCTTCCTGGCCTATGCCAGCCTGCTGCCCGGCACCCTGCCGGCCGGCGACACGGCGGATGGCGCGGTGGTCATCCATGCCCTGACCGGCGCCGGCGGCGCCGCCGCAGCGATGGCAGAGGAGGAGGCGCGGTTCGCGCGCGCCTTCGGCCTCGATGACTGAGGTGTTGCTCAGTGTCGCCCTGCTGGTGCTGGCGACGGTCGTCGCCGGCCTGGTGCGCGTCCTTCGCGGACCCGGCATCGCCGACCGCGTCATGGCGGCACAGTTGCTCGGCACGGGCGGGATCGCGGCGCTGCTGTTGCTCGATGCCGCGACCGGAACGCCGGGGCTGACCGATGCGGCCCTGACGCTCGCCCTCCTCGCGGCCTTCGCGACCGTCGCGCTGGTGCGCGGCGCGCCGGGCGACGGCGGGGAGCCGCCGCCGTGAGCACGCTCGCCGACGCCTTCACGGTCGTCGCCGTCGTCGCCGGCCTCGTCTTCTTCCTCGCCGGCACGGCCGGGTTGCTGCGCTTCCCCGATACGTCGAGCCGGCTGCACGCCCTGACCAAGGCGGATCATCTCGGCCTCGGCTTCATCGTGCTCGGCCTGCTGCCGCGGGCGGAAGGGCCCGGCGGCGTCCTGCGGCTGCTCGCCGTCTGGGCCCTGGTGCTGGTGGCGAGCGCCGCCGCCGGACCGCTGCTGGCGCGGCTCGCGCGCCGCGAGGACGAAGGCGGATGACCGCCGACCTGCTGATCGCCGCTTCCATCCTGGCGCTCGCGCTGCCGGTCGTGCTGGCGCGGCGTGCCTTCACCGCGGTCGCGCTGTTCGTCGCCTACGGCCTGCTGCTGGCCTTCGCCTGGGTGCGGCTGCAAGCGGTGGACGTGGCGCTGACGGAAGCCGCGATCGGCGCCGGCCTCTCGGGCCTGCTGCTGCTC
>JAFADX010000238.1 GCA_023424475.1 Pseudomonadota bacterium
AGACGACGTTGCTCGGCCTGCTGCGCGGATTGGCCGGCGCGGGCTTCGCGGTGCAGGCGGACGGGCTCTGGCGCCTGGGGCCGGAGGCCCACGGCCTGGCGCGCGCCATCCTCGCGGGGCAGGTCGCGGGCTTCGGCAGCGCCGGGCGGCAGGCGCTCGAGGCGCTGGCGGAAGGTGCCGGCGAGACGGCCATGCTCGCGGTCCTCGCCCCCGACCGCAGCGCGATGGTCTATACGGACAAGGTGGACAGCCGCACCGCGCTGCGCTTCGCCGCCACCGTGGGCGACCGGCGGCCGATCCACTGCACCGCCTCGGGCCGGGTGATGCTCGCCTTCATGCTGCCGCCCTGGCCGGAGGCGTTCCTGCGGCAAGCGCGCCTGACCGCCGCCACGCGCACGAGTCTCACTGACCGGCGCGCGCTGCGCCGCATCGTCGCGGAGGTGCGCGAGCAGGGCCATGCCGTCACGCTGGGCGAGGCGACCGAGGGCGTGGCGGGCCTCGCCGCGCCGGTCTTCGATGCGCGTGGAGAGGTGGCAGCGGCCATTGTGCTCGCGGGCCCGATCGCGCGCGTGCAGCCGAAGCTCGCGGGCCTGGCGCGGCAGGTACGCCAGGCCGGGCGGGACCTTTCGCGCCAGCTCGGCCATCGCCCGCTGCGCGGCGGCGCGGCGGGGGAGTGACGTCAGGCGGGCTGCCGCGTCCACTCGACCGCGAGCGTCTCGCGGAAGCCGAAGCGCACCAGGTGGCGGGCGACGACGTCCTCGAGCGTCGCCAGGTCCTCGGCCGTCGCGGCATCGGCGCGCAGGATCAGCGCGCCCTCGGCGATCTCCACGGCGCAGCTCCCCATCGGGAAGTCGATGCGGCCCCGCGTCTCCTCCAGCGTCACCGGTAGCCTGTGCTGGAAGTGCTTGCAGAGCTGGCCGAGGTAGCGGCGCGGCGCCGCGGTCGCGACGCGGGCATCCGAGCGCGCCATCAGCTTCGCTCCACCGCCGCGGCGGCGCCGTCGATCGCGGCCGCGACGGCCTCGGCCTCCGCCTGGGAGAGCGGGCCGCGCGCCATGCGCAGGCGCAGGGCGACCTTCAGGTTCTCCATCGCGCGCAGGATCTGCGGCGCGGGTCCGCTGCCGCCGGCCTGGCCGGCCGAGGACATCCGCTCGAGCAGCGCGTCGAGGGTGGGACGGTTGGCCTCGAGGAAGGCGTGCCCCTGTTCGGTGATCGCGTGCGACTTGCGTCCGCCGGAGTCCTCGACGGTGACGTAGCCGAGTTCCTCGAGCAGCGTCAGCGTCGGGTAGATCACGCCGGGGCTCGGGCTGTAGGCGCCGCCGACGCGCTCCTCGATCGCCTTGATGATCTCGTAGCCGTGGCGCGGCTTCTCCGCGATCAGATGGAGGATGACCAGCCGCAGGTCGCCATGGGCGAAGAAGCGGCCCAGGCCGCCGCGCCCGCCGCGATGCCAGCGGTGGCCGTGACGGGTCCCGTCCTCCTCGCGGCCCGGGCGGGCGAAGCGGCAGTCCGGGCGGCCGCGGTGCCGGCCGCGGAAAGGGTGATGTCCGTGATGCATGCGATGTCCTTGGGTCAGCATATCGACCATATTTCGATATGACGTAAATTTAGATATATCTAATCTCGTTCGAAAGCAAGCGGCGGCTGATCACATGGCTGCGACGGCCCGCCGCGCTCTTCCTGGCGGCCTGCATCCCGGGGGTCGCGCGATCGGCCGGGAAGGGCCACGCTGCGGCCGGCTGCGCGGCGACGGCCCGGAGGGAGGACATGCCCACGATGACGACGACGGATGCCTGCGTGATCCACGGCCGGCGCGACCTGCGGGTCGAGCCGGTGGACCTCCCCGCGCCCGGGCCGGGCGAGGTCCTGCTCGACATCGGGGCCGGGGGCATCTGCGGCTCCGACCTGCACTACTACCTCGACGGTGGCTTCGGCACCGTCCGGGTGCGCGAGCCGATGGTCCTCGGGCACGAGGTCGCCGGCACGGTCGCGGCACTGGGGGAGGGGGTGCGCGGGCTGAAGCCGGGCGACCGGGTGGCGGTGAATCCGTCCAACCCCTGCGGCGCCTGCGAGTATTGCCGGCGCGGCGAGCCGCAGCATTGCCTCGAGATGCGCTTCTGGGGCAGCGCGATGCGCATGCCCCATGTGCAGGGTGGCTTCCGCCGCCGGCTGGTGGCGTCGGCGCGCCAATGCGTGCCGGTCGGGGAGGAGGTCTCGATCGGCGAGGCGGCGATGAGCGAGCCGCTCGCCGTCGCCCTGCATGCCGTCGCGCAGGCCGGCGAGGTGCGCGGGCGGCGCGCACTCGTCACCGGCTTCGGCCCGATCGGCGGCGTGGTGCTGCTGGCCCTGCGGCATGCCGGCGCGGCGGAGGTGACGGTGACCGAGGTGGTGGACGAACCCCTGGCCTTTGCCCGCCGCCTCGGGGCCGCCGCCGCCGTGAACGTGGCCACGGATGCCGAGGCGCTGGCGCCGGAGGAGACGGACAAGGGCCGCTTCGACCTCGCCGTCGAATGCAGCGGCAATCCCCGCGCGCTGGCCCAGGCGATCGCCTGCGTGCGGCCGCGCGGCACCGTCGTGCAGCTCGGCATCGGCGGGGCCTTCGACGTGCCCATGAACCTGGTGGTGGCGAAGGAGCTGCGCCTGGCCGGCAGCTTCCGCTTCCATCCGGAATTCGAGCGCGCGGCGAGGCTGATCGCGACGCGCGAGATCGACGTCCGCCCGCTGATCACCGCGACGCGCCCGCTGGCCGAGGCGGTGACCGCCTTCGACCTCGCCGCGGACCGGCGCGCCTCGATGAAGGTGCAACTCGCCTTCGGCTGAAAGGCCGCATGGAGATGCGCCATGGGGCGCGGGCCGGTGCCGGCGCTTCCGGGCGGGCCCGTGGGGCTACAGCCCGAACCGGTCGCGGATCCGTCCTTCCACCACCTTGGCCTTGACGCCGAGGCGCCAGAAGCGATGGAAGGCGATCGGCCGGATCGGGGTCACCGGCATGGCGATGTCGCGGGCCGGCGCGCCGGTCGCGAGCTTCGCGAGTTCCCCGCCCATGGCGGTGGCGAGCGCCACGCCGCGCCCGTTGTAGCCGAGGCAGGCATGGAGCCCGGGCGCGGGCTCGTGGACATGCGGATAGTGGTCCCTGGTCATCGCGACCTGGCCGTTCCAGCCATGCGTCCAGCTCGCGCCCCGCAGCTGCGGCCAGAGCCTTTCGGCGTAGTCGATCAGGTAGCGCACCGGGGCGTGGCCGCCGATCGGCCGCTGCGGCCCGCGCCCGCCCATCAGCAGCCGGCCCGCCTGGTCCACCCGCAGATAGACCGTGATGTGGCCCATTTCGTAGAGCGATCCGCGATGCGGCATGATGCCGGCGGCGACCTCCGGCGCCAGCGGCGCGGTGGCGGCGATGGAGCTGAACACCGGCACCACGCTGCGCCGCAGCCCGGGCCAGAGGTCGTCGGTGTAGCCGTTCGTCGCGAGGATGACCTTGTCCGCGCGCACCGTACCGCCCGGCGTCGTGGCACGCCACAGGCCGCCGTCGCGATGAAGCCCGGTGACGCGGGTGCCGCCATGC
>JAFADX010000243.1 GCA_023424475.1 Pseudomonadota bacterium
CCGCGTGGCGGCCGGGCGGCCGCGGCGCGGCGTCAGTCCGCCGGGCGTGCCGCCCGCAGGGCACGCCGCAGCTTCGCGACGCCGGTCCGGGGGTGTCCGGTATCGCACAGCCTCATGCCGTCGGCGGCCAGGCTGCGGGCAGGCTCGATCCGGGCGCCGGGCAGGGCGGCCAGCCGCATCGCGAGCTCGGCGCAATACTCCCGGCTGTCGGTGGTCACGCGGGGGGCCGGTTCGATGCCGCCGGCCATGGCCGGGGTGCCGAGCATCATGAGGCCCACGACAACGCTACGCATCCGCGCACCATTGCCACAGGCCGCCCTGCCGCCCGGTGGCGCGGCCATGACCATGCGTTCATCCGTGACCGAGCCGGAATTCCGCCTTCAGGCCGGGCGTTCCGCCAAGCGCAGGCGCGGCGTCGCCGAGCACGAGCTCCCCGCCATGCAGCCGCGCCACCGCCCGCACCAGGGACAGGCCGAGCCCCGAACCCGGCGTCGCCCGCGAGGCATCGGCGCGGAAGAAGCGGGTGCCGGCCCGCAGGCGGTCCTCCGGCGCGAGGCCGGGCCCGCTATCCTCGACGACGATCTCCAGCCGCTCGCGCGCCGGCGCGCGGGCCGACAGCCGCACGCGCCCGCCCTCGGGCGCGAACTTCAATGCGTTGTCGATCAGGTTGCCCGCGGCCTGGGCCAGCAGGTCCCGGTCGCCCACCATCTCGAGGCTCGCCGGCAGGTCGGTCTCCAGCGTCTGCCCCCGCGCCTCAGCCACCGCGCCGTAGAACTCGGCCACGTCGGCGAGCACCGGCACCAGGTCGATCGGCGCGAAGGCGGCGCGCCGTGCGCCGGCCTCGGCCTCGGCGATGCGCAGCAGCGCCTCGAAGACGCGGGTGATGTTGTCGAGGTCGGTGATTCCCTGTTCCATCGCCGCGCGCAGCGCCGCGGGGTCGTCGCGGCCGGCCAGCGCCTCCTCGAGCTTCGCGCGGGCGCGGGCGATCGGGGTCCGCAGGTCGTGCGCGATGGAATCCGAAACCCCGCGGATGCCCTCCATCAGCCGGTCGATGCGGTCGAGCATGGCGTTCATGCTCTCCCCCAGCCGGTCGAACTCGTCGTTGCGGGGGGAAAGCGGGACGCGGTGGGAGAGGTCGCCCGCGGCGATCGCCTCGGCGGTCTGCGCCGCGGGCAGCAGCCGCTGCTCGAGCGCCCGGCGCAGCACCGCCGCGCCCACCACCGCGAAGACCAGCGCGGCGACCGCCGACCAGCCGATGCCCTCGGCCAGCAGGTCGCGCAGGTGCTGCTTCTCGGTCACGTCCCGCCCGACCACCAGCCGGTAGCCGCTGCCGAGGTCGGTGATGGACAGCCGCGCCTCGGTGTTGATGCCCTCGCGCTGGACGGTGTCGAAGGCCCAGGGGGTGCCGGCGGGCACGCCCTGCGGCCAGCGGTCGAGGTTGCCCGCGATCCGCCGCCCCTCGGGGTTCATCAGCAGGTAGATCGCGGTGCCCTCGACATCGGCGGCGAGGCGCTCGGCGATGGCCTCGGCGACCGCGGGGGAGCCCGCCTCGCGCCAGCGTTCCACGAGGCCGAGGGCATCGGTGCGCAGCGCCGCGTCGGTCTGCCGGTCGAGCGAGCCGGCCGTCGCGTACCAGAACACCAGGGCGAAGACCGCCGTCGCGCCGATGAAGATCAGCGCGAAGCGCAGCGCGAAGCGGAATCCGGCGCTGCGCAGGAAGCGCAGCAGCGCCTCGAGCGTGCCGGGCACGCCCGGCGCGGGCAGGGGCGGGGCGGTGACGGCGCCCCCCTCAGCCTTCGGCGCGGATCATGTAGCCGGCGTTGCGGACGGTGTGGATCAGCGGCCTGTCGAAGCCCTTGTCCACCTTCTGCCGCAGCCGGCTGACATGCACGTCGATGACGTTGGTCTGCGGGTCGAAATGATAGTCCCACACCTTCTCGAGCAGCATGGTCCGCGTCACCACCTGGCCGGCATGGCGCAGCAGGTGCTCGAGCAGGCGGAACTCGCGCGGCTGGATCTCGAGCCGCTTGCCCCCCCGCGTCACGGTGCGGGAGAGCAGGTCCATCTCGAGGTCGGCGATCTTCAGCCGCGTCGCCGGCGCCTCGACCGTCGGACGGCGGCCCAGCGCCTCGACGCGCGCGAGCAGCTCGGCGAAGGCGAAGGGCTTGACCAGATAGTCGTCGCCGCCGGCCTTCAGGCCCTTCACGCGCTCGTCGACCGCGGAGAGCGCCGAGAGGAACAGCACCGGCGTGCGGTTGCCCTGCCCGCGCAGCGTCTCGACCAGGCGCACCCCGTCCACGCCGCCGGGCAGCATGCGGTCCAGCACCAGGATGTCGAACTGCTCGGAGGCCGCGAGGAAGAGCCCGTCCCGCCCGTTCGCCGCATGCTCGACCGTATGGCCGGCTTCCTGGAGGCCCTTGCGCACGAAGCGCGCCACCTCGGCGTCGTCCTCGACCAGAAGGATGCGCATCGTCTCAGCCCTGGTTGTCGGTGGGGCGGCGCCCGATCTGCACCGCGATGTCCTGCTGGCGCCCGCCGCGCGTGAGCGTGAGGCGCACCGTCTCGCCCGGTGGCAGGCCGGCCACGCCGCGCACCAGCGCACGGGAGGTCGTGATGGGCTGGCCGTTCAGCGCCGTCACCAGGTCGCCCTGGCGGAGCCCGGCGCGGGCGGCGGGGCTGCCGCGCTCGACGCCCATGATGAGCGCGCCGCGTTGCCGGCGGCCCTGCTGTTCGGCATCGGCGACCGAGACGCCGAGCCAGCCGCGATCGACCCGCCCGCCGCGGATGAGGGCGTCGATCACCGGCTTCGCGAGGTCGGAGGGCACCGCGAAGCCGATGCCCGCGCTGGCGCCGGAGGGCGAGTAGATCGCCGTGTTGATGCCGATCACCTCGCCCGCCATGTTGAACAGCGGGCCGCCGGAATTGCCGGGGTTGATGGGCGCGTCGGTCTGGATGAAGTCGTCGAAGGGCCCGGCGCCGATGTCGCGGCCGCGCGCGGAGACGATGCCGCTGGTCACGCTGCCGCCCAGCCCGAAGGGGTTGCCCGCCGCCAGCACCCACTGCCCCACGCGCAGGTTCGCGGAGACGCCGAGCGAGACCGCCGGGAGCGGCCCGCGCGGCGTGATCCGCAGCAGCGCGAGGTCGGTCAGGTCGTCCGCCCCGACGACGCGGGCGGGGTATTCGGCGCCGTCATGCGTCGTGACGGTCACGCGCGTCGCGTTGCCGACGACATGGCCGTTGGTGACGATGATGCCCTCCGGCTCGATGATGAAGCCGGAGCCGGCACCCTGGACGAGCTGGCCGCGCCGGCCGCGTTCGAGCGGCGCGCCCCGGTAGCCGGGCGGCCCGTCCTCCTCCCGGCTCGTCACCTGGATGCTGACCACGGCCGGCAGCACGTTTTCGGCGAGGTCGGCGAAATCGGGAAGGCCGCGCTGCGCCTGGGCGGGAACGGCACAGGCGCCGAGCGCCGCCGGCAGCAGCAGGGCCAGGCGGCGGGGCAGGCGGGGCGAGTCGGGGCGTCGGGCGGGGCGGGTCACGCGGGCAATCTGCGATGGCGCGGGGCGGGGTTCAACCGGAAGCCGCTGCCGGGTCCTCCGGCCAGGCGTGCTTCGGGTAGCGGCCGCGCATCTCCTTGCGCACCTCCGCCCAGCCGCCGGCCCAGAAGCCGGCCAGGTCCCCGGTGACCGCAATGGGCCGCCCGGCCGGCGACAGCAGGGCGACCTGCAGCGGCACGCGCCCGCCGGCCAGCGGCGGCAGGCCGGCCAGGCCGAACAGGTGCTGGGCGCGGGCCTCGAGCGTCGGGACCTCCCGCGCATAGTCGATCGCCGCCGACCGTCCGCCCGGCAGCGCGATCCGGGCGGGCAGGGCCGAGTCGAGGGCCTTCCGCTTCTCCCAGGGCAGGGCGTCCAGCAGTAGGCCGGTGGTGTCCAGCGTGCCCAGTTCCGGCAGGCGCGTCAGGCCGGCGAGGCGCGGCGCCAGCCAGTCCAGCACGCCCTCCGCCAGCGCGGCATCCGAGACATCGGGCCAAGCCTCGCCCTCCGCCTTCCGCATCCAGAGGATGCGCGCCTGCGCCTGCCGCGCGGCGTCGGTCCATCGCAGGTCGCGCAGGCCGCGCTCGGCGGCCGCTGCGGCCAGCGCCGCGGCGGCGGCCTCGGGATCGGCATGCGCGAGCGGCGCTTCCTCCAGCACCAGCGGCCCGAACATCAGGCGCCGCCGTGCGACGACCGCGCCCGTGCGCGCGTCGAAGGCCGCGCCCTCCTCCCGCCGCAGGCGTTCGGGGAAGCGCCGTTCCAGCACCGCGCGATCGATCGGCGCGGCCATGCGGATGCGGGTCTCGGTGCCCTGCAATTCGAGGTCGGCGACCGCCAGCAGCGGCTTCTTCGCCAGCGGATCGGTCGCGGGCAGCCGTGCCCCCTGGCCCGAGGCCAGGCGGAAGGCCCCGTCCATCGTGCCCCGCTTCGCCGCGATCCGGTCGGGGAAGCCCGCGGCCAGCAGGGCGCCCGCATCGCCGTCCGGCGCCACGGAGCCGTGCACGCGCAGCCGCCGCCGGTGCAGCGCCGCCGCGCGCCGGATGCGGTGGATCGTGCCGTGGTCGGCATCCGCGCGGTCCTGCCCGTGCAGCAGGTCGAGGCGCAGATGCACGTCGGCCGGCGCCTCCCGGCCGTCCCGCGCTCGCGCCGGCCCGCGACGGATCGGGTCGCGTTCCTCGAGCAGCGCGGCGAGGTCGGCGGCCATCGCCCGTTCCCCGTCATCGGCCGCCGCGAGCAGCATCCGCGCGAGCCGCGGATGGGTGCCGAGCCGGGCCATCCGCCGCCCCGTCCCGGTGATGCGCCCCTCGCCGTCCAGCGCGTCGAGATCCCGCAGCAGGGCGCGGGCGGCCTTCACCGTCCCGGCCGGGGGCGGGTCGAGGAAGGCGAGCGCGTCCGGCGCCGCCCCCCAGGCCGCGCAGTCCAGCACCAGGGAGGACAGTTCCGCCTCGAGCATCTCCGGCCGGTCGGCAAGCGGCAGGCCGCGGTGCAGCGCCTCGGTCCAGAGGCGGATCGCCACGCCCGGCGCCTGGCGCCCCGCGCGCCCGGCCCGCTGTTCCGCCGCCGCCTTGCCGATGCGCAGCGTGACGAGGCGCGACAGCCCGCTCGACGGATCGAGCCGCGGCGCGCGGCGGAACCCGCCATCCACCACGATCCGCACCCCTGGCACGGTCAGCGAGGTCTCGGCGATCGAGGTCGCCAGCACCACCTTACGCCGCCCGTCCGGCGCCGGGTTCAGCGCGATGTCCTGCTCGGCCGGCGGCAATTCGCCATGCAGCGGCACCACCAGCGCATCGAGGCCCGGCAGCCGTTCCTGGGTGCGCCGGATCTCCCCCCAGCCGGGCAGGAAGGCGAGCAGGTCGCCGGGGTGTTCGCGCAGCGCGTCGCGGATCGCCCCGGCCATGGCCTCGGGCAGGTCGCGGCTCTCCTTGAGGTCGCGGGCGCGGTACTTCACCTCGACCGGCCAGGCCCGCCCGAGGCTCTCGATCACCGGGGACCCGCCGAGCAGCCCGGCGAAGGCCGCGCCGTCCAGCGTCGCCGACATCGCCAGCAGCCGCAGTTCGGGCCGCAGGTTGGCCTGCAGGTCGAGGCACAGCGCGAGGGCGAGGTCGGTATCGAGGTTCCGCTCATGCGCTTCGTCGAACAGCACCGCGGCGACGCCTTCCAGCCCCGGATCGGTCTGCAGGCGGCGCACCAGCAGGCCCTCGGTCACCACCTCGACCCGCGTGCGGTCCGACACCATGCGGTCGAGCCGCGTCGCCAGGCCCACCGTGCCGCCGGGCTGGGCCTCCCCGACCATCCCGGCCATGCGGCGGGCGGCGGCGCGGGCGGCGACGCGGCGGGGTTCCAGCACCAGGATGCGGCCCCCCGCGGCCCAGGGTTCGTCCTTCAGCACCAAGGGCACGAGCGTCGTCTTGCCCGCGCCGGGCGGGGCCACGAGGACGGCGCTGGAACCCGCGCGCAGGGCGGCGGTCAGGGCCGGCAGGGCCTCGGAGACGGGAAGGTCGGGGGCAATCACGCGGGGCGTGTAGCCGAATGGGGCTCCGCCCCCAAACCCCCCGCCTTGACCCCGCCACACCCCCTTGCGATACGCCCCCGATCCCGGATCCCCCGGGCCCAGCCTGCCGGGGCTCCCCGCCGGCACGATCCCCCCCCGCGACAAGAGGCCGAACCAAGCCATGCGCGATACCGGCGAGTATCTGTTCACGTCCGAGTCCGTCTCGGAAGGCCATCCCGACAAGGTGGCGGACCGCATCTCCGATACGGTCCTCGATGCCTTCCTGACGGCCGACCCCTATTCGCGCGTGGCCTGCGAGACGCTGGTGACGACCAACCGCGTCGTCCTCGCCGGCGAGGTCCGCGGCCCCGGTTCCGTCACGCCCGAATACCTGATGCATCTCGCCCGCATGGCGATCCACGACATCGGCTACGAGCAGGACGGCTTCCACTGGCAGACCGCCGACATCGCCTGCCACCTGCACGCGCAGTCCGCGCACATCGCGCAGGGCGTCGATGCCGCCGGCAACAAGGACGAAGGCGCCGGCGACCAGGGCATCATGTTCGGCTATGCCTGCACCGAGACACCGGACCTCATGCCGGCGCCGCTCTACTACGCGCACGGCATCCTTCACCGCATCAGCGAGCTGCGGCGGATCAGGGACAAGGCGGTGGCCGGCCTGCTGCCCGACGCCAAGTCCCAGGTCACGCTGAAATACGTGGACGGCAAGCCGGTCGGCGCGACCTCGGTCGTCGTCTCGACACAGCACGAGGACGGCATGGAGCAGGCCGAGATCAAGGCCCTGCTGCGCCCGATCGTCGAAACCACGCTGCCCAAGGGCTGGATGTGCCCGGATGCGGAGTTCTACGTGAACCCGACCGGCAAGTTCGTCATCGGCGGCCCGGACGGCGACTGCGGCCTGACGGGGCGCAAGATCATCGTCGACACCTATGGCGGCGCTGCCCCGCATGGCGGCGGCGCCTTCTCGGGCAAGGACCCGACCAAGGTGGACCGCTCGGCCGCCTATGCCGCGCGCTACGTCGCGAAGAACGTCGTCGCCGCCGGGCTGGCCGACAAGTGCACCATCCAGGTCTCCTACGCGATCGGCGTGTCCAAGCCGCTGTCGGTGTATTTCGACCTGCACGGGACCGGTCGCGACATCGACGAGGTGAAGCTCGCGAGGGTGGTGGACGGCCTCGTGAACCTTTCTCCGCGCGGCATCCGGGAGCACCTGCACCTCAACCGCCCGATCTACGTCCCGACCTCCGCCTACGGCCATTTCGGCCGCACGCCGGACGAGGAGAAGGGCACCTTCACCTGGGAGAGGACCGACCTGGCGGAGGAGCTGAAGCGCGCCTTCGGCCGCTGAGCCCATGGACGTCGCCGCGGCCTTCCGCTCCATCGGGATCACGAAGGACTACGGCGGCCTCGACCTGTCCGCCCTGCCGGTCGACTGGCAGGGCTGGAATTCCGAGCACGGCATCTTCCGCACCGTGCTCGACCAGACCCGGGCCGGCCTCGTCATCGAGGTCGGCACCTGGAAGGGCGCCTCGGTGCGGCACATGCACCAGGTCTCCCGCCGCCTCGGCCTTTCGACGCGCTTCATCTGCATCGACACCTGGCTCGGTTCGAACGTCGAGCACTGGCTCGAGCCCGAGCTGCGGAAGAGCCTGAAGCTGCGCCATGGCTATCCGGACATGTTCCCGCAATTCCTGCGCAACATGACGGCGGCGGGCATCATCGACGACGTCTTCCCGCTGCCGATGACGACGACGGGGGCGGCCCACCTGCTCAAGCGCCTCGGCATCGTCGCGGATGCGATCTATGTCGATGCCGGGCATGAGGAGGAGGAGGTCCACCTCGACCTGCGCCTCTATCACGACCTGTTGCGCCCGGGTGGCGTCCTGTTCGGCGACGACTACGATTCCTCCTGGCCCGGCGTGGTGTCGGCGGTGAACCGCTTCGCCGCCGAGCATCGCTGCATGCTGCAGACCGCCTGGCCGAAGTTCATGATGGTGAAGCGCGCCTGATGCATGGAACCGCCACCGGCCCCGATCGCCCGCCCCTCGCCGAGGGTGTCCCCGACCGCCTCTATGGCCGCCGGCGCGGCCATCCGCTGCGCCCGCGCCAGGAACGGCTGCTGAACGAGGCGCTGCCCCGCTTCCGCCTGACGGTCGCCGAGGCGGTGGCCTGCCGGACCCTGTTCCCCGGCGCCGCCGACCTGTGGCTCGAGGTCGGCTTCGGCGGCGGCGAGCATGCACTGGCGCTGGCCGAGGCGCACCCGGAGGTCGTGCTGATCGCCTCCGAGGTCTTCGAGAACGGCCTCTGCTCCCTCCTCACGCGCATCGTGCCGGACGGGGAGGAGGCGACCGCGCCGGTGCCCGAGCGCCTGCGCCTCTGGCCCGAGGATGCGCGCCACCTGCTGACGGCGCTGCCCGAGGGCGCGCTCGGCCGGCTGTATCTGATGTTCCCCGATCCCTGGCCCAAGGCGCGGCACGCCAAGCGGCGCTTCGTGCATCCCGCGATGCTGCCCGTCGTTGCCCGCGCGCTGCGCCCGGGCGCGGAATGGCGCATCGCGAGCGACGACCCGACCTACCAGGGCTGGGTCGAGGAGGTGCTGGCCGGGCAGCCCTACTTCACCTGCCGCGACCTGGCCGCCGGCGCGCGCCCGGAGGGCTGGCACCCGACGCGCTACGAGGCGAAGGCGATCCGCGAGGGCCGCACCCCGCATTACTGGACCTTCGTCAGGAGCGAGGCGTCATGCAGCTGAACGGTGCCGTCGCGCTGGTGACCGGCGCGGGATCGGGCCTCGGCGCCGCGACGGCCGAGGCGCTTGCCGGCGCCGGCGCGCAGGTCGTCGCGATGGACCTCAACGCCGGGGGCCTTGCCGCGCTGGGCGCGCGCTGCGACGTCACGCCGGTCGCCGGCGACGTCGCCAGCGAGGCCGATGTCGCCGGTGCGCTGGAGGCGGCGAAGGGACTCGGCCCGCTGCGGCTCGCGGTGAACTGCGCCGGCATCGCGCCGGCGGCGCGCGTGGTCGGGCGCAACGGCGCGCATGACCTTGCGCTGTTCGAGAAGACGCTGCGGGTGAACCTGCTCGGCACCTTCAACGTGCTGCGGCTCGCCGCGCAGCGGATGCAGGGGTTCGACCCGACGGCGCCGGACGGGGAACGCGGGGTGATCGTCAATACCGCCTCCATCGCCGCCGAGGACGGGCAGATCGGGCAATGCGCCTATGCCGCCTCCAAGGCCGGGGTGATGGGGCTGACGCTGCCGGCGGCGCGGGAACTGGCGAAGTCCGGCATCCGGGTCGTCACCATCGCGCCGGGACTGTTCGAGACGCCGATGCTCGCCGGCCTGCCCGAGGCCGCGCAGGCGGCGATCCGCGCCCTGCCGCCCTTTCCCGCGCGCCTCGGCAGGCCCGGGGAATTCGCCGCGCTGGTGCTGGCGATCTGCGCCAATCCGCTGCTCAACGGCACGACGCTGCGTTTCGATTCGGGGCTTCGCCTGCCGCCCTGACCTATTCCGGCGGCAGCGCGCGGTCGGCGCGGCAGCGCGAGAGCGGGATCTGCTGCGCGGCCTCGATGCTGCGGATGCGGCGCGCGGCGGGGTCGGTGGTGACCGTCAGGCAGGCGCAGCCATGGCCGTACCAGCCATTGGTCCGCACCCAGTCGCGGGTGGTGAGGTCGGGGATCCGGTCCATGCCGGGCGGGCGCGGCTCGCCCTGGAAGGCGATGTCCCAGCGGCCGTCGCGGTCGATCAGCCACCAGTTTGCCGGCGTGGGGTTGTGGATCCAGCCGCAGCGGCGCTCGCCCGCCGCGGCGGGGGATGCCGCGAGCAGCGGCAGGAGCAGGACGGCCAGCGGGATCAGGGGCGGGTGGCGTGGCATGACCGGCAGGCTCGCACGACCGGCCGGCGCTGCGTAGGCGGCGCGTGGCGCGCGGGGCGCGCCGGGTCACCTTCCGGCGGCACCGCGCCCGAGCATCGCCCGCAGCGTCGTGCGGCCCTCGAGGTGATGGACCACAGCCATGCCCGCATGCCCGAGGGCGAGCAGCACCAGCGCCCAGGCCGCGACCTCGTGGACCGGGCGGATCGCCGCGTAGAGCGCCTCGCTGGCCGGCAGCAGGTGCGGCACGGGCATGAGCAGGAAGAGCGTCGTCTCGATCTGCCCCGGCGCCGCGCTGGCGCTGAGGTAGCCGAGCACCGGCACCGCGATCAGCAGCAGGTAGAGCACGGTATGCGCGGCTTCCGCGAGGCGCCGCTGCCAGGCCGGGATCCCGGCGTCCCCGGCGGGCCGCCCGCGCCGCAGCCGCAGCCAGAGGCGCCAGAGCGCGAGCGGCGGCACCAGCAGGCCGAGCGACTTGTGCAGTTGGTAGGCGATGATCTTCTGCAGCAGCAGCGTCAGCGGCAGCGCCACCATGGTCAGCCCGATCGCGAAGGTTGCGACGACCAGGCCGGCGACGGCCCAGTGCAGCCGGCGCTGCGCCCCGCTCCAGCCCCCGGTGTCCGCCTGGAAACCCGGCACCGCCCGCACCCCTATCCGGCCACCCGGCGACAGTATCCTGGATGGATCACCACCTGGATGGATCATCAGGCGCGGGTCGGCGCCAGCCACCGGATTGCGCCCCATGGCGCATCTCCGGGCAGTCTTTCAGATGACGAGGCTGACACGGACGGCGAGGCGGATGGTATCGGAGATCGCGGCCTGTTCCGCCGTCATGCCGAATTCGGAGCGCTTCATGTCGCCGGCGGCGGAAAATGCCGCGATGTCCTTGCCTGAGGCCGGGTCCCTCCTGCGGTCGAGCAGCCGCGCCTCCAGCCGCAGCGGCCGCGTGACGCCGCGGATCGTCAGATTCCCCGCGAGGACGAAGTGCGAGAGCGTGCCCTCCCCGGTCGCGGCGCCGTTGAAGGTCGCCTCGGGGAACTGGTCCACGTCGAAGAAGGCGGGTGAGCGGAGCAGATCGACCGCGCCGGGATAGGCGAGGCTGACGGCCCGGGTGCGGATGGTGGCCTCGACCTCGGTCGTGAGCGGACGGTCGGGGTCGATCAGCAGGTCGCAGGAAAAGTCATCGAAATGGCCCGTCGAGGTCAGCACGCCGAGATGGCGGGCCATGAACTCGAGCTGTCCGCGGGTCTGGTCGAAGACATAGCGGGTGCGTGCCGCCGCCGGCCGCGCCAGGGGCAGGACGCCGAGCGCCCCAGCCATCATCACCCGCCGGCCAACCGGGATCCGTGCCATCGCAGGTGTCCTCCGCGGGCGATCATTCCGGAGCTCCCGGCGCCTGCGCAAGCCCCGCTTGCATCCCCGGCGCCGAAATGTCATGTAGCCACCCGACATCATCCGCATCGAACGGGGGGTGGCCTTGCAAGGGGCCGCCTTTTTTGTTGCTTGAACGAGACTGCCGACCTGCCCCGGCATGAGGGCCTCGAGGCCCGCATCGCCGAGGCCATCCTGCCCACCCTGACCCATCTGGGCTACGAGCTCGTGCGCGTGCAGGTTTCGGGCAAGGAGCGGCCGACCGTGCAGATCATGGCCGACCGCGCCGACGAGGCGACCTTCACCGTCGAGGATTGCGAGGCGATCAGCCACGCCGTCGGCGCCGTGCTCGACGTTGCCGACCCGATCAAGGGGGAGTGGATGCTCGAGGTCTCCTCCGCCGGGATCGACCGGCCGCTGACCCGGGCGAAGGACTGGAACCGGTTTGCCGGCCATGTCGCGACGGTCGAGCTCGCCATCCCGCAGGATGGGCGCAGGCGTTTCCGCGGCATCGCGCTCGGCGCGGATGCCGAGACGGCGCGCCTCAGGCTCGAGGACGGGACCGAGCTCGCCTTCCCGCGCTCGAATATCCGCAGGGCCAAGCTCGTGCTGACCGATGAACTGATCGCCGCCACCGCGGCGCCACCGACGAAGAACTGAGAGGATTGGCATCATGGCCATCGATGTCGCCATCGCCCGCCCCGAACTGCTGCAGGTCGCCGACGCCGTCGCGCGCGAGAAGATGATCGAGCGCGACGAGGTGCTCGAGGCGATGGAGCAGGCCATCCAGAAGGCCGGCCGCGCCAAGTACGGCCACGAGAAAGACATCCGCGCCACCATCGACCGCAAGAACGGCGAGGTGAAGCTCTCCCGCTGGACCGAGGTGGTCGAGGAGGAGCCGGTCGAGAACGAGGCGACGCAGATCCCGGTCCGCATCGCCCAGAAGATCAAGCCGGGCATCCAGGTGGGCGAGTTCATCGTCGATCCGCTGCCGCCGATCGATTTCGGCCGCATCGCCGCCCAGACCGCCAAGCAGGTGATCGTCCAGCGCGTGCGCGAGGTCGAGCGCGGCAAGCAGTTCCAGGAATACAAGGACCGCGTCGGCGAGATCATCAACGGCATCGTCAAGCGCACCGAGTACGGCAACCTGATGGTGGACCTCGGCCGCGCCGAGGCGCTGCTGCGCCGCGACGAGACCATCCCGCGCGAGGCTTTCCGCAACGGGGACCGCGTGCGCGCCTACATCTACGACGTGCGCGAGGAGCCGCGCGGGCCGCAGATCTTCCTGTCGCGGACGCATCCCGGCTTCCTCGCGAAGCTGTTCGCGCAGGAAGTGCCCGAAATCTACGACGGCATCATCGAGATCAAGGCGGTGGCCCGCGACCCCGGCTCGCGCGCCAAGATGGCCGTCATCAGCCGCGATTCCAGCATCGATCCGGTGGGCGCCTGCGTCGGCATGCGCGGGTCCCGCGTGCAGGCGGTGGTCGCGGAACTGCAGGGCGAGAAGATCGACATCATCCCCTGGTCCCCGGATTTCGCGACCTTCATCGTGAACGCGCTGGCACCGGCCGAGGTCTCGAAGGTCGTGCTCGACGAGGACGGCAAGCGTTGCGAGGTGGTGGTGCCGGACGACCAGCTCTCGCTGGCGATCGGCCGGCGCGGGCAGAATGTGCGCCTTGCGTCGCAACTCACCCGCTACGATATCGACATCCTCACCGAGGCCGAGGAATCCGAGCGCCGGCAGGAGGAATTCCGCAAGCGCACGGGCCTCTTCGTCGAGGCGCTGGACGTCGATGACGTGATCGCCGGCCTGCTGGTGCAGGAAGGCTTCGGCACCATCGAGGACATCGTCCAGGTCGAGGACGAGGAACTCGCCGGTATCGAGGGCTTCGACGAGAGCGTCGCGGCCGAGCTGAAGCGCCGGGCCCAGGCCTTCCTGGACAAGCGTGACGGCGAGTTCGAGGAGAAGCGCCGCGAGATGGGCGTGGTGGACGAGCTCGCCGAGATCGGCGGCTTCAGCCCGGCGATGATGGTGTCGCTGGGCGAGAAGGGCGTGAAGACCCTCGAGGACCTGGCCGACCTGGCGGGCGACGAACTGGTCGAGATCCTCGGCGCCGAGGTGGTGGACGAGGAGACCGCCAACGCCATCGTCATGGAGGCGCGCCGCCGTGCCGGCTGGCTCGGCGAGGAAGAGGGCGCGGGTGACGGAGACGCCTGAGGACGCGCCCGGGGCGGAGGAGCCGGAGACCGGCCCCTTCCGCCGCTGCATCGCGACGCGCGAGGTTCAGCCGAAGGAGCGGATGATCCGTTTCGTTCTGGGACCGGGGCGCGAGGTGGTGCCGGATCTGGCAGGGAAACTGCCGGGCCGGGGAATGTGGTTGAGCGCGCGGGGCGATGTGCTAGAAACCGCGCTGAGCCGCGGGGCCTTCCATCGGGCCGCGCGTGGGCAGGTGACGCTTCCCTCCGACCTTCGCGCGCGGATCGAGGACGGTCTTCGCGCCCGCGTCCGCGACCTTCTGGGCCTGGCCCGGCGGGCCGGGCAGGCGGTTTCGGGGTGGCAGGCGGCGCGGGAATGGCTTCAGGCCGGTCGCGCGGGACTGCTGGTCCAGGCTTCGGACGGGAGCCCGGCGGAGCGCGAGCGCTTCGGCGGGCGGCACCTTCCGGCGGTTTCGCCGCTGACGGCGGCGGAACTCGGCGTGGTCTTCGGGCGCGACCACGCGGTGCATGTGGTGGTGGCGCCCGGCCGGCTGGCGGAAGCCATCCGGGTCGAGGCGGAGCGGTTGGCGGGCTTTGCCCTCCCTCGGCCGGTGACTGGGATCTGAGGGTCGCGCGCTGGGCGCGGCCCTGTCGTTGTAGTGTTTGGGATCGGGTTCGGATCGGCGAATGAGCGACCAGAACGAGCAGGACGCGGGCAAGAGCAGGCTGAGCCTTCGGCCCGGCGGACGACTCGAACTCGGCAAGACCGTGGACGCTGGCAGCGTGCGCCAGTCGTTCAGCCATGGCCGCACCAAGACCGTGCAGGTCGAGGTGGTGAAGAAGCGCGTGGTGACGCCGGCGGCCAAGCCGGGTGCGGCCTCCGCCGGCCCGCGCGGTGC
>JAFADX010000268.1 GCA_023424475.1 Pseudomonadota bacterium
CCTCTGGGCGGTCGGCGCGCTGGTGCGGCGCGAGGCCGAGGCGCTGGCCCGCATCGAATCCGCCCAGTCGGGCAAGCCGCTGCGCGACGCCCGCGGCGAGGCGGCGCGCGTCGCCGAGATGGCCGAATACTGGGCCGGCTGGTGCGACAAGATCGAGGGCCGCACCGTGCCGGTGCCTTCGGGCCACGCCGTCATCGTGCGGCGCGAGCCCTTCGGGGCCGTGCTGGCCGTGACGCCGTGGAACGCGCCGCTGTTCACTGCGGGCTGGAACGTGTTTCCGGCGCTCGCGGCCGGGAATGCGGTGGTGCTGAAGCCGTCGGAGTTCACGCCGCTGACCTCGCTGGCACTGGGGCGGCTCTGCCTGGAGGCCGGGCTGCCGCGCGGCCTGGTGCAGGTCGTCTGCGGGCCGGGGCAGGGGACGGGGGCGGCGCTGCTGGCGGCGCGCGAGGTGGCGAAGGTGGTCTTCGTCGGCGGGCCGCCCTCGGGGGCGGCGGTGGCGGCGGCCTGCGCGGCGCGGACCATTCCCTGCGTGCTGGAACTGGGCGGCAAGAGCGCGAACATCGTCTTCGACGACGCCGATTTCGGCGCGGCGGTCCAGGGCGCGCAGCAGGCGATCTTCGCGGGCAGCGGGCAGTCCTGTGTCGCGGGTTCGAGGCTGCTGGTGCAGCGGTCCGTCCATGACCGCTTCGTCGCGGCGATGGCCGAGGCGGCGCGCCGCATCCGCATGGGCGACCCGCTCGATGCGGCGACGGAAATGGGGCCGGTCGCGAATGCGCGGCAATTCGCCCATGTGCGGCGCCTGATCGGGGAAGGCCAATCGGTCGGCGCCCGGGTCCTGGCCGCGCCGGCGCCCGCGGGCCTGCCGGCGGAAGGCTACTGGGTGCCGCCGACCGTGCTCGCCGGGCTGACCAATGCGGCGCGGCCCGCGCAGGAGGAGATCTTCGGCCCGGTCGTCGCCGCCATTCCCTTCGAGGACGAGGCGGAGGCGATCGCGCTGGCGAACGGCACGCGCTTCGGCCTGGCGGGGGCGGTGTGGACGCGGGATGTCGGGCGCGCCCATCGCGTCGCCGCCGCGGTGCGGGCCGGGACCTTCTGGGTGAACGGCTACCGGACCATCCATGTCTCGGTGCCTTTCGGGGGCTTCGGGGCGTCGGGCTACGGCCGCTCATCGGGCGCCGAGGTCCTGGCGGAACTCACCCAGTCCAAGGCGGTCTGGATCGACACGGCCGAGGCGCCCGCCCTCGGCTTCGGCCACCGCCCCTCAGGCTACTAGAGCTCTTTTCGATCAGACGGCACTGGCCCGCACCCCCACCCCGCCACCCAACCACGAAACAGTCGCTGGGTGGCCGGGTGGGGGTGCGGGCCGGTGCCGGTTCCGACAGATCGGAACATGCTCTGGAGCCGTTCCCGTTCGCCCTGGCTCACGGCAACGTCTCCAGCCCGTTGTTTCTGCGAACACCGTCACCCGATCAGGTGATTCCACCTGATCGGGATCTGCTCTAGGCTCCGCGGCGCTTCACCCTTGGAGAACAACCCAGATGTTCCGACGCGACCTGCTGGCCGCTGCGGCCGCTGCCGCCGCGACGCCGCGTTTCGCCGTTGCGCAGCCGGCCGCCGCGCGCGTGCTGAAGTATACGCCGCACGCCAACCTGCCGAACATCGACCCCTTCACCAACACCGCCTTCATCGCGCGCGACCATGCCTTCCTGGTCTACGACCAGCTCTACGGCATGAACGACAGGTTCGAGCCGCAGCCGCAGATGGTGCAGGGCCATGTGGTGGAGAACGATGGCCGGCTCTGGCGCTTCACCCTGCGCGAGGGGCTGAAGTTCCACGACGGCACGCCGGTGCGCGGGCGGGACTGCATCGCCTCCATCAGGCGCTGGGGCAAGCGCGATGCCTTCGGGCAGGAACTGATGGCCCGCGTCGCCGACATGACCGAGGAGAGCGACCGCGTCTTCGCCGTCAGGCTGTCGCGTCCCTTCCCGAAGATGATCGAGGCCTTCTCGAAGGTCACGACCTCCTGCCTGTTCATCATGCCCGAGCGGCTGGCTAACGTGGATCCCTTCACCAACATCGCCGAGGCGGTGGGCAGCGGGCCGTATCGCTTCGTGAAGGACGAATGGGTGCCGGGATCGCGCGTGGCCTATGCGCGCAACCCGGACTACGTGCCGGTGCCCTCGGGCGCCGTCTCGATGACGGCGGGCCCCAAGATCGTGAACTTCGACCGTGTCGAGTGGCACATCATCGCCGATGCCTCGACCGCCGCCGCCGCCCTGCAGTCGGGCGAGATCGACTGGTGGGAGCAGCCGACGGCGGACCTCTTCCCGCTGCTCCAGCGCAACCGCAACGTCACCGTGGATGTCATCAACGCCACCGGCCTGATCGGCATCTTCCGGCCGAACCACCTGACGACACCGTTCAACAACCCGGCCGTGCGGCGCGCGGTGCTCACCGCCGTCAACCAGATGGACTTCATGACCGCGGTGATCGGTGAATCGACCGTGCCGGGCTATGCCACGCTGCGGCGGGAGAACATCGGCTACTTCGCGCCGGAATCCCCTTCCGCCTCGACGGCCGGCCTCGACCGGCTGAAGAAGAGCGTCGATGCCGCGCGGGCCGAACTCCAGGCGGCGGGCGCGATCGGGTCGAAGCTCGTGCTGCTGAACGCGACCGACCTTGCCTCGATCAACGCGGCCGCGTTGGTGGGTGCCGACCTCTTCACCCGCATGGGCTTCGACGTGGACCTGGTCAGCGCGGACTGGGGGACGGTGGTGCAGCGCCGGGCCAGCAAGAACCCGCTCGATCAGGGGGGCTGGTCGGGCTTCTTCACCTTCTGGTCGGGCGTGGATCACTGGAACCCGGCGAGCCATGCCTCGATCCGCGGCCATGGCGACGCCGCCTGGCCGGGCTGGCCGACCATCCCGGCGATCGAGGCGCAGCGCAACGCCTGGTTCGACGCGCCGGACGAGGCCGCCGCCAAGGCCGCCACGACCGAGATGCAGCGCATCGCCTTCGAGGAGGTGCCCTATGTCCCGACCGGCATGTACTACCAGCCGACGGCCCATCGCCGGAACCTCACCGGCATCCTGAAGGGCCAGCCGCCGCTGTTCTGGAACGTGCGGCGCGCCTGACACGCGCCCGTGAAGCCCGGCGCCCTTGCGCGGCGCCGGGCGATCTGGTCCAGAGCGGCGCCGGTGAGCCGAGGCCCGAGATGAAACGACGCCACTTTCTTGCCGCGGCGGCATCCGTCGCAGCGCCGGCGCGCGCCGCGCTGGGGCAGGGCGCCCCGGCGGCGCCCAAGGTGCTGCGGTTCATTCCGCAGGCGATGCCCGCGGTGCTCGACCCCATGGTCACCACGGCCGCGGCGACGCGCAACCACGGCTTCGCCGTCTGGGACACGCTCTACGGGCTGAACCAGGACTTCGCGGCCGAGCCGCAGATGGCGAAGGACCACCTGGTCGAGAACGACGGGCGCCGCGTCACGATCCGCCTGCGCGAGGGACTGAAGTTCCACGACGGAGAGCCGGTCCGGGCCGCGGACTGCATTGCCTCGATCCGCCGCTGGGCGGCGCGCGACCCGATGGGCCAGGTGCTCATGGCCCGCACGGAGGAGATCGCCGCGGACGACGACCGCAGCATCGTCTTCCGCCTGCAGCGGCCATTCCCCTTGCTGTTCGATGCGCTCGCGAAGGTCACGCCGCCGGTCTGCTTCATCATGCCCGAACGGCTGGCGGCGACGCCCGCCGATCGGCCGATCGGCGAGATCGTCGGCAGCGGTCCGTTCCGCTTCCTCGCCGGCGAGTATGAGCCGGGCAGGCATCTCGCCTATGCGCGCTTCGGCGACTACGTGCCGCGGGCCGAAGGCGTCACCACCTGGACCGCGGGGCCCAAGCGCGTGCTGGTCGATCGCGTCGAGTGGCACGCGATGGCGGATGCTGAGGCCTCGACCAACGCGCTGCTGGGCGGCGACGTGGACTGGTGGGAGAGTCCCCCCGTCAGCCGCCAGGCGGAACTGCGCGGCAGCCGCGCGGTGGTGATGGAGATCACGGACCCGACGGGTTTCGTCGGCATGGCGCGGTTCAACCACCTCCATCCGCCCTTCGACCGGCCGGCGGTCCGCCACGCGCTGTTCGGCGCCGTCGTGCAGGAAGCGTTCATGACGGCCGTGGTCGGCAACGACCGCAGCCTGTGGCGCGACGGGGTCGGCTTCTTCGGCCCCGGCACGCCGCTCGCGAACGACGAGGGAATGGCCGCGCTGGCCGATCCGCGCGACGACGCGAAGGTGACGCGCGAAATCGCCGAGGCCGGCTACGGCGGCGAGAAGGTGGTCGTGCTGATGCCCAGCGACTTCCCCACCCTGGCGGCGATCGCGGATATCGGGGCGAAGATGCTCCGGCGCGTCGGGATGGAGGTCGAACTCGTGGCCGACGACTGGACGGCGCTCGTGCGCCGGCGCGCCAGCCGCGCCGCGCCGTCGCAGGGCGGGTGGGGCATGTTCTTCACCTTCTGGTCCGGCATCGACACCGCCAATCCCGGCGTGCACCAGGCGCTGCGCGGCAACGGCGAGCATGCCTGGTTCGGGTGGCCGACGATGCCGCGCATGGAGGAACTGCGCGCGCAGTGGTTCGATTCCCCGGATCCCGACGCGCAGAAGCGCATCGCGCGCGAGATGCAGGCGGAGGCCTTCCGCGAGGCGCCCTACCTGCCGCTCGGCCAGTATTTCCAGGCAACCGTCTATCGCCGGGGCATTTCCGGGCTCCTCAAGGGGCTTCCGCTGTTCTGGAACGTGCAGAAGGGCTGATCCGCGGGGTTGCCCCGGGGGCGGTCCCCTGGTCAGATGCGCGGCCTCACGAGGCTTGGAGTTTGAAATGTACCGCCGTGATCTGTTGAAGGCCTCCGCCGGTGCGGGGGCAGTTGCCACCCTGTCGCGTTCCGCGATCGCGCAGCCGGCACAGAGCCGCGTTCTCAAGATGGTTCCGCAGGCGAACCTGACCAGCCTCGACCCTGTCTGGACGACGGCGAACATCACCCGCAACCACGGGCACATGATCTACGACAGCCTCTACGGCCTGGACGCGCAGTTCCGTCCGCAGCCGCAGATGGCCGAAGGCCATGTCGTCGAGAACGACGGCAAGACCGTGACGATCACGCTCCGCCAGGGATTGAAGTTCCACGACGGCGCGCCGGTTCGCGCGCAGGATGCGGTGCCCTCGATCAAGCGCTGGATGCGCCGGAACCCGTTCGGGCAGAAGCTCGCCACGGTGGTCGAGGATCTTTCGGTGGTCGACGACCGCCGGCTGCGCTTCACGCTGAAGAAGCCGTTCCCGCTGCTGTTCAAGGCCCTGGGGCAGGTCTCCAACAGCCCGGCCTTCATCATGCCGCAGCGCTTCGCGGAGACGGATCCGTTCCAGCAGGTGCGCGAAGCGATCGGCTCCGGCCCGTTCCGGTTCAAGGCCGACGAGTTCAATTCCGGCAGCATGGTCGTCTACGAGCGGAACCCCGACTACGTGCCCACCCCGGTCGGCACGCCGAGCCTGACGGCCGGCCCGAAGGTCGCGCATTTCGACCGCGTCGAGTGGCACATCATCACCGATGCCTCGACCGCCGCGGCGGCGCTGCAGACCGGGGAGATCGACTGGTACGAGCAGCCTCCGCCGGAGATCCAGGAGCTGCTGAAGCGCACCCGCAGCATCTCGATCGAGGCGATCGACCCGCTGCCGCTGACCGGCATCCTGCGCTTCAACCATCTGCACGCGCCCTTCAACGACAAGAAGATGCGCCAGTCGATCCTGCCGGCGATCAGCCAGGAGGATTTCATGCAGGCGGTGGTCGGCACCGATCCCGCGCTCTACCGCACCGGCGTCGGCCTGTTCACGCCGGGCACGCCGCTCGCGAACGATGCGGGCCTCGAGGCGTTGACCGGGCCGCGCAGCCTCGACCGCGCCAAGGCGCTGATGCGCGAGGCCGGCTACACCAACCAGCCGATGCGCCTGATCGGCCCGACCGACATCCTCGCCCCCTCGGCGATGACGCAGGTGGGCGCCGACCTCGTGCGGCGGCTCGGCTACAACGCCGACATCGCGCTGTCCGACTGGGGCACCACGGTGCAGCGGCGCACCTCGCGAGAGCCGGTGGACAAGGGCGGCTGGTCGATGCTGTTCACCGCCTTCTCCTCGGTGGACTTCGCCGATCCGGCGGCGCATTTCCCGATGCGCGGCAACGGCACCAGCGCCTGGTTCGGCTGGCCGACCGTCCCGAAGCTCGAGGAACTGCGCGACGCGTGGTTCGACGCACCCGATCTCGCGACGGAGCAGCGCCTCGCGCGGGAGATGCAGGTCGTGGCGATGGACGAGCTGCCCTACATCCCCGTCGGTTCGTATCTGTCGATGACGGCGATCAAGAAGAACCTGACCGGGCGCGTGCCGGGCCTCGCGCTGTTCTGGAATCTGCGCCGGACCTAGAGCATTTCCGGTGAACTTGCGTTCACCGCCAAAGCTCTAGGTATTTGGTTTTGCGAGCATCTTCACCTGTCCGGATGGGTTCATCCGGACAGGATCTGCTCCAGGCCCGGAATTCGGGCGGGGCGTGACGCGGGCTTGCAGTCGCGCCCCCCTGCTGGTCAGATTGCCCCGGGAGCAAAAAAAGCACCTGGGAGAGCAATCATGAAACGACGCGACCTTTTCAGGGTCTCGGCGGCTGCGGGCGTTGCCGCCGCCGCCTCCACGCCGAACTTCGCCATTGCCCAGCCTGCCCGCAACCATGTGCTGAAATTCGTGCCGCAATCGAATCTTGCGGTGCTGGACCCGATCTGGACCACCGCGTACATCACGCGCAACCACGGATACATGATCTACGACACGCTGTTCGGCATCGACGGCGAGTTCAAGCCGAAGCCGCAGATGGCCGAGGGCGTGGCCTACGAGGACGGCGGCAAGGTCGCGACCGTCACGCTGCGCCAGGGGCCGAAGTTCCATGACGGCGAACCGGTGCGGGCGAAGGACTGCGTTGCCAGCCTCCGGCGCTGGATGCGCCGCAGCCCGATGGGCCAGAAGCTCGCGGAGTTCACCGAGGATCTTTCGGCGGTCGACGACCGCCGGCTGCGCTTCCGGCTGAAGCGGCCCTTCCCGCTGCTCGAGCAGGCGCTGGGCAACCTCGGCGCGCCGATCCCCTTCATCATGCCCGAACGGATCGCGATGACCGATCCCTTCCAGCAGGTCCGCGAGACCATCGGCAGCGGCCCCTACCGCTTCAAGGCGGACGAGTTCAACTCCGGCAGCCTCATCGTCTACGAGAAGAACCGGGACTACAGCCCGACGCCCGTGGCTGCGCGCGGGCTGACCGCCGGACCGAAGCTCGTGCATTTCGACCGCGTCGAATGGCACGTCATCCCCGACGCCGCGACCGCGGCGGGCGCGCTGCAGACCGGCGAGATCGACTGGTACGAGCAGCCTCCGCCGGAGATCCAGGACCTGCTGAAGCGCAACCGGAGCATCAGCATCGAGGCGATCGACCCGAACCCGCTGATCGGGATCATGCGCCTCAACCACCTCTTTCCGCCGTTCGACGACAGGAAGATGCGCCAGGCGATCCTGCCGGCGGTCGACCAGAAGGACTACATGGTCGCGATCGTCGGCACCGATCCGGCGATGTACCGCACCGGCACGGGGGTCTTCACGCCCGGCACGCCGCTTGCGAACGACGAGGGCATGTCGGTCCTCAACGGTCCCCGCAGCGTCGACCGCGCCAAGCAACTGCTGCGCGAGGCCGGCTACACCGATCAGCTCATCCGACTGATCGGCTCGACGGACATCCTCGCGCCGACGGCGATGACGCAGGTGGCGGTGGACATGTTCCGCCGGCTCGACGTGAACTTCGATCCGGTGCTGACCGACTGGGGCACGGTGGTGCAGCGGCGCGCGAGCCGCGAGCCGCTCGACAAGGGGGGCTGGTCGGTCTTCTGCACCGCCTTCGCGTCCTTCGACTTCCTCGATCCATCGGGCCACTACCCGCTGCGCGGCAACGGGCGCGGCGCCTGGTTCGGCTGGCCGACCATCCCGAAGCTCGAGGAACTGCGCGACCAGTGGTTCGTCGCGCCCGACCTCGACGCGCAGAAGCGCATCGCGCGCGAGATGCAGCGGGTCGCGCTCGACGAGGTCTCGTACATCCCGCTCGGCTCGTACATGTCCATGACCGCCCTGAACAGGGAACTCAGGGACCGCGTGCGGGGCTTCGCCATGTTCTGGAACATCAAGCGCGGCTGAACGGGCGCCGCGGCATCGGCTTGCAGGAGAGAGAGCACAGCATGGACCGTAGAACCTTCCTCACCGGTGCCGCGGCGGCCGCGGCGGCAAGCTCGGGGCCGCTCGCCCCGGCCCTGGCGCAGGGGGCCGTCGGGCGCACCCTGCGGGTGATTCCCCAGGCCAACCTGACCAGCCTCGATCCGGTCTGGACCACGGCCGTGGTCACGCGCAACCACGCCTTCCTGATCTACGACCAGATCTGCGCGACGAATGCCGCGGGCGAGGTCAAGCCGCAGATGGCCGAGGGCTGGGACGTCGCGCAGGACGGCCTGGCCTGGACCTTCAGGCTGCGCGACGGCCTGATGTTCCACGATGGCGAGAAGGTCCTCGCGCGGGACTGCGTCGCCTCGATCGAGCGCTGGCGCAAGCGCGACCCCTTCATGCAGGTCCTCGCGGCGAACATCGCGGCGATCGAAGCGGTGGACGACAGGACCTTCCGCTTCCGCCTGCACAGGCCGACGCCGTTGCTCATCATGGCGCTCGGCCAGACGCAGTTCCCCTGCTTCGTCATGCCGGCCCGCGTGGCGGCGACGGACGCCTTCCAGCAGACGCGCGAATCCATCGGCAGCGGCCCGTTCCGCTTCCTCGTGGACGAATGGAACCCGGGCCAGCGCGCCGTCTGGGCAAGGAATGAGCGCTACGTGCCTCGTCAGGAGGCGGTGGACGGCCTCGCCGGCGGCCGCGTGCCGAAGATCGACCGCATCGAGTGGACGATCATCACCGACCCGGCGACCAGCGCGAATGCGATGGCACAGGGCGAGCAGGACTACTGGGAATACCCGCTGCACGACCTGCTGCCGATGCTGCGCCGCTCGCGCAACGTGGTGGTGGAGCAGAGGCTGCTCGATGGGACCTACGGGATCTGCCGCTTCAACACGTTGCAGCCGCCCTTCGACAATCCCGCGATCCGCCGTGCGGTCGCCATGGCGGTGGACCAGCGCGACTACCTGCGCGCCGTGGCCGGCGACGATCCGGCCGGCTGGGGCGTCTGCGAAGGCGTCTTTGCCTGCAACTCGCCGCTCGCTAACGAGGCCGGCTCCGACATCCTTAAGATCCGCAGCGTCGACCGGGCGAAGAAGGCGCTCGAGGAAGCGGGCTACAAGGGCGAGAAGGTGGTGCAGATCGCCCCCGGCGACTATCCGCAGATCAACGCCCTGTCGCTGGTGACGGCCGACCTGCTGCGCCGGATCGGGATGAACCTCGAATTCATCTCGGCCGACTGGGGCACGGTGGTGCAGCGCCGCGCGAGCAAGGAGCCGGTCGAGCACGGCGGCTGGAGCGTGTTCCACACCACCTCCTCCGGCCAGTCCCTCGCGCTGCCGGTGTTCAACCTCTTCCTGCGCGCCAATGGCCCGCGGGCCTGGTTCGGCTGGCCCGATGTGCCGGAGATCGAGCGCCTGCGCGCCGAATGGGTGGAGAAGGGGGCCGATCCGGCCGAAGGCCGCCGCATCGCCGAGGCTCTCAACCGGGAGGCGATGCAGTCCATGTATTACATCCCGCTCGGCTTCTACTGGCAGCCATCCGCCTGGGCGCGGAACGTCACCGGTGTCTTCCGTGCCCCGGCGACCGTCTTCTGGAACATCGGGAAGGGCTGAGGCCCGCGGCTGGCACGCCCCGTGCTCCGTGCGGGGCGTTGCCGGGCCAGGACCGGCGTCGGCGGGGCCGGTGGGCCTCGGGGGCGCTGGTCGCGCGCCCATTCTTGATGCAATGTGGCTGTAATGCGGGCACCGAGGCGTGGCCCGTCAAAATGGGAGACGGTGAATGGACCGTAGGACGTTCCTCAGGGCAGGTGTTGGCGCTGCCGCGATCGGCGCTTCGGGCGGGATTTCCTCGCCCGCGCTGTCGCAGGGTGCCGCCGCGCGCACCCTGCGCTTCGTGCCGCAGGCGAACCTCGCGAACTTCGACCCGATCTGGACCACCCAGTACGTGGTGCGCAACGCGTCCGTGATGGTGTGGGACACGCTCTACGGATTCGACGACAAGCTGCAGCCGCAGCGCCAGATGGTCGAGGGCGAGGAGGTCTCCCAGGACGGCAAGACCTGGACCTTCAAGCTGCGCGCTGGCCTGAAGTTCCATGACGGAGAGCCGGTCCGCTCGAAGGACGTCGTCGCCTCGCTGACGCGCTGGATGCCGCGCGATCCGATGGGCCAGCTTCTGCGGGCGCTGAACGAGGAACTGGTCGCGGTCGACGACCGCACCTTCCGCTGGCGCCTCAAGGCACCCTTCACCAAGATGCAGATGGCGCTCGGCAAGAACGCCACGCCAATGGCCTTCATCATGCCCGAGCGGATCGCCAAGACCGATCCCTTCCAGCAGATCTCCGAATATGTCGGTTCCGGTCCCTTCCGCTTCGTGCGCAACGAATGGGTGCCCGGCGCCAAGGCGGTGTTCGAGAAGTTCGCCGACTATGTTCCCCGCGACGAGCCGAGCAGCTGGCTCGCCGGCGGCAAGCGCGCCCTCATCGATCGCGTGGAATGGGTGGTGATGCCTGATCCCGCCACGGCCTCGGCCGCGCTGCAGAACGGCGAGGTCGACTGGTGGGAGAACCCGATCACCGACCTGGTGCCGGTGCTGCGCCGCAACCGCAACATCCAGGTCGACATCGCGGATCCGCTGGGCAACATCGGCTCCTTCCGCATGAACCACCTGCATCCGCCCTTCAACAACGTGAAGGTGCGCCAGGCGGTGATGACGGCGCTGAGCCAGGAAGACTACATGCGCGCCGTGGTCGGCGACGATCCCGCTCTGCGCAAGGTGCTGGGCGGCTTCTTCACGCCGGGCACGCCGCTCTACACCGAGGAAGGCGGCGAGATGATGAAGGCCGCGAACCTCGAGGCGGGCAAGCGGCTGCTGGCGGAATCCGGCTACAACAACGAACCGGTGATCTGCATCGTCGCGCAGGACCAGACCATCACCAAGGCGCAGGGCGACGTGACCGCCGACCTGCTCAAGCGGCTCGGCATGAATGTCGATTTCGTCGCGACCGACTGGGGCACCGTCGGCCAGCGCCGCGCGATGAAGAACCCGCCCAACCAGGGCGGCTGGAGCATGTTCCACACCTGGCATGCCGGTGCAGACACCATCAACCCGGTGATCTACAACGCCGTCCGCGCCAACGGCGACGGCGCCTGGTTCGGCTGGCCCAACGTGCCGGCGGTGGAAGCGGAGGTACCGAAGTGGCTCGCCGCGACCAGCCTCGAGGAGGAGCGCGCGGCGATCGGCCGCCTCAACCGCGCCGCGGTCGAGAACGTCGTCTATTGCCCGACCGGCTTCTTCCTGGGCTACCAGGCGTGGCGCAAGAACGTCTCCGGCATCGTGAAGGGACCGATTCCCTTCGCCTGGGGCGTTTCCAAGTCCTGATGTCCTGACAGGTAGTTCGCGATCATGTTCGCATATGTCTTCCGGCGTATCCTGGCCACCATCCCGGTGATGGCCATCGTTGCGCTCTTCGTCTTCAGTCTCCTCTACATAGCGCCGGGCGACCCGGCGGCCGTGATCGCGGGCGACCAGGCCACGCCTGACGATGTGGAACGCATCCGCCAGAGCCTCGGCCTCGACCGCCCCTACCTCGTGCGGTTCGGGGAATGGGTCTTCCGCATCATGAACGGAGACCTCGGGGTCTCGATCTTCACCAACCTGCCGGTCATCACCATGATCAAGCAGCGCGTCGAGCCGACGCTCTCGCTCATGGTGGTGACGCTGATCCTCGCCGTCTCCATCGCCGTTCCGCTCGGCGTGGTGGCGGCGTGGAAGGTCGGCACCTGGATCGACCGCGCGGTGATGGGCTTCGCGGTGCTCGGCTTCTCGGTGCCGGTCTTCGTGGTGGGCTACCTGCTCGCCTACATCTTCGCCCTCGAGCTCGACTGGCTGCCGGTGCAGGGATACACGAGCTTCAGCGAAGGCTTCGTGCCCTGGATCGAGAACCTGATCCTGCCGGCCATCGCGCTGGGATCGGTCTACATCGCGCTGATCGCGCGCATCACCCGCGCGACCATGCTCGAGGTGCTGCAGCAGGACTACATCCGTACCGCGCGCGCCAAGGGCGCGGGGCAGGTCTCGATCCTGTTCCTGCACGCGCTGAAGAATGCCGCCGTGCCGATCGTGACCGTGATCGGCATCGGCGTCGCGCTGCTGATCGGCGGCGCCGTGGTGACCGAGAGCGTCTTCGCCATTCCAGGCCTCGGCCGGCTCACCGTGGATGCGATCCTGCGGCGCGACTACCCGGTCATCCAGGGCGTCATCCTGCTCTTCTCCTTCGTCTACGTGCTGGTCAATCTCGTGATCGACCTGCTCTACACCCTCTTCGACCCGAGGATCCGGTACTGATGTCCGCCACCGTTCTCGACCCGGCCCAGGTGCCGCCGGCCTCCGTGAAGGCCGCGGCGCCGATGCCCGACATCATGCCGCCCGTGAGGGCCCGCAAGGGCCTCTGGGGCTTCATGTACCGCAACCCGTCCATCGCCATCGGCGGCACCATCGTGCTGCTGATGATCCTGATGGCGATCTTCGCGCCGCTGCTCTGGACAGTGGACCCCACGGCACTCGCCCCGGCGCGGCGCACGCGCGAGCCTTCGGCGATGTACTGGTTCGGCACCGATATGCTCGGCCGCGATGTCTATTCCCGCGTGGTCTACGGCGCGCGCGTCTCGCTCATCGTCGGCTTCGCCGTGGCCTTCTTCTCCTCGGTGGTGGGGCTGGCGATCGGCGTCGTCTCGGGCTTCGTCCGCTGGGCCGACGGCATCATCATGCGCATCATGGACGGGCTGATGTCGATCCCCTCGATCCTCCTCGCGATCGCGCTGATGGCGCTGACGCGCGGTTCGGTGGGCAACGTCATCCTCGCCATCACGGTCGCCGAGGTGCCGCGCGTCTCGCGCCTGGTGCGCGGCGTGGTGCTCTCGCTGCGCGAACAGCCCTATGTCGATGCGGCGGTGTCCTGCGGCACGCGCACGCCCGTGATCATCTGGCGCCACATCCTGCCCAACACCGTCGCGCCGATGACGGTGCAGGCGACCTATGTCTGCGCCTCGGCGATGATCGTGGAATCCATCCTGTCCTTCATCGGCGCCGGCACGCCGCCGATCATCCCGTCCTGGGGCAACATCATGGCCGAGGGCAGGGCGCTGTGGCAGGTGAAGCCCTACATCGTCTTCTTCCCCGCCCTGTTCCTGTCCGTCACCGTGCTCGCCGTGAACCTGCTGGGCGACGGTCTGCGCGACGCGCTCGACCCGCGCATGGCCAAGAGGCTCTGAACCGACATGGCACTTCTCGAAGTCGAGAACCTGCAGACCCACTTCCGCACGCCCGACGGCATCAACCGCGCCGTCGACGGCATCTCGTTCCACGTCGAGGCGGGAGAGACGGTCGCCATCGTCGGTGAATCGGGCTGCGGCAAGTCCGTCACCTCGATGTCCATCCTGCGGCTCATCCCCGAGCCGCCGGGCAGGATCGCGGGCTCCATCCGCTTCAACGGGCGCGACCTGCTGAAGCTGTCGGACAAGGAGATGCGCGCGGTCCGCGGCAACGAGATCTCGATGATCTTCCAGGAGCCGATGACCTCGCTGAACCCGGTGCTGACCGTGGGCAAGCAGATCGGCGAAACGCTGCGCCTGCACCAGGGCATGTCGAAGTCCCAGGCCGAGGCCCGCGCGGTCGAGATGCTGAAGCTCGTCGGCATCCCCGAACCCGAGCGGCGGGTGAAGGAATATCCGCACCAGCTTTCGGGCGGCATGCGCCAGCGCGTGATGATCGCGATCGCGCTCGCCTGCAACCCGAAGCTGCTGATCGCGGACGAACCGACCACCGCGCTCGACGTGACGATCCAGGCGCAGATCCTCGACCTGATGCGCGACCTCAAGCGCACGGTCGGCGCGGCCATCGTCATCATTACGCATGACCTCGGCGTGGTGGCCGAGGTCGCCGAGCGGGTGATCGTCATGTATGCCGGCCGCAAGGTGGAGGAGGCTCCGGTCGGGAAGCTCTTCGGCTCCCCGAGGCATCCCTATACCCAGGGGCTGCTCGGCTCGATGCCGAAGCTCGGCTCCTCGCTGACCAGCGAGGAGACCCGGCTGCAGGAGATTCCGGGCCTCGTGCCGAGCCTCAAGAGGAAGATCGACGGCTGCGTCTTCGCCGGGCGCTGCGCCTATGCGACGGACCTCTGCCGGAAGGTTGCGCCGGCGCTCGAGGAGAAGGCGCCGGGTCATGTTGCGGCCTGCCATTATGCCATCAAGGAAGCGGTCGCCGCATGAGCACGCCGATCCTCGAGGTCAACGACCTCAAGAAGCACTTCCCCATCCGTGCCGGCTTCTTCGGCGGCACCACCGGCTATGTCTATGCCGTGGACGGCGTCTCCTTCTCGATCGCGAAGGGGGAGACGCTCTCCCTCGTGGGTGAATCGGGCTGCGGCAAGTCGACCGTCGGCAAGGCCATCCTCCGCCTGTTCGACATCACGGACGGGCAGGTGGTGCTCGACGGGCAGCGGATCGACGACATGGCGCCCGGCACGCTGCGGCCGATGCGCCGGCGCATGCAGGTGGTCTTCCAGGATCCCTTCTCCTCCCTCAACCCGCGCATGCGGGTGAGGGACCTGCTGGCCGAGCCGATCCGCAACTTCGGCCTGGCGAAGGATGCCGCGGACCTCGACCGGCGCATCGGCGAGCTGATGGACCGCGTGCGCCTGCCGCGCGATGCGGTGAACCGCTGGCCGCACGAATTCTCGGGCGGCCAGCGCCAGCGTATCTGCATCGCGCGCGCCCTGGCGCCGGAACCCGACCTGATCATCTGCGACGAGGCGGTCTCTGCCCTCGACGTCTCGGTGAAGGCGCAGATCGTGAACCTGCTGCAGGATCTGCAGAAGGAACTTGGCCTGGCGATGCTGTTCATCAGCCACGACCTCGCGATCGTCGAGCACATGACGCACCGCGTGGCGGTCATGTACCTCGGCAAGATCGTCGAGGTGGCGCCGAAGCGGGAGCTCTTCGCCGCGCCGAAGCACCCGTATACCGAGGCGCTGCTCTCGGCCGTGCCGGTGCCCGAGCCGGGGGCGGCGCGCGAGCGCATCATCCTGACCGGGGACGTGCCGTCCCCGATCAAGCCGCCCAAGGGCTGCCGCTTCCATACCCGCTGCCCCTACGCCTTCGATCGCTGCAGCAAGGATGAGCCGGCGCTGCGGCAGACGGAGGAAGGGCACTTCGCCGCCTGCCACCTGCACGACCGGCCGGCGGCGGAGAATCCGCTGGCCGGCGCCGTCGGTGCCGCCATCATCGCCCACCACTGACCGGCGGGCGCCGCGGGAGAAGGCCGCTCCCGCGGCGCTGCATCGGCTAGTCCGGCTGTTCCGGGCCTCGCAGTTCCCTATCGTGCTCGTGTTGTATGCAGGGGGTGACCGACGCGCTGTTCGGGGTCTTCACTCTCGGATCGGCTGTGGGCCGGGTGGTGGGCTGCGCGGCGGTGGCCATGTTCCGGGTCTGGGTCGTGGCGACGCCGGCGCTCCCTGCCCTGGTGGTCCTGACGCGCAAACGCCAGGGGCCCGCCCGCAACGCTTGACGAGGCATGGGCGGCAGGGCGAGGCTTGCCCCCTCACGAGCGGGCCCGCATGCCCGACATCCAACCGGATTGACTGGGGAGACGCACGATGCCGCAGGTCACCTTGACCGTGAACGGCCAGACCCACACGGCGGAGGTGGAGGGCCGCACCCTCCTGGTGGAGCTTCTGCGGGAGAAGCTGCGGCTCACCGGCACGCATGTCGGCTGCGACACCAGCCAGTGCGGCGCCTGCGTCGTGCATATCGACGGAGAGAGCGTGAAGTCCTGCACCACGCTCGCCGTCATGGCCGACGGCGCGAATGTCACGACGATCGAGGGGCTGGCCAAGGCCGACGGCACGCTGCATCCGATGCAGGAAGCCTTCCGCGAATACCACGCGCTGCAGTGCGGCTTCTGCACGCCCGGCATGGTGATGTCGGCCATCGACCTGGTGCAGAAGCACCCCGAGGGCCTGACCGAGCAGCAGATCCGCGAGGGCCTCGAGGGCAACCTCTGCCGCTGCACGGGCTACCACAACATCGTCAAGGCCATCGCCGCGGCCGCCGAGGTCATGCACGGCAAGCGCAGCGAGATCGCGCGCGCAGCCGAATAGGCCTGCGCCGGCACGGGCGCGGTCGCGCGCGCCCCAAGGACCAGGGCACCGGCAAATCCCGGGCCTTTCAACGACGAGCCCTCAAGGGAGGGGACAGGTCATGAACGTGGTGGCACCGTTCGAAGGAATTGGCGCGAGCGTCCGGCGGAAGGAGGACTTCCGCTTCCTGCAGGGGCGCGGCGCCTATACGGACGACTTCAACCGCCAAGGGCAGCTCTACGCCTGGATCGTGCGCAGCCCGCATGCCCATGCCCGGATCAGGGGCGTGGACACCTCGGCGGCGTCGCGCATGCCGGGCGTCGTCGCGGTCTTCACCGGCGCCGACATGGCGCGGGACAACCTCGGCGGCCTGCCCTGCGGCTGGCAGATCCACAACAAGGACGGCTCGCCGATGGCCGAGCCGCCGCACCCGGTCATGGCGGCCGAGAAGGTGCGCCATGTCGGCGACCCCGTCGCCGTCGCCGTCGCCGAGACGCGCCAGCAGGCGCGCGACGCGGCCGAGGCCGTGGTGGTGGACTACGAGGCGCTGCCGGCGGCGGCGACCATGGACGCTGCGCTGAAGCCCGGCGCCCCGCAGCTTCACGACGGCGCGCCGGGCAACCTCTGCTACGACTGGCATATCGGCGACCCCACCGCGCTCGACGCGGCCTTCGCCGGCGCGGCCCGGGTCGTGAAGCTCGACCTGGTGAACAACCGGCTCATCCCGAATGCGATGGAGCCGCGGGCGGCGCTCGGGGAATACGACCCGACGACCGGGGACTACACGCTGCACACCACCAGCCAGAACCCGCACGTCATCCGCCTGCTGATGGGCGCCAACGTGCTGCACATCCCCGAATCCAAGCTGCGCGTGGTGGCGCCGGACGTCGGCGGCGGCTTCGGCTCCAAGATCTACCACTATGCCGAGGAGGCGATCGTCACCTGGTCGGCCGGCAAGCTCGCCCGGCCGGTGAAGTGGACCGCCGACCGCACCGAAAGCTTCATGTCGGATGCGCATGGCCGCGACCACGTGTCGCATGCCGAACTGGCGCTCGATGCGAATGGCAGGATCCTCGGCCTGAAGGTCTCGACGCTCGCGAACATGGGCGCCTACCTGTCAACCTTCGCGCCCTGCGTGCCGACCTACCTCTACGCCACGCTGCTTGCGGGCGTGTACACGACGCCGGTGATCTACTGCGAGGTGAAGGCCGTCTTCACCAATACCGTGCCGGTGGACGCCTATCGCGGCGCCGGCCGGCCGGAGGCGACCTTCCTCCTCGAACGCCTGATGGACGTGGCGGCGAAGGAAGCGGGCATCGACCGCGTCGAGTTCCGCCGCCGCAACTTCATCCCGACCGATGCCTTCCCCTACCAGACGCCGGTCGCGCTGCAGTACGACAGCGGCAACTACCACGCGACGCTCGACCAGGCGCTGCAGGCGTCCGACTGGGCGGGGTTCGAGGCGCGCCGCGCCGAGGCCGCGAAGCGGGGCAAGCTGCGCGGCATCGGCATCTCGACCTATCTCGAGGCCTGCGGCATCGCGCCTTCGGCCGTGGTGGGCAGCCTCGGCGCCCGCGCGGGGCTCTATGAGGTCGGCACCATCCGCGTGCATCCGACCGGCAGCGTCACGGTGCTGACCGGGGCCCACAGCCACGGGCAGGGGCATGAGACGACCTTCTGCCAACTCGTCGCCGACAAGCTCGGCGTGCCGGTGGCGCAGGTGGATGTCGTCCATGGCGACACCGCCAAGGTGCCGTTCGGCATGGGCACCTATGGCTCGCGCTCGCTCGCCGTCGGCGGCTCGGCGATGGTCAAGGCGATGGACAAGATCATCGCCAAGGGCAAGCGCATCGCGGCGCACCTGATGGAAGCCGATGTCGACGACATCGAGTTCGAGCGCGGCACCTTCCGTGTCGCCGGCACCGACAAGACCAAGGCGCTGGTGGACATCTCGGTCGCGGCCTATGTGCCGCACAACTACCCGATCGAGGAACTCGAGCCCGGTCTCGAGGAAACCGCCTTCTACGACCCCAAGAACTTCACCTATCCCGGCGGCTGCCACATCGCCGAGGTCGAGATCGACCCGGAGACGGGCAAGGTCTCGATGGTGAACTTCACGGCCGTGGACGATGTCGGCCGGGTGATCAACCCGATGATCGTCGAGGGCCAGGTCCAGGGCGGCATCGCCCAGGGCATCGGCCAGGCGCTGCTCGAGACCTGCGTCTATGACGCGGACGGCCAGCTCCTGTCGGGCTCGATGATGGACTACACCATGCCGCGCGCGGACGACCTCGCGCCGGTCTCGGTCGCGACGCACACCACGCTCTGCACCCACAATCCGCTCGGGGTGAAGGGCTGCGGGGAAGTGGGGGCGATCGGCTCGCCGCCCGCCGTCATCAACGCGGTGGTCGATGCGCTGCGCGACTTCAATCTCCGGACCCTGGACATGCCGGCGACGCCGGCCAAGATCTGGGGCATCATCAATGGCGGCCGCGCCATGGCGGCGGAGTAAGAGGGTCAGACCATGTATGATTTCGCCTATCACAAGCCCGCCACGGTCGCCGATGCCGTGAAGCTGCTGGCCGACCCCGACGCGAAGGCGATCTCCGGCGGCCACACGTTGATCCCGGCCCTGAAGCACCGGCTGAACAGGCCCTCGGCGGTCGTCGACCTTTCCGGCATCGCCGAGATGAAGGGCATCCGCAAGGAGGGCAACGCGATCGTCATCGGCGCCCTGACCCGCCATGCCGAGGTCGCGAACAGCGCCGAGGTGAAGGCCGCGATCCCGGCGCTCGCCTACCTCGCCTCCCATATCGGCGACGTGCAGGTGCGCAACCGCGGCACGCTCGGCGGCTCGGTCTCGAACAACGACCCGGCGGCGGACTACCCGGCCGCCGTGCTCGGCCTGGGGGCCACGATCCATACCTCCAAGCGCAGGATCGCCGCGGACGACTTCTTCCAGGGCATGTTCACCACGGCGCTGGAGCCGGACGAGATCCTCACCGCGATCTCCTTCCCGGTCCCGGAGAAGGCCGGCTACGCCAAGATGAAGAACCCGGCGAGCCGCTACGTCATGGCTGGCGTCTTCGTGGCGAAGACGGCGGGCAGCGTGCGCGTCGCGGTCAATGGCGCCGGGCCCTGCGTGTTCCGCCAGGCGGACATGGAGAAGGCGCTCGCCGCCAACTGGTCGGCCGACGCCGTCGCCGGGGTGAAGCAGTCGGCGGAAGGCCTGAACGGCGACATCCACGGCAGTGCCGAATACCGCGCCCATCTCGTCACCGTGATGGCCAGGCGGGCGGTCGCCGCCGCCGGCTGACACCGCCGGTTTCCAGGCCTTCCGGAGGGGTCGGGCGGCATGCCCGGCCCCTTTTGCATGCGGCTTGATGAAGATCGTGGTCCTCTTCATCCCCCGGGTCGGCCCGCTTCCGTAAAGCGGGACCAGCATCAAGACGGGGGAAGCCCGCGGCCGGGAGGAAACGCGGATGGCCGGGCGCCGCCGCAAGGACAACGGCCCGCCGCCGATGAACACGTGGCACAACATCGTGCCGGCCATCGTCGTGCCCGATGCGCTGCCGGTTCACGCATGTGAAGGTCTACGGCCTCTCCTTCACGCATCCCGATACGCGCGGTATCACTGGCTCAACGCCGGGCGAATGACCGCCCCGGCCGCCCGGACGATCCGGGGCAAAGGCAGGGTGCGCGCATGGAGATCGACAACCCCGAGGTGATCGCGGAGGCGCGCGCCGTCTTCGACCGCTACGAAGCCGCCATCGCCGGCAACGACACCGAGGTCCTGGATGCCTCCTTCTGGCCGGACCCGCGCACCGTCCGCTTCGGCGTGACCGAGATCCTCTATGGCATCGACGCCATCCGGGCCTTCCGCGCCACGGTGAAGTCCTATGCGGCGCGCGTGACGCGCAAGGTCCACATCACCGCCTTCGGCCGGGACTTCGCCTGCACGCACCTCGAATACGAGCGCGTCGGCACCGGCCTCATCGGGCGGGAAACCAAGATCATGGTGCGCCTGCCGGAACACGGCTGGCGCGTCGTCTCGGCCCATGTCTCGCTGCTCGCGGGGCATGATCCCGGCCGCATGCAGAAGGGATGATCGCCATGGGGCAGACGATCGAATGCTTCTACACGCTGTCCTCGCCGTGGATGTACCTCGGCGGGCCGCAACTGACCGGGATCGTGAAGCGCCACGGCGCGACGCTGATGCTGCGGCCCTATGACTTCCGCCTGGTCATCAAGCATACCGGCGGCATCCCGCTGCGGACCCGCCCGGAACCGCGTCAGGACTACCATGCGCTCGAACTCGACCGCTGGTCGCGCTTCCTGAAGCTGCCGATCAACCTCAAGCCGAAGCACTACCCGCCGAGCGACCAGCGCCAGGCCGGGCGCATGGTGATGGCGGCCCAGGCGCGCGGCCTGGATGCGATGGCCTTGTCCCACGCCATCCTCCGCGCCCTCTGGGTCGAGGAACGCGACATCGCCAGTCCCCGGGTGCGCGTCGCGATCGCCGAGGAGGAGGGCCTGCCCGGCGAAGCCCTGCTGCGGGAGGAGGAAAGCCCCTCGGTCCTTGCGGAATGGGAGCGCAACAACCAGGACGCCGTGCAGCGCGGCGTCTTCGGCGCGCCGACCTTCTTCTGCGGCGACCTCCGGCTCTGGGGCCAGGACCGGCTGTTCTTCCTCGACCAGCACCTCTCGGGCGTGCAGGTGCAGTCCGGCCCGTCCAAGGTGGTCGGGAAGACGCGCGCATCATGACAAGGCATGTCGTCGTCATCGGCGCCGGCATCGTCGGCGCCTGCGCGGCCGTGGAAGCGCAGCGCCGGGGCTGGCGCGTCACCATCGTGGATCCCGCGGAGCCGGGGGGCGAGCAGGCGGCCTCCTACGGCAATGGCTGCTGGCTCAGCCCGATGTCGGTGATTCCGCCGGCGGTGCCCGGGCTGTGGAAGAAGATCCCGACGTTCCTGATGGATCCGCTGGGACCGCTGGCCATCCGCTGGTCCTATTTCCCCTCGGTCGCCCCCTGGCTGATCCGCTACCTGCGTGCCGGCTGGACCTGGGAACGGGTGGAGGCGGCGGCCCGGGCACTCCGCCCGCTCGTGGTCGATGCGCCCGCCCTGCACAAGGCTTTGGCCGAGGAGGCCGGGGTCGGCGAGCTGATCGAGCGCCGCGGCCTGATCTACGTCTATCCCTCGCGCGCCGATTTCGAGGCCGAGGCCAAGGCCTGGGAGATCCGCGGCAAGGTCGGCGTGCGCTGGCTGGAACTCGGCGCGGAGGAGCTGCACCAGCGCGAGCCTGCGCTCGACCGCCGCTACACCTTCGGGATCATGGTGGAGGAGGGCGGGCACTGCACCGATCCCGGCGCCTACACGGCCGCCCTCGTCGCCCATGCGGTGGGGCAGGGGGCGGCGCTCGCCCGCGCCAGGGCGACGGGCTTCGCCATCGATGGCGGCGGGCTGCGGGCGGTCCGGACCGACCAGGGAGAGATCGCCGCCGATGCCGCCGTGATCGCCGCCGGCGCCCACGCGAAGCCCCTCGCCGCGGCCGCCGGGGACCGCGCGCCGCTCGAGACCGAGCGGGGCTATCATGCCGAGGTCGCCGCGCCCGAGGTCTCCCCCCGCCACGGACTGATGCCCTCGGACGGCAGGATGTCGATCATGCGGACCCGGAACGGACTGCGCTGCGCCGGGCAGGTCGAGATCGCCGGCCTCGAGGCCGCGCCGAACTGGAAGCGCGCCGAGATCCTGCGCGACCACCTGCTGCGCTGCTTCCCGGGCCTGCCGCGCGACCTGCCGACCGAGCGGGTCAAGGTCTGGATGGGCCATCGGCCGTCGATGCCCGACGGCATGCCCTGCCTCGGGCCGGCCAGCGGGTCGCCGGACATCATCCATGCCTTCGGCCATGGCCATACCGGGCTGGTGGCGGGGGCGCGCACGGGCCGGGTGGTCGCTTCCCTGCTCGCGGGAGAGGCGCCGGAGATCCCCATCTCCGCCTTCGATGTCCGCCGTTTCGCCTGAGGATGCGGCCGAGAATTTCGCTCGCTTTCACTTATCGGTGGTGCCATGCTGAGACTGAGCGGTCCTGCATCCCGCAGGCTCGCCCTATTTTTGTGGACCTTCAGGAACGTGTCTGAATTCGAGAACCAGGGTGGCTCCGGCCCGATCGAGGCCGAAGTGAAGTGGTACAATGGCCGCAAAGGCTTCGGTTTCGTCCTCGGCCCGGACGGGAACGACGTCTTCTTCCACGCCTCGGCCCTGACCGAGGCGGGGATCGACACCCCCGACACGGGCGACAAGCTCGTCTGCGAGATCGGCACGGACCGGCAGGGACGCCGCCTCGTGACCCGCATCGTCGAACTGAAGCGCGGCGAGGGCGGCGGCGCCCGTCCCCCGCGGCGTGACTTCGGCGGCGGCGGCTTCGGCGACCGTCCGCCCCGGCGCGACTTCGGCGACCGTCCTCCGCGCCGCGACTTCGGCCGCGACGAGGGTGGGCCGACCTATGACCTGAACGGGACCGTGAAGTGGTTCGACCAGGTCCGCGGCTTCGGCTTCGTGACGCCGGACGATGGCGGGCAGGACGTGTTCCTGCACTCCTCCGTCCTGCAGCGCGCCGGCAAGCAGGACGTGCAGCAGGGCGAGAAGGTCTCGCTCGAGGTGCGCGACGGCCAGCGCGGGCGCCAGGCCGTCAACATGAAGGACTGATCCCGCCGGGATCAGCCGCGAAGGCCCCGCTGCCGAAAGGCCGCGGGGCCTTTGTCGTTTCGGGGCCTGCCATGCCCGCCGGCCGCCCAGGGCGGGGCGGGGCCGGCATCGACGAAGGCGCTTCCTTCGCCCCGGATTAGGAGTGCCTTCACCTTTGCGCGCCAGAGTGAGGCGACGGCGGGAATATCCCGCCCAGCGAAGGGAAGATCCCGATGAGCCTCAATTCCGTGAACACGAATGTCGGTGCCATGGTGGCGCTGCAGTCGCTCAACCGCACCAATGAGGCCCTGAACGCCACCCAGAAGCGCGTCTCGACGGGCTATCGCGTCTCGGATGCGAAGGACGACGGCGCCGCCTTCGCCGTGGCGCAGTCCGTGCGGGCCGACGTTGCGGGCCTGACCGCGGCGAACGAGCAGCTCGGCGGCGTGAAGGGCGTGCTCGACACCGCGCTCGCCGGCCTGAACAAGGTGTCGGACACCATGATCAAGGTGCGCGAGACCCTCGTGCGCCTTGCCGACGACACGCTGAACGCCGACCAGCGCGCCCAGTACAATGCGCAGTACGAGGCATTGCGGACGCAGATCCAGAACTTCCTGACCGATGCGACCTACAACGGACGCACCCTGCTTTCGACCACGCCGCCCGAGGGCGGCAACATCACCACCACGCGCAACGAGGCCGGCACGACCTACACCCTGACCGCGGTGGACGGCGTCGGCACCATGGTGGTTGCGGCGGCGCCGGCAACGGCGGCGGCGGCCCAGGCGGCGATCGCGGCCGGGGGCGACTGGCCGACGGTGAACACGGTCATTGCCAATGCGCTGAACCAGTTCGGCTCGGATTCCCGCTACGTGGACGCGCAGGTCGCCTACAACCGGGACAAGCTCGACGCGCTGGATTCCGGCCTCGGGGCGCTGATCGACGCCGATCTCGCGAAGGATTCCGCGCGGCTCCAGGCGCTGCAGATCCGCCAGCAGCTCGGCACCCAGTCGCTGTCCATCGCGAACCAGGCGCCGCAGTCGCTGCTCAGCCTGTTCAAGGCCTGATCAGGCGAAGCGCCGCGGCCTGACCCCGGCCTGCAGATAAGCCCCGAGCGCGCGGATATCGTGCACCGGCAGGCCCAGCGCGTCCTGCAGCGCCGCCGCATAGGGCGGCATGTTGGTGCATTCCAGCACGATCGCGCCGACCTCCGGATGCGCCGCCACCAAGGCGCGGCCGGCGTCCAGGATGTCCTGCTCGGCCGCGCCGATGTCGAGATCCGGCTTATCCTGGCGGACCAGCACGCGGTAGAGCTCGCGGCCGTTCTCCACGCCCATTACCGGCGTGTCCGGCGGCATGCCGGCCGCGGCGAAATGCGCCGGGGTCAGGCTGGCCTTGCTGACGGTGATGACGCCGACCCGCTTCCCGGGCGGCAGCATCGCCTGCACCCAGGGGACCTGGAGAAGGGAGGAGGTCGCGACCGGCACGCCGACCGCCGCCGCGATCTCCTTCTGGAAGATGCAGAGGAAGCCGCAGGAGGTGGTGATCGCCTCGGCCCCCGTCGCCACCAGGCCCTTCGCGGCGGCGATGAAGTCGGGCAGCAGGCCCTTCGCGCCCTGCAGCACGACCCGTTCCGGCGTGGCGCCGGCGACGATGCGGAACAGCACGGGGAAGGGCCAGGTTTCCCCATGGCCGATATCGCCCGGGATGCGCGGGAAGCGCGTCTCCAGCATGATGATGCCGAGCGGCGCGCCATAGACGGACTTCCCGCCGCGCGCGATCCGCGCGAGGCTCGGGGCAGAGGGAGGAGCGTTCATGGCCGAGCAGGCTAGCCATTCGGTGCCTGTCGGCCCAGCCACCTTCGAGACGAGACCAAGGAGACCGGGATCCATGCTGCGTCGTTGCCTGATGGCTGCTGCCATCGCCGCCACCACCGCCCTGCCTGCTGCCGCCCAGGACGCCTGGCCGAGCCGGCCCATCACGCTGATGGGCGGATTCCCCAACGGTGCGGGGACCGACATCTATGCGCGCCGCCTGGCCGAGCCGCTCTCGCGCGCCCTCGGCGTGCCGGTGGTGGTGGACAACCGCTCGGGCGCCGGCGGCAACATCGCTTCCGAGTACGTCTCGAAGCAGCCGGCGGACGGCTACCTCTTCATGTTCGGCACGGCCGGCACCCACGCGATCAACGCCGCGCTCTACCGGCGCCTGCCCTTCGACGTGCAGCGCGACTTCACGCCGGTTGTCCTGCTCGGGGACGTGCCGAACGTGATGATCGTGAGCGTGGAGAAGCGCCCGCAGTTCCGCACCTGCCAGGACGTGCTGACGGCGGCGCGGGCGCGCCCGCAGGCGGTCACCTTCGCCTCCACGGGCAACGGCGCCTCGACGCACCTCGCGGGCGTGCGCTTCGCCCGGGCGGCGAACATCGAGATGCTGCACGTGCCCTATCGCGGCCAGCCGGGTGCGATCGCCTCGCTGCTCGCCGGCGATACCGACGTGTTCTTCAACCAGACCGGCGCCGCCATGGGCCCGATCCAGCAGGGGCAGGTCCGCGCGCTCGCGGTGCTGACGCGCCAGCGCCTCGCGGCCCTGCCCGACGTGCCGACGGTCGCCGAGGCCTGCGGCGTCGAGGCGATGGACACCAGCACATGGTATGCGCTCTTCGCCCCCGCCGGCCTGCCGGACCCGATCCTGCGGCGCATGAATGCCGAGGTGAACCGCGTGATCGGCGCGCCGGAGTTCCGCAACTGGCTGGTGCAGAACCAGGCGATCACCCCGCCCGCCGCGCCGAACTCGCCCGAGCAGTTCCGCGAGACCATGGCGCGCGACATCGCCGCCTGGGCGGAGGTTGTCCGCCAGTCCGGCGCCACGGTGGAC
>JAFADX010000274.1 GCA_023424475.1 Pseudomonadota bacterium
CAGGCGGGGCGAGCAGTGCCGCGAGGCCCGCCCGCGCGACTGCGCCGGGCATGCCCCAGACGACCGAGCTCGCCTCGTCCTGCGCCAGCACCGTGCCGCCGGCGGCGGCGACCGCGCGGCAGCCGTCGAGGCCGTCATGCCCCATGCCGGTCAGGATGACGGCCAGGACCTTGCCGGACGTGGCCCGCGCCGCGCTGCGCAGCATCGGATCGACGGCAGGGCGGCAGAAATTCTCGGGCGGATCGGCGGTGAGCCGGGCGTTGAGACCGCCGGGACCCGATTCGACCAGCAGGTGCCGCTCGCCCGGGGCCAGGTGGATCCGCCCCCCGGCCAGCGCCTCGCCGTCCCGCGCCTCGGCGCAGGCATTGGCGCCGAGGCGGTTCAGGTGATCGGCCAGCATGGTGGTGAAGCCGGCGGGCATGTGCTGCACGACCACCATCGGCACGCTCAGCCGCGGCAGCCGCCGGACCAGCGCGGCAAGCGCCTGCGGCCCGCCCGTGGAACAGCCCAGCGCGACCAGGGCGGGCCGGCCCTTCGGCGGCCCCGCGCGGTCCTGCCACTTCATCCGCGCCCAGCCGCGCACCTTGGCGATCAGCTCCGCCCGGAAGGCCGGGTCGCCCGCCCCGCCCGAAGCGCCCTGCGGCTTCGGCAGGTAGTCGGCCGCGCCGGCCGCCAGCGCCGCGATGGTTTCCTTCGCGCCGCGCCGCGTCAGCGCGCTGGCCACGATCACCGCCGCCGCGGGCGCCGCCTTCAGGATCAGCGGCAGCGCCGTCATCCCGTCCATCACCGGCATCTCGAGGTCGAGCAGCACGACATCCGGCTTCGCCGCCGGCAGCGCCGCGACCGCCGCGCGCCCGTCCGCCGCGCGGTGCACCACGCGGATGCCGGGCTCCGCCTCGAGCAGCCGGGCGAGGATGCTGCGCGCCGTCGCGCTGTCGTCGCACAGCATCACCCGCACCTCCGGTTCCGCCCCCGGTGGCGGCTGGGTCATGCCGCTTCCTCCAGCAGGCCAGCCTGGGCGAACTTGTCGCGGATGATCTCGGCGTCGAAGGGCTTCATCACGTATTCCTGCGCGCCGGCCTCCAGCGCCTCGACGATGCGGCCGAGCTCGGATTCCGTCGTGCACAGCACGATGCGCGGATGCTCGGCGCCGAATTCGGCGCGCGCCGCGCGCAGGAAGGTGATGCCGTCCATCACCGGCATGTTCCAGTCGAGCAGCACGCCGTCTGGCAGGTGGGTGCGGCAGGCCTCCAGCGCCTCCCGGCCGTCCTTCGCCTCCGTCACCGCGAAGCCGAGGCCCTCGATGATGCAGCGCGCGGCCTTGCGCACCACCAGGCTGTCATCCACCACCAGGCAGGTCCGCTGCGCCATCCGCACCTCCTCAACCGATCGCCAGGACACGCTCGACGTCGAGCGCAAGGAGCAGCCGATCCTGCTGCCGGTGCACGCCGCGCGAGACCTCCCGCCACAAGGCGTCGAGCGTCGGCGGGTTGGACTCGAAGGCCGCAATGGGCAGCGGGATCACCTCGCCCACCTCGTCCACCAGCAGCGAGTAGAGTTCCCCGCCCTGCTCCACGACGACGCTCATCGCCGCCGCGCCGGTCTCGCGCGCCGGCAGGCCGAGGCGCAGCCGCAGGTCCACCGCCGTCACGATCCGCCCGCGCAGGTTGAGCGATCCCGCGACCTCGGGCGGCGCCAGCGGGATTCGCGTGATGGCCTGCGGCCCGAGCACGTCGCGCACCAGCAGCACCGGCACCGCGCAGCCCTGGCCCGCGACCGTGAGGGTGAGGAAGACCTCCTCGCCCTGCCCGAGGCGTCCGGGACCGGGCGGGGAGATGACCATGCCGTCCATCGCCACGCCCCCTCAGGCCGCGACCGGCGCGTTCAGGCAGTCGCGCAGGGACTGCAGCAGCGCATCGCGGTCGTACTTGCCGACATAGTCGGTGAAACCCGCCTCCCGCCCCCGCGCGACATCGGCGGGCGCGACGCGGGAGGAGAGCGCGATCAGCGGCACCGCCGCCCATGGCCCGCCGGCACGCACCGCCTCGGCGAAGGCGATGCCGTCCATCTCCGGCATCTCGATGTCGGAGATCACGGCGTCGAAGGGCACGCCTTCCTCGCGCAGGCGCAGCGCGACGGCGGGGTTCTCCACCGCCGCGACGTCGTAGCCCGCGGCGGCGAGGCCCGGCACCACCAGGTGGCGGAAGAAGGCACTGTCCTCGACCAGCAGCAGGCGCGGGCGTGCGGCGCCGATGGCGGCCGGGCGCGCCGCCCGGAACCAGTCCTCCCCGGCCCGGGCGAGCCAGTGAGCGGTGTCGATCACCTCGGTGACGCGGCCGGCCAGCACGGCGCTGCCGATGAAGCCCGGCCGGCCGGAGCCCGGCTGGATGTCCAGCCGTTCCTCGATGACGTCGAGGATCTCCTCGACCATCAATCCCATCGCGCGGTCGTTCTCGGTGAAGACGAGCACCGCCTGGCGGCCCGCGCCTGCGGGCGGGGACCAGCCGGGCACGACCGGCACCAGCGGCATCAGCCCGCCGCGGTACTGCACCACCGGCGTCGTGCCGGCCATCTCGATGCGCTCGGCGGCGATGTCCTCGATCCGTGCGACGAGGCCGAGCGGCACCGCCTTCGGCGCTCCCTCCCCCGCCCGGAACAGCAGGAGCGAGATGCTGCGGTCCGAGCGCAGCCCGGCCGCCGAGAGCATCGCGCGGCGATCCTCCGCCCCGCCCGCATCGAGCCCGACACCCGCCGCGCGCCCGATCCCGTTGGGATCGAGGATCATGATGACGCTGCCGTCGCCGAGGATGGTGTTGCCGCTGAACATCGTGACGTGGCGCAGGATGGGCGCGACCGGCTTCACCACGATCTCCTCGGTGTCGAAGACGCGGTCGAGGATGATGCCGAAGGCCTGCCCGCCCACCTGCATCACCGCCACGAAGCCCTCGCCCGCCGCATCCCCCGGCGGCGCGAGGCGCAGCAGCCCCGCGAGCGAGACCAGCGGCAGCAGCCGGTCGCGCAGGCGCAGCACGGGCGCGTCCTTGATGCGTTCGATGCGCGGCGCGCCGTCCTGTGCGCCGCCGACCCGCACGAGCTCGACCACGCCGATCTGCGGCAGGGCGAAGCGCTCGCCGCCGGCCTCGACGATCAGCGCCGAGACGATCGCCAGCGTCAGCGGGATCTTGATCGTGAAGGTCGCCCCGCGCCCTTCCTGCGAGACCAGTTCGACCGTGCCGCCGATCTTCTCGATGTTGGTCTTGACCACGTCCATGCCGACGCCGCGGCCGGAGACCGAGGTCACCTGCTGCGCCGTCGAGAAGCCGGGGGCGAAGACGAAGCGCAGGATCTCGCGCTCGCTCATCTGCGCGAGGTCCGACTCGCTGGCGAGGCCGTTCGCCAGCGCCTTGGCGCGGATCCTGCCGACCGGCAGGCCGCGCCCGTCATCGCCGATCTCGATGATGATGTGCCCGCCCTCGTGATAGGCGTTGAGCAGGATCCGCCCGGTCTCGGGCTTGCCCGCCGCGCGGCGCTCCGCCGGCGCCTCCAGCCCGTGGTCGGCCGAGTTGCGGACCATGTGCGTCAGCGGGTCGCGGATCAGTTCCAGCACCTGGCGGTCCAGTTCCGTCTGGGCCCCGCGCATCTCAAGGTCGATCTTCTTGCCCAGTTCGTTCGCCAGGTCGCGCACCAGCCGCGGCAGCTTCGCCCAGGCATTGCCGATCGGCTGCATGCGCGTCTTCATCACCCCTTCCTGCAGGTCGGAGGTGATGTGGGAAAGCCGCTGCAGCGGCACCGCGAAGGCATCGGCCTGGCCGGCGCGGGCAAGCTGCAGCAGCTGGTTGCGGGTCAGCACCAGTTCGCTGACCAGCGTCATCAGTTCCTCGAGCACCTCGACCGAGACGCGGATGGTCTGCGCGGCGACGGCGCCGCCGGCCTCGGGCGCGGGGTC
>JAFADX010000278.1 GCA_023424475.1 Pseudomonadota bacterium
GTGTCGCGCGGCTCGCGGCGCATCAGCGCCTCCGCGCCGTCGCGGGCACTGCGAAGGCGGCCGCCGAGGCGGGCGAGGAGGCCGGGGCGGGACGGACGGGAGAGCGGTGCCGGGCGGGCCTCCTCCATCTCGGCCTCCTCGGCGATGCCGATCGAGGGCACCGGCATGCGACGGAAGGCGGCCGCGCCGGTGCGCGCCGCGACCTGGCCCGCGCCGACGGCGACCCGGCCGGCGCCGCGCCATTCCCCGATGGTCAGCCCGCAGGCGATGAAGGCCGACCCCACGGCGGCCACTGCGACGAACCCCTTGGCGGCGAACGCCCCCATCGGCCCGAGCCAGGCGGCCGCCCCGTCCACCATGGCCTTCGAGAGCACGAGCCCCACCGCCCCGCCGGCGCCGGCATCGACCGGGACCTCGGCGGGCATCGGCAGCAGCGACATGGCCGCCGCCGCCAGCGGCAGGCCCGCGAGCAGCCCGCCGATCCGCGCCGCCTTCGATCCGAAGCCCCGCTGCGTTGCCAGCCGGAAGGACCAGGCGAGCATCGCGAGCACCGGCAGCCCCGCGGCGAAGCCGAAGGATTGCAGCAGCAGGTCCGCCACGATGGCCCCGGGATGGCCCGCGAGGTTGGTGGGCGCCCGGTCCGTCGCGGTATTGAGCGAGGGATCGGCCGGGTTGTGGCTGCCGAGCGCGACCAGCAGCGCGATGGCCGCGAGCGCCACGAGCAGGCCCATGAGTTCCATCATCCGCCGCCGCAGAACGGCCCGGACGGCGGGGGAAGCGAAGCGCAACGCGCCAGTGGTCGGGCGCCCTGGCTGGCGCGCGTCGTCGGTCAGTGCGGCACGGGGCATGTCGGTTCGTGGTTCAGCTTTCGTGGTAATCCTATACGCGAAGCCGCTGGGATGCATCGCTTTCGCAGGGTTGCCGTGTCGTACCGGTGCCAGGGCGTGGCCGCGGCGACACGCCCGGGCCTCGGCCAGCCGCCACGAGCGGGCGGAATCCCGGGCTGTTCACGCCTCCGCGGCGCCGGAGGCCGAGCGCGAGCAGCACGATCCCGACCGGAAAAGCGGGCAGCAGATCGCCGCCACCTCGTGTGGCGTCGCATCGCCGGCGCCGGTCCGGCCCACGGGTGGCTTGCGGGCCCTGGGCGGCCCGCGCCACCCTGGGCCCATGACGACGGATGGCGATGCCGCATCTCTGCCTGCCGCGCTCGATCCGGCGACGCGTGCGCGCATCGCGGCCGGGGCGGCGCTGCTGAAGGCGCCGGCCGGCGCGGTGCTGTTCCGGCCGGGCGACCCCTGCCGCGGCTTCGTGCTGCTGCGCGCCGGGCGCGCCCGCGTCGATCTCATCGCCGAGGACGGGCACGCGCTGCTGCTCTACCGCGTGGAGCCGGGCCAGGCCTGCGCCATCACGACCTCGTGCCTCTTCGCCGAGGAACCCTATTCCGCCGAGGGCACCGCCGAGACGGACTGCGAGGGGCTGCTGCTCCCCGCCTCCCTCTTCGGCCGGCTGGTGGAGGAGAGCGCCGCCTTCCGCACCTTCGTGCTCGCCGGCTTCGCAGCGCGGCTCGGGGCGCTGATGGGGCGCATCGAGGACCTCTCCTTCCGCAGCGTCGATGCGCGCCTCGCGGCATACCTGCTCGGCCGTGCGCCCGGCACCGTGGCGGCGACGCAGCAGGAGATCGCCTCGGACATCGGCACCGCGCGGGAGGTCGTGAGCCGCCGCCTCGCCGCCTTCGTGCGGGCCGGGCTGGTGCGGACCGAGCGCGGCGCCGTCACGCTGCTCGACGCTGCGGGCGTGGCGCGTGTCAAGGATGGTGCTGCGCCATCGTGACTTCATCACCGACGCGAGGGCCGGCGCCTGCGAGTGAAGGCCCGGCCGGCGATCGTCGGCGCAAGGAAGGAACGGGACGATGGGTTGCAACGTGGGTGGCGTGGACCGTGCGCTCCGCATCGCGGCGGGGCTGGTGATCCTGGCGCTGGGCCTGTTCGGGCCGCTCGGCTGGTGGGGGCTGGTCGGGCTCGTGCCGCTCGGCACCGGCGTCATGCGCATCTGCCCGGCCTATACGCTGCTCGGCATCCGCACCTGCGCGGCCGGCGGCGAGGCGCGCTGACAGCCGGCATTCATTCGGGATGCGCCGCCGGGCGTATTCTCCGGCAGGGCGCCGGCCTGCATCGCCACCCGGATGGGGATGCCGGCCGGTGCCGGGATGCTTTGAGCCTCAGCCTTCGGCGGCGGGCAGGGTGATGGGCGCCGGCGCCGGGCCGTCGGGCACCGGCGCGGCGCTGAGGGCGAGGCCGCCCTCGACCCGCCCGATCGAGAAGCGCAGACCGGCGCCGGGCGGCGCCATGCTGGCCGCATCGCGCGCGAGGCGGAGCATCTCGGCCTGCAGCCTGGACGGCGAGGCCGAGACCCGAGGCAGGCCGGGCGTCACGTCGAACTCGACCCGCCGCCCCGGGCCGAGGCTGAGCACCAGCAGCGGCCGCATCAGCGTGAGCATCTGGGAGGCATCGATGCCGTCCTCGGTCGCCGGCGGGGCGGCCAGCGACAGGTAAGCCTTCAGCAGCGCCTCCAGCCGGCTGGTCGCTTCGCGCAGCCGTTCGGCGCGGGCGCGGTCGCGGTCAGTGGGCGCGGTGCGCAACAGGATGTCGAGCGTGCCGGAGATGACGGCGAACAGGTTGTTCACCTCGTGGCGGACCGGATCGACCAGGGCTGTCAGATTCTCGAGAGGCAAAGGGACTTCGGCCTTGTTGCGCGTCGCCGGGGCCGTCAGCCGGACTGGCCCGCCCCGGGGCGAAACATACACCGGATGCGCCGACCATGCGCGAATGTCGCGCGGGTCGGCCCTCCCGCGCGATGGATCGCGCCGCCCGTCGGGACCCTCCCCTTCGCGTCGGCGCGGCCCGTGCGTCATGGCATCCATCCCCCTGCCCCCCGGCGCCGTCAGGCGGTTCGGCGGAGCGCGGCGGTGCGCACTCCCGCCCGCGCGGCCAATCGGGCCTGGAGCTCCGCGAGCAGCGTGTCACCCGCCGCCAGCAGGGGCCGGCAGGCCTGCGCCGCGTAGAGGCCGTTGCCGCGCAGCGCCGCAAAATCGACGGCGATGGCGGCGATCGCCGCGTTGTCGAAGAGGTGCCGGTTGCCGTCGTCGAGGTAGCTCTCGGTGAGGGCACCCTCGCTGACGAGCAGACCGTGTCCCTCGATCTCGAGGTGGAAGTAGGTGACGCGGCGGTGCCAGGTCTCGCTCAGGATGGTGGTGCCGTTCACCAGCAGCCCGGCCGGCACGAGGTGGCCGTCGAGCAGGATGCCGTGGTCGGGCGAGACGACCAGGTCGCGGAAGGGCATGCCGTCGCCGAGCGCGCCGGCGGTGATGCGGACCGGGGCGACCTTTGCGGGGTCGGGATGGCGGGCGAGGTCGACGCTGGTCCGCCCGGTCCAGACCAGGGGGCGGATCGCCGGCCCGCCATGCATGGTCAGGACCTCGTCGCCGGCCTGCAGCGCCTCGACCGGCACTTCGCCGCGCGGGGTCGCGATCAGCGTTCCCTCGGCGAAGCAGACGATCGCCTCGAAGTCGCGCGCGCGCAGCACGGTGCCGTCGCTGTAGGTGAAGGTGCGCAGCTCATCGGTGCCGGTCGGGCCGCTCACCGTCCAGCCGCCGTAGGTGCCGCTCGCGATGTCGTCGGTGTTGATGTTGGGGCCGGTCCAGTTGCGCAGCAGCAGGGTGTCGGTGCCTGCGCCGCCGTCGAGGCTGTCGTTGCCGTCGCCGCCGCCCGCGACGACCGTGTCGTCGCCCGCGCCGCCGCCCACGGTGTCGGTGCCGCCCTTGGCTTCGATCCAGTCGTTGCCGTCGCCGCCGAGCAGGTAGTCCGAGCTCTGCGAGCCGGATTCCGGCGATCCGATCAGGGTGTCGTTGCCGTCCCCGCCGATTGCCGTGTCGCCGAGGATGGTGACGATGCTGTCGTCGCCGCCGCCGCCGATCAGGATGTTGTCGAAATTGTCGAAGCCGACCAGCGTGTCGTTGAAGTTCGAGCCGACCACGGCCTCGAAGCCGACGATCGAATCGCCCTCGGCGTCGCCGCCGTGGCCGCCCGGCGAGCCGAGGTTGATGGCGATGGCTTCGGACGAGCTCTCGTAGCTGACGGTGTCGCCGCCATCGTCGTTCGAGCCGCCGATCAGCGTGTCGGCGCCCGCGCCGCCGCTGACGAAGTCGTCCCCGCCGCCGGCATTGATGCTGTCGTTGCCGGCGCCGCCGAGGATGCTGTCGGATCCGTTGGCGCCGATGATGGTGTCGGCGCCGTCGCCGCCGTCGAAAGTATCGGCATCTCCGCCGGTAGACCCGTCGCCGTCGCCGATCAGGCGGTCGTTGCCGCTGCCGCCCAGTAGCCAATCGTTGTCGTCACCGCCGACCAGCGTGTCGTTGCCAGTGCCGCCGTCGAGCGTGTCGTTGTCGTCCTCGCCACGCAGGCTGTCATTGCCGCCATTGCCGACAAGGCTGTCGTCGCCGTCGCGGGCACCGCGTGGCGAATCGCCATTGTTGCCGCCGGTGAAGGTGTCGTCGCCATTGGTGGAGTTGTTGCTGGGAGACCAGGAGCCGGACATGGATGCGTCCCATCGTGATGTGGCGCCGGGCATGGCGCGCGTTCGGGCATGACATCAGCCTCGCGGGGGCACGGGGCGTCGCGGGGGTGACATCGGTTTCGGTCGTGGGGAGCGTGGTTT
>JAFADX010000294.1 GCA_023424475.1 Pseudomonadota bacterium
CTCTAGTGTTCCCCGGGGTGCGGCGTCGCGCAATGGAGCCTGCCGATGCGCCAGGGACGTGCCGGTCTTCGCCTCTTGCTGCTGCTTTCGGGGCTGCTGGCCGTGGGCTGCGCCGCATCGCCCCCGCCTGGTGCGATCGACGACGCGGGTTCCGAGGCGTTGCGGCTGCGCGCGACGATGCTGGCCGAGGTGTCCGGCGCTGCCGTGCCGGCAACGGCGCAGGCGGAAGCCTGGGTTCGGCTTGCGCGCGAGGAGATGCGGCGGGCCGGACGGCGCCCCGCCGCGGCCGAGTTTGCGTTGCTGGCCGATCGCGCGCCGACGGTCCAGCGCGTCGCGGTGCTGCTGATGCGCGCTGAGGGGCCGTGGGAGGTGGCGGCGAGCGCGCCGGCCTCGACCGGCCTGGCGGGGGTGCCAGGTTACTTCATCACGCCGACGGGCGTCTTTGCGCAGGATGGCGGCATCCGCGGCTACCGGGCACTCGGCACGGAGAACCGCGAGGGCATCCGCGGCCTCGGCGCGGCGGGGATGCGCGTGTGGGACTTCGGCTGGACCTATGCCGAGCGCGGCTGGACGCAGGATGGCACCGCCGCGCCCATGCGATTCGCGATGCACGCCACCGACCCCGAATATTTCGAGCCGATGCTGGGCTCACCCGCGTCCGAAGGCTGCGTGCGGATTGGCGCGGCGATGAACCGCTTCCTCGACCTGCATGGCGTGCTGGACGCGGATGTCGAGCGCCTGGCGGTGACGGAACCCCGGTTCGGTTCGTTGCTGCGGCCGGACCGCAGGCCCACTCCCTATGCCGGCCGCCTGCTGATCGTGGTCGATACCTCCCGGTGATGGGCGTGCCCCGGTGATAGTCACAGGGTGATGGTCAAAGAAGGGTGTCGGGGAAGGTTTCCCCCGGCCTTGTCACGCGTCAGGTGCCCTGTGGATCGGATCGATCCAGAGCACCGTCTCCGGCTTTTCCACCGGCTCGATGTCGATGTTGATCGCGACCGCCTCGTTGTCGCTGCGCACCAGCACGCATTCGAGCGTCTCGTCGGCCGAAGCGTTGATCTCCTGATGCGGGACGTAGGGCGGCACGTAGATGAAGTCGCCGGGGCCGGCCTCGGCGGTGAACTCCAGATGCTCGCCCCAGCGCATGCGGGCCTTGCCCTTCACGACGTAGATGACGCTTTCGAGGTGCCCGTGGTGATGGGCGCCGGTCTTGGCATCGGGGTGGATGTGGACGGTGCCGGCCCAGATCTTCTGCGCGCCGACGCGGGCGGCGTTGATCGCGGCGGCGCGGTTCATCCCGGGCGTCTGCGCGGTATTGGCATCGAGGCTGCCGCCGGGGATGACGCGGACGCCGGAATGCTTCCAGCCGTCATCGGGGATGGAGGGATGGTCATGGCCGTCATGGGGCATGGAAGCGGTCCTTGGCGTGTCGAGACCCCCTGGAGAGAGGCCCTCCCACGCCGCGCCGCAAGCGGTTGGCGAAAATAACGATGGGCTGCTCCGCGGCGGGGTCGTGGGAGCAGCAGGTGCTTTCCGGGCCGGCCGCGGAGGCAATGGCTTTCCCGCGATCCGTGCCTCAGCGCGGCGCGGCGCGGCGGCGCGCGAGCCAGAGGCGGGTCTGGTGGCAAGCCAGCAGCACGGCCGCCTGCGCGGCGAACATCAGCGCGAGGCGCGTCACGCTTCCGCTCAGCACCAGCAGGGCAAGGATGCCGCAGGCGGTGAGCACGAAGCCGAGGTGGACCCCGTGGTCGAAGGCCGACATGGCCGTGCGCCGCAGATCCTGGTGCAGCGGCAGCGGCCCGAGCAGCGCGGCGGCGAACATCATGATCAGGACGGAGGAGGCGACGGCGAAGCCGCCCTTGCAGGCGACCATGGCGACGACGGCGGTGAATTCCAGCGCGAAGGCGCCATCGGGCAGGGCGTGGCGCAGCAGGAGGAAGACCCCGGCGAGGACGGCCGCCGCCGTGGCCGCAGCCCGCAGGGGTTCGTCCTCGGTCCGCGCCGCGCCTTCGGCGAGTGGCCGCGGCAGGAGCGGCCAGGCATCGAAGCGCGGGCGGGGCTGGGCCATGGTCGGACCTCCGGGGGGCGATGGTCGGGGTGCGACCATCCTTTCCCCGGAAGGGTTTCCGACCGGCTAACGGACCCTCAGCCGCGGCGCGGCAGGAGCCGTTCGGCCAGGGCCGCCCACCAGGAGGCGCCGACCGGCAGGATCTCGTCGTTGAAGTCGTATCTGGGGTGGTGGACGTTGGCGTCGGCCTCCGTCCGCCCGCCGCCGAGCATCAGGTAGGCCCCGTCCTTGGCATTGAGCATGAAGGAGAAGTCCTCCCCGCCCATGGTCGGCTTCGGCATGGGCACCACGCGGGCCTCGCCCTGCACGGCGCGGGCGGCGTCGGCGGCGAGGTGGACGCTCTGCGCCTCGTTGACGGTCGAGGGGTAGAGGCGGATGAACTTCGCCTCGGCCCTGGCGCCGAAGGCGGCGGCGATGCCGGTGACCGTCTCGACGAAGCGCTTCTCCAGCAGGTCGCCGACCTCCGGCGAGAACCAGCGCGCGGTGCCGAGCATCTGCACCGTCTCGGGGATCACGTTGTAGGTGTGGCCGCCGCTGATGTGGCCGATGGTGATGACGCCGGCGTCCACGGGCTCGACATTCCGCGCCACGATCGACTGCAGGGCCTGCACGATGGCCGAGGCGATCACCACCGGGTCGTTGCCGTTGTGCGGCATGGCGCCGTGCGCCCCCTTGCCGGTGATCGTCACCTCGAGGTTGGCGACCGCGGCCATGACGGGTCCCTCGCGCCAGGCGAAGGTGCCGGCGGGCATGGAGGGCCAGTTGTGCAGGCCGAAGACGCGCTCCATCGGGAAGCGCTCGAAGAGGCCCTCCTTCACCATCACCTCGCCGCCGCCGAAATTCTCCTCGGCGGGCTGGAAGATGACATAGACGGTGCCGTCGAAGTTGCGCGTCTCGGCGAGGTACTTCGCGGCGCCGAGCAGCATGGTGGTGTGTCCGTCATGGCCGCAGGCGTGCATCTTGCCCGGGGTCTTGGAGGCATAGGGCAGGCCGGTATCCTCGAGGATCGGCAGCGCGTCCATGTCGGCGCGCAGGCCGATGGCACGGCCCGAGGCCGCGTTGTTGCCGCGGATCACGCCGACCACGCCGGTCCTGGCGATGCCGGTCACCACCTCGTCGCAGCCGAAGGCGCGCAGCTTGTCGGCGACGATCTCCGAGGTGCGGTGCTCCTCGAAGGCGAGTTCGGGATGCTCGTGGAAATCGCGCCGCCAGGCGGTCATCTCGGCGTGGAAGTCGGCGATGCGGTTGTTCACGGGCATGGGTTCGGCTCCGGTCGTGTCAGGCGGAGGTGTGGCCCCGGGGGAAGGTGAGGGCAAGGCCCTGGTCGAGCGGAATCGGCTCCACCCCGAGCAGCCGGCGCATCGGGCCGATGTCGAAGGCCTTGTCCTCGGTCAGCCGGCGGATCTCGTCGGCGCCGATCCGGGGCAGGCCGGGGAGGAGGCGGGTGAGGGGGGCGAGCAGGCGCAGCGGCAGGGCCGGGATGGGCAGGATGGGCGGCACGCGCAGCCCGGCGGCGCGGGCGACGGCGGCCAGGAAGTCGCGGTAGGCCATGGGCGCCGGGCCGGCGATGACGATGGTGGCCGCCTCGGCCCAGTCACGCTTCACGGCAGCCAGCAGGCAGCGCGTCACGTCCCCCTGGTGGATCGGCTGGACCAGCGCATGGCCGCCCCCGGGCAGGGGGGCGGCGGGCAGGCGGGCGATCAGGGCGGCGAGGCGGCGGACATTGTCCTCGCCCTCGGCGCCGTAGATCATCGCCGGGTGCAGCATGACGCCCCGGCGGCCGGAGGCCAGGAAGGCGGCCTCCCCGGCGCGGACCCCGTCTCCATGCGCGTCCGGCCATTGCGAGAAGCGCCGCGTCGATCCCATCAGCACGAAGGAAGCGCCCGGCTCGGCGGCGGCCAGCAGCGCCGGCGCGTGGCGCGCATGGGCGGTGCCGACGATGCGATCCGCCCCGGCCAGCGCCCGCTTCAGCGCGGCGGCGTCGCGCAGATCCGCGATGCGCGCTTCCCCGGGCAGCCCCAGCGCCGCCCAGGCGGCCGCGTTGCGGACCACCGGGATGAAGGCGATGCCCCCGGCCGCCAGGACGCGCGCGAGCGCGGCGCCGGAGCGCCCCGTCGCGCCGACCAGGGCGATCAAGGCTCGGCGCGCAGGAAGGCCAGGTCCGCGCCCAGCGGCGCCTGCGTCACCTGTTCATGCACCAGGCGGTCCCAGCCGCGCTTCGGCGCCGGGGCCGGGACCCAGGAGGCGCGGCGCTTGGCCATGGTCGCGTCGTCCACCAGCAGCTCGAGGCTGCGGTTCTTCACCGACAGGCGGATGCGGTCGCCGCTCTCGACGAAGGCGAGCGGGCCGCCGACCGAGGCCTCGGGCGAGATGTGCAGCACGATGGTGCCGAAGGCGGTGCCGGACATGCGGCAGTCGCTCATCCGCACCATGTCCTTCACGCCCTGGCGCGCGAGCTTCTTCGGGATGGGCAGGTAGCCGGCCTCCGGCATGCCGGCGGGCGAGCGCGGCCCGGCGCCCTTCAGCACCAGGATGTCCTGCGGCGTGACGTCGAGATGCGGGTCGTCGATCCGGTCCGAAAGATCCTTCAGCCCGTCGAAGACGATGCAGCGGGCCTCGGTCTCGAACAGCGCGGGGGTCGCCGCGCTGCGCTTGAGGATGGCGCCGTCCGGTGCGAGGGAGCCGAAGAGCGAGATCAGCCCGCCGACCGGCGAGACCGGCTCGGCGCGCGCGCGGATGATGCGGCGGTCGACGAAATGCGACCCGTCGCCGATACGCTGTTCCAGCGTGTCGCCGTCGAGGTCTTTCGCGGAAAGGTCGAGCAGGTCGCGCAGTTCCCACAGCAGGGCGCGCATGCCGCCGGCGGCGTGGAAGTCCTCCATGTAGCCCTCGCCGGTGGGCTTGAGGTCGACCAGCACCGGGGTTTCCTCGGACAGCGCATCGAGGCGCTTCAGGTCGAGCGACAGCCCCGCGCGGCCGGCGATGGCGGCGAGGTGGACGATCGCGTTGGTGGAACCGCCCAGGGCCAGCAGCACGCGCACCGCGTTGTCGAGGTTGCCCTGCGTCATCAGCGAGAGCGGCGCGACGGGGTTCCTGATCAGCCGCACCGCCTGCGCGCCGGCCTCCTCGGCGATGCGCAGCCGGTCGGCATGGACAGCGGGCGCGGAGGCGGCATCGAGCGGCATGAAGCCGAGGGTCGAGGCGAGGCAGGCCATGGTCGAGGCGGTGCCCATCACGCCGCAGGTGCCCGCCGTGGTGGCGAGCTTGCCTTCCAGCGTGTTGATCTTCTCGTCCGACACCTCGCCCGCGCGGTAGCGCGCCCAGTAGCGGCGGCAATCGGTGCAGGCGGACAGGCGCTCGCCCTCGAAGGCCTGGGCGAGCATGGGGCCGACCACCAGCATGACCGAGGGCGTGCCCGAGCTGATCGCGCCCATGAGCTGCGCCGGCACCGTCTTGTCGCAGCCGCCCACCAGCACCGCGGCATCCATCGGCTGGTTGGCGAGCATGGTCTCGGTGTCGAGCGCCATCAGGTTGCGGTAGTGCATCGAGCAGGGCGAGAGCGAGGGCTCGCAGATGCTGATGGTCGGGAAGGCCATCGGCAGGCCGCCGGCGGCGAGCACGCCGCGCTTCACCGCCTCGATCAGTTCCGGAACCGTGCGGTGGCAGTTGTTGTAGTCGCTGGCGGTATCGGCGATGCCGACGACCGGCTTGTCCAGCATCGCCTGCGAGTAGCCCATGGACTTGGCGAAGGATCGCCGCAGATAGAGCGCGAAGGCCGGGTCACCGTAGTTGGAAGCGTTGCGGCCAAGGCCATGGGGCTTGTCGGTCATGCGTGTCCTCCGCGCCGCCGCGCGGCACCGCCGTTAGGCCGGGCGGTGGCAGACGCAGCAGAGCTTGTTGCCGTCGGGGTCGCGCACATAAGCACCGTAGTAGTCGGGGTGGTAGTGCGGCCGCAGGCCGGGCGCGCCCTCGTCCGTCCCGCCATGGGCCAGGGCGGCGCCGTGGAAGCGGTCCACCGTGGCGCGGTCGGCGGCTTCGAAGGCGACCGTCACGCCATTGCCGGCCGTCGCCGGCTTCCGGTCGAGCGGCCCGATGACCCAGAACTGGGGCGTCACCTCGGGGGCGGCGGCGTAGCCGGCATAGCCCTTGTCGAGGTCGAATTCCTGCCGCGCCAGGCCCAGCAGGGCGAGCAGCGGGTCGTAGAAGGCGACGGCCCGGCGGGCATCGTTGGTGCCGAGCGTGATGTGGCTGTACATGGGCACGGGTCTCCTGCATGGCGCGGCCCGGGCCGGGCCGCGGTGCCGCAGGCTGCCCGAGGGCGGCGGCGGCATCAATTCACGTTTTGTTCTCGTTCGGATTTCCGGCCCGGCAGGGCGGCGATGCGCGGCGCCTCCGCTTCGGGACCTGGGTGCCGGAGGGTGGGCCGGTGGATGAGGTATCAAAATACCGTATCCGGGAATCCCGCTTCCTGCTTGACTTTCCAGGCCGCCGCGACGATACACCGCGCCAGTCATTCAGCCCGACACTTGGAACACCGATGCTCACGAGACAGACCACCTCGCTGAAGCCGGCCGAGGTGAAGAAGGCCTGGGTGCTGATCGATGCGGATGGGCTCGTGCTCGGCCGCCTCGCCAGCCTCGTCGCCAATCGCCTCCGCGGCAAGCACAAGGCCCAGTTCACCCCGCACGTCGATTGCGGCGACCACGTCGTCATCATCAACGCGCGCAAGGTCCGCGTCACCGGCGCGAAGGCCGAGCAGAAGGTGTTCTACTGGCACACCGGCTATGCCGGCGGGATCAAGCAGCGCACCGTGCGCGAGCGGCTCGAGAGCAGGTATCCCGAGCGCGTGATCGAGAAGGCCGTGGAGCGCATGATCACCCGCGGCCCGCTCGGCCGCCAGCAGATGCGCAACCTGCACGTCTATGCCGGCGCCGAGCATCCGCATGCCGGCCAGCAGCCGGAGGCGCTCGACGTCGCCGCGCTGAACCGCAAGAACTCTATCGTCGTGAAGAAGGTGGCCTGAGGCGATGAGCGAGACCCGTACCCTCGCGGACCTCAAGGAGCTCGTCGCCGGCACCCCGGCGGCGCCCGAGGCCGCCCCGAAGCGCGAACCGAAGCGCGATGCCCAGGGCCGCGCCTATGCCACCGGCCGCCGCAAGGACGCCGTGGCCCGCGTCTGGGTGAAGCCCGGCAAGGGCACCATCGAGATCAACGGCAAGCCGCAGTCGCGCTACTTCGCGCGTCCCGTGCTGCGCATGCTGATCACGCAGCCCTTCCTGGTGGCCGACCGCTACCAGCAGTTCGACGTGACCTGCACGGTGACCGGCGGCGGCCTGTCCGGCCAGGCCGGCGCGGTGCGCCACGGCATCTCCCGCGCGCTCTGCAACTTCGAGCCCGAGCTGCGCGCCATCCTCAAGAAGGCCGGCTTCCTGACCCGCGACCCCCGCGTCGTGGAACGCAAGAAGTACGGCAAGGCGAAGGCGCGACGTTCCTTCCAGTTCAGCAAGCGCTGACGCCCGGCGGACGGGCGTCACGCCCGGCCGCATGGCTGGTTCGTTCGGGGGGCGGGTCCGCAAGGGTCCGCCCCTCTTGCATTTCCCGCCGCATTTCGCGGCAAATGGCCGGACAACGGAGGTCCTTTTCCCATGGCCAAGACCCCCACGGTGTTCATCGACGGCGAGGCCGGCACGACCGGCCTGCAGATCCGCGAGCGGCTGGCGGCGAACCCGCATGTCGCACTGCGTTCGATCGCCGCCGAGCGCCGAAAGGATGCCGGGGCGCGGCGGGAGATGATGGAGGAGGTGGACCTCGTCATCCTCTGCCTGCCCGACGATGCGGCGCAGGAGAGCGCGGCGCTCGCGGCCTCCCTCGGTGCCAGGGCGCCCAAGCTGCTCGACGCCTCGACGGCGCACCGGGTCGATCCCGACTGGGTCTATGGCCTGGCCGAGCTGACGCCCGGCCAGCCGGCGGCGATCGCCGCGGCGGCACGGGTCTCGAACCCCGGCTGCTATCCGACGGGCGCGATCCTGATGCTGCGCCCGCTGGTCGAGGCCGGGATCATGGCCGCCGATCATCCGGTCACGGTCAATGCCGTCTCGGGCTACACCGGCGGCGGCAAGTCCATGGTCGCGGCCTACGAGGCCCGCACGGCGCCGGATTTCGAGATGTATGGCCTCGGCCTGCACCACAAGCACCTGCCGGAGATGCAGACATATTCGCTGCTGTCCCGCCGCCCGATCTTCGTGCCGGCGGTGGCGGATTACGCGCAGGGGATGCTGGACGCGATCCCGCTGCACCTCGACACCCTCAAGGGCAGCGTAACGCCGGCGGATATCGAGGCGCTGCTCGCCGCGCGCTATGCCGGCAGCGGCTGCGTCCGCGTCGTCCCGGCCGAGGGCAAGGGCAAGATCGAGCCGCAGGCGCTGAACGGCACCAATGCGCTCGAGATCCGCGTCTTCGGCGACGAGGCGCTGGGCCAGGCGGTGCTGGTCGCGCGCTACGACAACCTCGGCAAGGGGGCGTCGGGGGCGGCGGTGCAGAATCTCGGGCTGATGCTCGGCATTCCGGTGAATGCCGACCTGCCGGCGGCGACGGCGCGCGCGGCGGAATGAGGGAATGCCGGGGAGGAGCCACCTTGCTCCTCCCCGGGCCTGCCCCCTCCAAAGACGGCAAGTTCGGGATCCGGCAACCGGCGCCGCGGCCCTTCCGGTTCGCCTGCCGATGGGGCATGTCTTTGCCGAAACCCGAGGAGGACGCCATGGACAGCCTGCCCAGCCGGATCGCCCCGCCGCTCTACCCCTTCGAGGGGCATGTGCCGACGATCCATGAGAGCGCCTTCGTCGCCCCCACCGCCGCGGTGATCGGCCAGGTCGCGGTCGGGGAGGGGTCCAACATCTGGTATCACTGCGTCCTGCGCGGCGACACCAACACCATCACCATCGGCCGCCGCACCAACATCCAGGACGGCACCATCGTCCACGTGAACGCCGGCCGCCAATGCACCACGATCGGCGATGATGTGACGGTCGGGCATGCGGCGATCATCCACGCCTGCACGTTGAAGGACCGCGCCTTCGTCGGCATGGGCGCGACCGTGCTGGACGACGCGATCATCGAGGAAGGCGGCGTGCTCGCCGCCGGCTCGGTGCTGCCGCCGGGCAAGGTCATCGGCGCGCTGGAACTCTGGATGGGCAACCCGGCGAAGCTCCTGCGCGTGCTGACCGTCGAGCAGCGCGCGGGCTTCGACCGCACTGCGCCGCATTATGTCGAACTCGCACAGCGGCACCGGCAGTCCCTGGCCGGGTGAGGCACCCGCCGGCATGACGGAAGAGACACATTCCATGGCATGTGTCTCTGCTGACGCCGCGCCGCGTCTCTGCCATAGCAACCGGGTCTTCGGAGTGAGGGGCGCATGACCGAGACTATCTCCCGTCTCCTGGCCAACGGCGCGGCCGAGGCCGCCGCCATCCGCGGCACCAACGACCGGCCGCGGCTCACCTACGGGGGGCTGCGCGAGCTCTGCACCCGGACGGTGAGGCGGCTGAACTTCCTCGGCATCGGGCGCGACGACCGCGTCGCCATCGTGCTGCCGAACGGGCCCGAGATGGCGACGGCGTTCCTCGCCATCGGGGCCGGTGCCGCCACCGCGCCGCTCAACCCGGCCTATCGGGCCGAGGAATTCACCTTCTACCTGACCGACCTCAAGGCCAAGGCGCTGGTCGTGCTGCACGGCATGGCGACGGATGCGCGGGAGGTCGCCGCACGGCTTTCCATCCCGGTGCTCGACCTGGTGCCGGGCGAGGCGGCGGGCGACTTCGTGCTCGAGGGCGGTAGCCCCGGCAATGCCGCCAAGCCCGGCCTTGCCTGGCCGGAGGACGAGGCCCTGGTACTGCATACCTCGGGCACCACGGCGCGGCCGAAGATCGTGCCGCTGACCCAGGCGAACATCTGCGCTTCGGCCCGCAACATCGCGCGGACGCTCGAACTCGGCCCCGACGATGCCTGCCTCAACATCATGCCCCTGTTCCACATCCACGGGCTGATGGCGGCGGTGCTGTCCACCATGGCCTCGGGCGGATCGGTGGTCTGCACGCCGGGCTTCGACGCGCTGCGCTTCTTCCGCTGGCTCGACGAGGAGCGCCCGTCCTGGTTCACCGCGGTGCCGACCATGCACCAGGCGATCCTCGCGCGGGCCGAGCGCAATGCGGACATCATCAAGCGGGCGCGGCTGCGCTTCCTGCGCTCCTCCTCCTCCTCGCTCCCCGCCCCCGTGATGCGGCGGCTCGAGGAGGTCTTCTCGGCCCCGCTGGTCGAGGCCTACGGCATGACCGAGGCCTCGCACCAGATGTGCTCCAACCCGCTCGGCGGGCCGCGCAAGCCGGGCTCGGTCGGCGTCGCCGCAGGACCCGAGGTGGCGATCATGGACGACGACGGCAGCCTCCTGCCGGCCGGCGAGGTGGGGGAGGTCGTGATCCGCGGCCCCAATGTCACCGCCGGCTACGAGGCCAACCCGGAGGCGAACGCCAAGGCCTTCACCCGCGGCTGGTTCCGCACCGGCGACCAGGGTGCCTTCGACGTCAACGGCTTCCTGACGCTGACCGGCCGGCTGAAGGAACTGATCAACCGCGGCGGCGAGAAGGTGAGCCCGCTCGAGGTGGATGGCGTGCTGTCCGGCCATCCGGCGGTGGCCCAGGCGCTGACCTTCGCCATCCCGCATCCGAAGCTCGGGGAGGAGGTCGGCGCGGCGATCGTGCTGCGGGAGGGAGCGTCCTGTACCGAGCGCGAGCTGCGCGACTTCGCCGCCGGGCACCTCGCGGACTTCAAGGTGCCGCGCAAGGTGGTCTTCCTCGACGAGATCCCGAAGGGCGCCACCGGCAAGCTGATGCGGATCGGGCTGGCGGAGAAGCTGGGCCTTACGGCATGAGGATCTGCATCTTCGGCGCCGGCGCCATCGGCGGCCTCATGGCGGCGAGGCTCGCGCTGCGCGGCGAGGCGGAGGTCACCGTCATCGCGCGCGGCCCGCACCTTGCCGCCATGCAGGCTGACGGCCTCAGGCTGCTCAGCGAGGGCCGGGAGATCCTCGCCCGTCCGCGCTGCGTCGCGAACGCGGCGGAGGCCGGGCCGCAGGACTACGTCGTCGTCACGCTGAAGGCGCATTCGCTGCCCGGTGCGGCGCAGCAGATGCAGCCGCTGCTTGGGCCCGGCACGGCCATCGTCAGTGCCGTGAACGGGGTGCCCTGGTGGTATTTCCACGGCATCGGCGGCCCCCATGACGGCCGCATCGTCGAGAGCGTCGATCCCGGCGGCCTCGTCTCCCGCCTGCTGCCGCCCGGGCGCGCCATCGGCTGCATCGTCTATCCGGCCGCGGAAGTGATCGAGCCCGGCGTGATCGAGCACACCTATGGCGACCGTTTCTCCCTCGGCGAGCCCGACGGCAGCCGCAGCCTGCGCGCGCAGCGGCTGAGCGAGGCCCTGATCGCCGCCGGATTCAAGGCGCCGGTCCGGCCCCGCATCCGCGACGAGCTCTGGGTGAAGCTCTGGGGCAACATGGCCTTCAACCCGATCTCGGCGCTGACGACCGCGACGCTCGACGTGCTGATCAACGACGACGAGCAGCGTGGCGTGGCGCGCGCGATGATGCTGGAAGGCCAGCGCGTCGCCGAGGCGCTCGGCGTGCGCTTCGCGATCGACGTCGACAGGCGCATCGCCGGCGCGGCCGAGGTCGGCGCGCACAAGACCTCGATGCTGCAGGACCTCGAGCGCGGGCGGCCGATGGAGATCGAGGCGCTGCTCGGCGCCGTGGTGGAGCTTGCCGGCCTCGTGGACGTGCCGGCGCCGACGGCGCGCACCGTGCTGGCCCTGGTGCGCGCCCGGGCGCGTGCGGCGGGATGCCTGCCGTGACCGGATGGCGGCGCCC
>JAFADX010000346.1 GCA_023424475.1 Pseudomonadota bacterium
TCCCAGAGCCGCGCGGCGCCGAAGACGCCGGAGGAATCCCCGTGCCGCGCCTGCACGATCGGCGTGCGGGCGACGTCGCCGAAGACGTGCCGCGCCATGATCGGCGGCAGCTCGCCGTAGAGGTGCCGCATGTTCGACAGCCCGCCGCCGAGCACCACCACGTCCGGGTCGAGGATGTTCGCGATCATGCCGAGCGCGCGGGCCAGCCGGTCGGTGTGCCGCGCCAGCGCCGCCGCTGCCTTCGCCTCGCCCGCCGCGGCGCGGGCCGGGATCGAGCCGGCGTCGCGGGCGCCCGGCCCGTCGCAGTCGGAGGCCAGGCCGGGGCCGGAGAGGAAGGTCTCGAGGCAGCCATGCCGGCCGCACCAGCAGCGCGGCCCCGGGAATTCCTCCGGCGTCATCCAGGGAAGGGGCGTGTGGCCCCACTCGCCGCCGGTGCGGTTCGGCCCGTCCAGGATGCGCCCCGAGCTCACGATGCCGCCGCCGACGCCGGTGCCCATGATGACCGCGAAGACGGTGCGGTAGCCGGCGCCGGCGCCGTCCGCGGCCTCGCTCATCGCCAGGCAGTTGGCGTCGTTGGTCACCCGCACCTCGCGCCCCAGCGCGGCGGCGAGGTCGGTGTCGAGCGGGTTGCCGTTCAGCTCCTGGGAATTGGCGTTGCGCACCAGGCCGGTGGCGGGGCTGAGGCTGCCGGGGATGCCGACGCCGACGGTGCCGCGCCTGCCGGTCTCGCGTTCCGCCTCGGCGACCATGGCGGCGATGGCTTCGACCAGGGCCGGGTAGCCCGCCGGCGTCGGGCGGCGGCGGCGCAGGCGCACGCTCCCGTCGCGGTCGAGTCCCACGATCTCGATCTTGGTGCCGCCGAGGTCGATCCCAAAGCGCATCGGATTGCTCCCTGCCGTCTGCCCGGAACCTTCGCATTGCGGCGGGGAAGGGCAAGGGCGACCGCGCGCGGCGCTTGCCCGGCGCTGCGCCGGGTGGTGCAATCCGGCGCATGGGAGAGACGCTGCTCGACGTGAAGGGCCTCACCTGCCCCTTGCCGGTGCTCAAGGCCAACAAGGCGCTGCGCGGCCTGCCGGCCGGCGCGCGGCTGACGGTGCTCGCCACCGACCCCGCCTCCGTCGCGGATTTCCGCGCCTTCTGCAAGGAGACGGGCCACGCCCTGGTTGCCTTCGGGGAGGAGGCCGGCGCCTACCGCTTCGTCATCCGCAAGCGGGAGGATCCGCCGGCATGAGCGTGCTGCTGCTGACCCATCGCGCCTGCCTGCACCACGATCCCGGCCCCCATCACCCCGAATGCCCCGACCGCCTGCGTTCCGTGCTGAAGGCGCTGGATGCGGGGGAGTTCACCGACCTGATCCGCGACCAGGCGCCGCTCGCCACCGCCGACCAGCTCACCCGCGTGCATCCGGAGAACTACGTTTCGGCCATCCTCGCGATCCGGCCCGAGCCGGACGAGCATGTGCCCCTCGACGGCGACACCATCATGTCCTGGGGCAGCGCCGAGGCCGCGCTGCGGTCGGCCGGCGCGGCCATCGCCGCCGTGGATGCGGTGATGAAGGGCGAGTTCCGCCGCGCCTTCTGTGCCACCCGTCCGCCGGGGCATCATTGCGAGCCGGCGCGCCCGATGGGCTTCTGCCTCTTCGCCAACGCCGCCGTCGCGGCCCGGCACGCGCAGGCCGAGCACGGGGCGAAGCGCGTCGCGGTGGTCGATTTCGACGTCCACCACGGCAACGGCACCCAGGCCTGCTTCGAGGCCGATCCGTCGCTGTTCTACGCCTCGAGCCACCAGTGGCCGCTCTATCCGGGCACCGGGGATGCGAGCGAGACCGGCCTCGGCAACATCCTCAACGTCCCGCTCCCGCCGGGCGCCGACGGGGCGGCCTTCCGTCAGGTCTGGGCGGACCGGATCATTCCGGCGATCGAGGCCTTCGGGCCCGAGCTGCTCATCGTCTCGGCCGGCTTCGACGCCCATGCGGCCGATCCCCTGGCGCAACTGCGCGTGCGGGAGGCGGATTTCGCCTGGCTGACCGAGGCGCTGTGCGGCGTGGCGGACCGGCAATGCCGGGGCCGTCTCGTCTCGGTGCTCGAGGGCGGCTACGACCTTGATGCGCTGGGCCGCTCGGTCGCGGCGCATGTGCGTGCCCTGATGCGCACCTAGAGCTGTTCCGATCTGTCGGAACCGGCACCGGCCCCCCACCCGGCTACCCAACGACAGTATCCTGGATGGGTGGCCGGGTGGGGGTGCGGGCCGGCGCCGGCTGATCGAAAAGAGCTCTAGCCCTGGTACCGGCTCCCGGCCCGCCACGGGGCGGCGCGGAGGGCCGGCGCCCATGCCTGCCCCGCCCCCCCCGCCCGGGCCTATCAGCGCGCCGCGTTCGGTAAGGAGAGACCATGGACCGCGGGCGCCCTGCCCGCCGTCCTGCCGGCCGCATCCCTGCTGCCCGCCGCCGGCGCCCAGACCTGGTCCGGCCAGCCGGTTCGCGCCGTCGTTCCTTTCGCCCCGGTCCCGGCGACCGACATCGCCGCCCACGTCGTCGCCGGCGGGATGTGCCCGGCCGCCGGCCAGCCCGTGGTGGTCGGGAACCGGGCCGGCGCCAACGGCCCGAGCCGGCCCGGCGCCTTCGGCATGGACATCCGCTCCTCCCCCCGGCCGAGGCCGCCGCCTTCGTCCGTGCGGACATCGGCAAGTGGACGCGCGCCGTCCGCCAGGCGGGCATCGGGCCCGAATAGCCGCCGTCCGCCCGGGCTGGTAGGATGCCGCAGCATGGCCACGACACGCACGGCGGGGGGTGAGACGCCCTCCGATATCGAGACACTGACCTTCGAGCAGGCACTGGCCGAGCTCGAAGGCATCGTGAAGGCGTTGGAAAGCGGGCAGGGGGCTCTCGAGGCCTCGGTCGCCGCCTACCAGCGCGGTGCCGCCCTGCGCGCCCATTGCGAGCGCAAGCTCGCCGAGGCCGAGCAGAAGGTGCAGGCCATCGTGGAAGGCCCGGCGGGTCTGAGCCTGCGCGATGTCGAGTAGCGAGGCCGACATCCCCGCGGACGGGGCGCTGCGGGACGCGATGACCGCGGCCGCCACCGAGATCGACCAGGCGCTCGACGTGCTGATCCCGCCGGTCGAGGGATCGGAAGCCCGGTTGTTCGAGGCGATGCGCTACGCCGCAATGGGCGGCGGCAAGCGCCTGCGCGGCTTCCTGGTGCTGGAGGGCGCACGGCAGTTCGGCGTGGCGCGGGAGGCGGCGCTGCGGACCGCGGCCGCGATCGAGATGCTGCACGCCTATTCGCTGGTGCATGACGACCTGCCCTGCATGGACGACGACGCGCTGCGCCGCGGCAAGCCCACGGTGCACAGGGCCTTCGACGAGGCGACGGCGGTGCTCGCCGGCGATGCCCTGCAGGCCAACGCCTTCTATGCCCTCGCCGAGCCCGCGACCCACCCCGATCCGGCGGTGCGCGCCGAACTGTGCCGCGGCCTCGCCCGCGCCGCCGGCCCGCGCGGCATGTGCGGGGGGCAGATGCTCGACATGCTGGCCGAGCAGGCCGAGGACGCCTTCGAGGAAGCCGAGATCGGCCGGCTTCAGTTGCTCAAGACCGGCAAGCTGATCGAGTTCGCCGCCGAGGCGGGCGCCATCCTGGGCAAGGCGCCGGTGCAGATGCGCCACGCCTTCGCTGCCTATGGGCGCGATCTTGGCGCCGCCTTCCAGATCGCCGACGACCTTCTCGACGCCACCGGCTCGGCCGAGGAGACCGGCAAGCGGACCGGCAAGGACGCCGCGGCCGGCAAGGCGACGCTGGTCGGGCTGCTCGGCGTCCCGCGGGCCCGTGCGCAGGCGGAACGTCTGGCCGCCCAGGCCGCCGGACATCTGGACGTGCTGGGGCAGCGTGCCGATCTGTTGCGTGCGCTCGCCGCCTATGCGATCGCGCGGAGGACCTGATGACCCGCCCCGCCACACCCCTGCTGGACCGCGTGCGCGTTCCGGCCGACCTGCGCAACTTTTCGGCCGAGCAGTTGAAGCAGCTCGCCGACGAACTCCGTGCCGAGACGATCGACGCCGTCTCGGTCACCGGCGGGCATCTCGGCGCCTCGCTCGGGGTGGTGGAGCTGACGGTCGCGGTCCATGCTGTCTTCGACACGCCGGACGACCGGCTGATCTGGGACGTCGGCCACCAGGCCTATCCGCACAAGATCCTGACCGGCCGGCGCGACCGCATCCGCACGCTGCGCCAGGGCGGCGGGCTGTCCGGCTTTACCCGCCGGTCGGAATCCGAATACGACCCCTTCGGCGCGGCGCATTCCTCGACCTCGATCTCCTCCGGCCTCGGCATGGCGGTGGCGCGCGACCTCAAGGGCGACGACCGGCACGTGATCGCCGTGATCGGCGACGGGGCGATGAGCGCGGGCATGGCCTACGAGGCCATGAACAATGCCGGCGCCTCGAAGGCGAACCTGATCGTCATCCTCAACGACAACGACATGTCGATCGCGCCGCCGGTCGGCGCCATGTCGGCCTATCTGTCGCGGCTGATCTCCTCGCGCCCCTTCCTGTCGATCCGCGACCTGATGGCGCGGCTGGCGAAGCGTTTCCCGGCGCCGCTGGAACGCGCCGCGCGGCGCGCCGACGAATACGCGCGCGGCTGGTTCACCGGCGGCACGCTGTTCGAGGAGATGGGCTTCTACTACGTGGGCCCGGTGGACGGTCACAACCTCGACCACCTGCTGCCGATCCTGCGCAACCTGCGCGACACGGACCATGCCGGGCCGATCCTGCTGCATGTGGTGACCAAGAAGGGCAAGGGCTACGCGCCCGCCGAGGCGGCGGCCGACAAGTACCATGGCGTGCAGAAGTTCAACGTCGTGACCGGCGAGCAGGCCAAGGCGCCGCCCGGCCCGCCCTCCTTCACCAAGGTCTTCGCCAATGCCCTGATCGCCGAGGCGGAGGCGGATGACCGCGTGGTCGCGATCAGTGCGGCGATGCCCTCCGGCACCGGCCTCGATCTTTTCGCGAAGAAGTTCCCCAGGCGCACCTTCGACGTCGGCATCGCCGAGCAGCATGCCGTGACCTTCGCCGCCGGCATGGCGACCGAGGGCATGAAGCCCTTCTGCGCGATCTATTCCACCTTCCTCCAGCGTGGCTACGACCAGGTCGTGCACGACGTCGTGCTGCAGTCCCTGCCGGTGCGCCTGGCGATGGACCGCGCCGGGCTGGTGGGCGCGGACGGGGCGACCCATGCCGGGGCCTTCGACATCGCCTATCTGGGCTGCCTGCCGAACATCGTGCTGATGGCCGCCGCCGACGAGGCGGAGCTGATGCACATGGTCGCGACCGCCGCGGCGATCGACGACCGGCCCTCCGCCTTCCGCTATCCGCGCGGGGAGGGCTTCGGCGTCGAGCTGCCGGCACGCGGATCGGTGCTCGATATCGGCAGGGGCCGCATCCTGCGCGAGGGCGCCTCGATCGCCATCCTCTCCTACGGCGCGCGGCTGCAGGAATGCCTGAAGGCGGCCGACGAGCTCGCGACGCACGGCCTGTCCTGCACGGTCGCCGATGCGCGCTTCGCCAAGCCGCTCGACACCGCGATGGCCGAGCGCCTGGCGCGCGAGCACGAGGTGCTGATCACCATCGAGGAAGGCGCGATGCTCGGCTTCGGCGCCATCGTGCTGCAGCACCTCGCGACGCGCGGACTTCTCGACGCCGGGCTCAAGGTGCGGCCGATGTGCCTGCCGGACCGGCTGATCGAGCATGATTCCCCGCGCAAGCAGTACGATGACGCCGGGCTGAACGCGCCGCAGATCGTCGCGACCGCCCTCGAGGCGCTGGGTCAGTCGGCCCGGGCGCAGCCCGCGCGGGCCTGACCGCCATGCCGCGCGGCACCACGATCCGCAGCGTGGTGCCGCATGTCCTCATGGCCGAGCTTGCGGAGCCCTTCGCCTATTCCCAGGCGTGGTATCGCCGGCGCGGCGCGATGCTGGTCGAGGTCACGACCGGGGACGGCGTGACCGGCTGGGGCGAAGCCTTCGGCCCGCCGGAACTCACCGCCCCCATCGTCGCCTGGCTCGCGCCGCTGCTGCTCGGCCAGGACGCTATGGCGCGGGAGGCGCTGTGGCAGGCGCTCTACAACCGCCTGCGCGACCACGGCCAGCGCGGCATCGTGGTCGAGGCGATCAGCGCCATCGACATCGCGCTCTGGGACATCGCCGGGCAGGTGCTCGGGCTGCCGGTGCATCGCCTGCTCGGCGGCCCGCTGCGGACCGAGGTCGAGGCCTATGCGACCGGCTTCTACCGCCGCGAGCGCGACGACCACCTCGCCTACCTGACGCGGGAGGCCGAGCAGCGGCTCGCCGAGGGGTTCCGCTCGCTCAAGCTCAAGACCGGCTGGGGGCTGGCCGAGGACATCGCGCTGACCAGGGCCTTCCGCGCGGCCATCGGCCCCGAGGTCGGTCTGCTGGTCGACTGCAACCATGCCTATGACGCGCCGGCGGCGATCGCCTATGGCAATGCCGTGGCCGGCTGCGACATCGGCTGGTTCGAGGAGCCGGTGCCGCCCGAGGACATCGACGGCTACCTCGAGGTCAAGGCGCGTCAGCCGATCCTGGTCGCGGGCGGGGAAGCGGGCTTCGCCCGCTGGGGCTTCCGCGAGATGATCGCGCGGCGCGCCGCCGACATCCTCCAGCCCGACGTCGCCGCCTGCGGCGGCATCTCGGAACTGAAGAAGATCGCCGACATGGCGAGCGCCTTCGGACTGCGCGTGAACCCGCATGTCTGGGGCACCGGCGTCGCGCTCGCCGCCTCGCTGCATCTGCTCGCGGTGATCCCCGACAATCCGCCGGGCCTCTTCCCGCGCGCGCCGCTGCTGGAACTCGACCGCTCGCCGCATCCGGTGCGCGATGCGCTTCTTGTCGAGCCGATCCCGCTGCGCCAGGGACGCGCCGCAGTGCCGGAGAAGCCGGGCCTCGGCATCGCCATCGACCGGGAGGCGCTCGCCTTCTTCCGCGCCTGAGGTCGGCCGGCCCTGCGGTGACCCCGGTTTCGGGCTTGGCGTTCCGCGCCGCGCCGCCACGCTGCGCGACGAGGCCCCCCTGGCGCCGCGCCCGGCCGCAACGCATGCTTCGCCCGAACACAGACGGGAGGAATGCGATGCGCCGGTCCGAAGGCCGCATCCTGACGACGCATACCGGCAGCCTGCCGCGTCCGAGGGCGCTGACCGAACTCTTCGCCCGCCGTGCGCGCGGCGAGGCGGTGGACGAGGCCGCCATCGTGCGCGAGGGCAAGGCCGCGACGCGCGCCATCGTGCCGCGCCAGGTCGAGGCCGGGCTCGACGTGATCAACAACGGCGAGCAGGAGCGCGATTCCTTCGCCCTCTACATCCGCCACCGCCTGACCGGCATCGGCGGCGAGAGCATCCGCGCGGGCTTCGGCGACCTCGACAACTATCCCGACTACAAACAGGCCTTCGCCGAGGCGAATGCCGAGAAGGTCGCGGTCAGCAACACCGCGCACCTGCCCGCCGCGATCGGGCCCGTGTCCTATCCCGACACGGCGGCGATCGACGAGGAACTGGCCGATTTCGCCGCCGCCCTGGCGCCGGTCGCCGGGCGCTACGCGGAATCCTTCATGACGGCGCCCTCGCCGGGCATCGTCGGGTCCATCGTGCAGAACCGCCACTACGCGACCGAGGGCGCCTATTTCGCCGCCCTCGGCGCGGCCCTGCGCACGGAATACGGGGCGATCCACCGTGCCGGCCACGTGCTCCAGCTCGATTGCCCCGACCTCGCGCTGGAGCGCCACGTCTCCTACCGGGACCGGCCGCTCTCCGACTTCCTCGGCTTCGTCGAGCGCGTCGTCGCCACCATCAACGACGCCATCGCCGGCATCCCGCGCGAGCGGATGCGCCTGCATGTCTGCTGGGGCAACTACGAGGCGCCGCACGACCTCGACGTGCCGCTCGCCGACATCTGGCCGATCATCCGGACCGCACGGGTCGGCGGCTTCGTGCTGCCCTTCGCCAATCCGCGCCATGCGCACGAGACTCGGGTGATCGCCGAATTGCCGCCGGAACCCGACCAGATCCTTGTCGCCGGGGTGATCGACACCCTGACCAACTTCGTCGAGCACCCGGAGGTCGTCGCCGAGCGCATCGAGCGCGCCGCGCAGGCGATGGGCGATGCGACGCGCGTGCTCGCCGGCACGGATTGCGGCTTCGACACCGCGGCGGGGCGCGGCCGCGTGACCGCCGACGTGGTCTGGGCGAAGATGCGCAGCCTGGCCGAAGGCGCCCGCATCGCCTCCGGCCGCCTGTTCGGGAGCTGAAGGCCATGTGCTGGATCTGCCAGGCGCGTCTTGCCCTCGCCGCGCAGCCGGCGCCGAAGCCGCCGCCCAGCCCGCCGGCGCCCGACAGGCGGTGAGGGGGAGGCCGGCCTCCCCCGCCCTGCGTCAGGCGATGCCCTCGGCCCGCAGCCGGCGCGCGGCGGCGACGAGGTTGCCGGTGGCCGGGCGGACCTCCGCCCAGCCGCGCGTCTTGCAGCCGCAATCCGGGTTCACCCAGAGCCGTTCCGGCGGAATCCGTTCCGCCGCCCGGCGCAGCAGCAGCAGCATCTCGTCGCCGCTCGGCACGCGCGGGCTGTGGATGTCCCACACGCCGGGCCCGATGGCGTTCGGGTAGTCGAAGGCGCTGAACGCTTCCAGAAGCTCCATGTCGCTGCGGGCGGTCTCGATGGAGATCACGTCCGCATCCATCGCCGCGATCTCGGCGATGATGTCGTTGAACTCCGAATAGCACATGTGGGTGTGGATCTGCGTGTCGTCGCGCACGCCCGCGGCGGCGAGGCGGAAGCAGCCTACGGCCCAGCGCAGGTAGTCCGCGCGCTCGGCATGGCGCAGCGGGAGGCCCTCCCGCAGGGCGGGCTCGTCGATCTGGATGATGGCGATGCCGGCGGCCTCGAGGTCCAGGACCTCGTCGCGGATGGCCAGCGCGATCTGGCGGCAGACCGTCTCGCGCGGGATGTCGCTGCGCACGAAGGACCATTGCAGCATCGTCACCGGGCCGGTGAGCATGCCCTTGACCGGCCTGGCCGTCAGCGACTGCGCGTACCGCGTCCACCGCAGCGTCATCGGCGCCGGGCGCGCGACATCGGCCCAGATGATCGGCGGCGCCACGCAGCGGCTGCCGTACGACTGCACCCAGCCATGCTTCGTGAAGGCGTAGCCCGCGAGCTGCTCGCCGAAATACTTGACCATGTCGTTGCGCTCGAACTCGCCATGGACCGGCACGTCCACGCCGATCTCCTCCTGCCAGCGGACTGCCTCGGCGATCAGGCGTTCCATGCCGGCATCGTGCTCGGCCTCGGTCACGGCGCCGCGAGCGAGGCCGGCGCGCAGCGCGCGCACCTCGGCGGTCTGCGGGAAGGAACCGATCGTCGTCA
>JAFADX010000367.1 GCA_023424475.1 Pseudomonadota bacterium
GCCCAGACCGCGCGGATCGAGGTCCGGCGCGCCCGTCACCTGCTGGGCGACACGCCGCAGACCCTGCTGCTGGCGGCCGAGGCCGAGCGCCTGGCCGGCCGCGAGGACGGCGCCGCCGCCGCCTTCAAAGCGCTGGCCGAACGCCCCGATGCCCGCTTCCTCGGCCTGCGCGGCCTGCTGCGCCAGGCCATGCAGCGCGAGGACTGGGCCGCCGCCCAGCGCCTGGCGAAGGAGGCCGAGGCCGCCCAGCCCGGCGCCGCCTGGGTGCGCGAGGAACGGCAGTTGCTCGCCCTGCGGACGCAGGACTGGCGGGAGGCACTGGCGCTTTCCGCGCCGGCCGCGCCGCGCGCCGCCCTCGCGCTCGCCGCCTCCCTGCAGGAGGACGACCCGGCGCGCGCCGCGGAGTTTGAGAAGCAGGCCTTCGCGGCCGACCCGGCCTTCGCGCCGGCGGCGCTGGCCCATGCGAAGCGGCTCGCCGCCGCGGGCTCGGCCCGGCGGGCGCGCGCGGTGCTCGAACAGGCGTGGCAGGCCCGCCCGCATCCGGATATCGGCGCCGCCTGGCTCGCCGGCGATCGGGATCCGCTGGCGCGCGTGAAGGCGGTCGAGGACCTGACGCACCGCAACCGGGAGCATCCGGAAAGCCGATTGCTCATGGCCCGCGCGGCGATCGACGCCGGCCTGACCGGCCGCGCCCGGCAGGAACTGGATGCCCTCGTCGCCGGCGGCGTGCCCGATCGCCGCACCTGGCTGCTGATGGCGGAACTCGAGGAAGTCGAGCACGGCGACACCGCCGATGCCCGCGCCGCCCAGGCCAAGTGGCTGCGCGCGGCCGCCAATGCGGAAGGCGCGCCGCGCTGGCGCTGCACCTCGTGCGGCGCCGAGCACAATGCCTGGAAGCCGGAATGTCCCGCCTGCGGTACGGTCGGGCGGATCGCCTGGAGCGCACCGGCTTAGAGCAGATCCCGATCAGGTGGAATCACCCGATCGGGTGAAGATGCTCGCAGAAGCAACGGGCCGGAGACGTTACCGTGCGCCAGGGCGAACGGGACCGGCTCAAGGATCGGAGAGGCTCCGCCCCGCCGGGCCATCCCGCCTGGGGCCTGCGGGCCCCTGGACCGCAGCAGGGACCCGGTTCAGGGCATCGCTGTCGTTTCCGCCGGCGTGGCGCACCTGCCGGGCGCGACGGTGAGCCTTGGGGCCCGTTCGGCGGTGGCTGAGGGCCTTTCGGCGGATTCGCGCCGCGTTGCGACGCCGATGGAAGCTCGCACCGAGATATGCCCGGGAGGGACCCAGCCCCACCTGGATCCGCGGGGCGGATGAGCGGCCTGCAGCCCGAAAGCCGCGCACGCCACCGCGAATGCCGCCAAGCGATGGGCACGGACTTGGCCCTCCCGGCGCCCCGGACGGATGCAGGCGAGGCTTCGTCCGCCCCGGTGCCGGCGTCAGGCGGCCTGGGCGGCCGCCAGTGCCTTCCATACCGTCTCCGGAGTGGCCGGCATGTCGATCTGCTTCACCCCAGCGTCGGACAGCGCATCGACCAGCGCATTCATCACCGCCGGCGGGCTGCCCACGGCGCCGGCTTCGCCCGCCCCTTTCACGCCGAGCGGATTGGTCTCGCAGGGCACCTCGACGAGATCGACGTCGATCGATGGCAGGTCATCGGCGCGCGGCACGGCATAGTCCATGAACGATGCGGACAACAGCTGCCCGCTATCGGCGTCGTAGGCCGTGCGCTCGAGCAGCGCCTGCCCGATGCCCTGCGTCACGCCGCCATGCACCTGGCCGCGCACGATCAGCGGGTTCAGCGCATGGCCCACGTCGTCCACCACGGTGTAGCGGGCAACGGTGGTGATGCCGGTATCGGGATCGACCTCCACCTCGGCGACGTGGCAGCCGTTGGGGAAGGTGTGGGACTTGATCTCGGCCGTCTCCGTCGCGTCGAGCAGCGTCGCCTCGATCCCGGCCGCGACCTTCTTCCGCTGCGCAGCCGCGAGCTCGATGATGCCCACCGCGCGGTCCGTGCCCACCACGCCGAACGTGCCGTCCTTCGACGTGAACTCGATATCGGCGACCGCGGCCTCCAGGTGTTCGGAAGCCGCCCGCTTGCCCTTCTCGATCACCGAGGCGGTGGTCACCAGGATCGCCTGGCCTTCGGAATAGAGGCTGCGCGCGCCGCCGGTGCCGCCGCCGCTGGGCAGCGTGTCGGAATCACCCTGCCTGATGCGGATCTTCTCGATCGGAATGCCGAGCTCGAAGCTCGTCATCATGGCATAGGCGGTCTCGTGCCCCTGGCCGGTGGACTGCGTGCCGACATAGACGTCGACGAAGCCATCGTCCGCGAAGCGCACCGAGGCGTTCTCGGTCGGGTCGCCACCCGTCGCCTCGAGGTAGTAGGCGAGGCCGATGCCCCGCTTCCTGCCGCGCTTCGCCGCATCCGCCTTGCGCGCCGCGAAGCCCGCCCAGTCGACCTTCTGCAGCGCCGTATCCATGAGGCGCGCGAATTCGCCCGAATCGTAGCGCTGCCCCATCGCGGAGACGTAGGGCATGCGCGAGGACGGCACCATGTTGCGCTTGCGCAGCTCGGCCCGGTCGATGCCGAGCTCGCGCGCCGCGGTGTCGATCAGGCGCTCGACCAGGTAGTTGCTCTCCGGCCGACCGGCGCCGCGATAGGCGTCCACCGGCACGGTGTGGGTCATCACGCCGATGACCTGCGCATGGATCGCCTGGAAGTCGTAGACCGAGGCCAGCACCTTGGTCCCCGCCCCGGTCGGGATGAAGGGCGCGAAGGTGTTGAGGTAGGCACCCATCCCCGCCCAGTTCCGGGTCCGCAGCGCGAGGAACTTCCCATCCCTGTCGAGTGCGAGCTCGCCGACGGTGACGTTGTCGCGCCCATGCGTGTCCGACTGGAAGGCCTCGGTCCGTTCCGAGGTCCACTTCACGGCGCGCTTGAGCTCGCGGGCCGCGAAGCAGGTCAGCACATGCTCGGGGTAGAGGAAGATCTTCATCCCGAAGCCGCCGCCCACATCGGGGGTGACGACGCGGAAATGGTCGGTGGGCAGCCTGAAGATGGCCTGCGCAAGGATGTTGCGGACCAGCCAGGAGCCCTGGGTGTTGGTGGTCAGCGTCCAGTGGCTCTTTGCCGCGTCGTATTCGGCGAGCGCCGCGCGCGCTTCCATCGAGGCGACGACGACGCGGTTGTTCACCACCTTCAGCCGGGCGACATGCGCCGCGCCCTTGATCAGCGCATCGACCTTGGCGGCGTCGCCGGCATGCCAGTCGAAGCAGGTGTTGTTGGGCGCGCTGGCCCAGACCTGCGGCTGCCCGGCCTCGGTCGCGGTGGCGAGGTCGGTGGCGGCCGGCAGGATCTCGTAATCGACCTCGATCGCCTCGGCCGCGTCGCGGGCCTGCTCGATCGTCTCGGCGACGACGAAGGCGACGGGGTCGCCGACATGGCGCACGAAGCCCTCGGCGAGCGCGCGCCGCGGCGTCTCGGAGGTCGGCCTGCCGTCGAACGACTTCACCGGCGCGAGGCAGGGCAGGTGCCCGATGCCGGCCGCCGCGAGGTCGGCCCCGGTCCAGATGCCGAGCACGCCGGGCATCGCCTTCGCCGCGTCGGCCGAGATCGCGACGATGCGCGCATGGGCGTGCGGGCTGCGCAGGACGTAGCCTTCGGCCTGGCCGGGGACGGCCACGTCGTCCGTATAGCGGCCGCCGCCCTTGAGCAGGCGCGGATCCTCGACGCGGCGGATGGACTGGCTGAGGCCGAACTTCGCCATGCGCGGGGTCTCCCTTGGTTCCTCGCCCCATCATCTGCGATGGAGGGCGGGAATGGGAAGGGGGGTCCGCGTCAGCCCTCGGCCGGCGCCCCGCCGAACTTCCGCTTCGTCCACTCCCGCATCGTCTGGAACACCACGTAGAGCATCGGGATCACGAAGATGCCGACCAGCGCCGCGGCGATCATGCCGCCGAACACCGCCGTGCCCACCGCGCGGCGGGACAGCATGGCCGCCCCGGTCGCGAAGACCAGCGGCACCAGGCCGAGCACGAAGGCGATCGAGGTCATCATCACCGCGCGGAACCGCAGGCGTGCGCCCATGATCGCGGCCTCGCGGACCGAGAGGCCCTCCTCCCGCTTCTCCTTGGCGAACTCGACGATCAGGATGCCGTTCTTGGCCGCCAGCGCGATCAGCACCACGAGGCCGATCTGGGCGTAGATGTCGAGCGGCATGTTCGCCACCCATAGCGCCCCGAAGGCCCCGAGCACGCCGGCCGCGACGGACAGCAGCACCGGGATCGGGATGACCCAGGATTCATAGAGCGCGACCAGGAACAGGTAGGCGAACATCACCGCGAGCGCGAGGATGTAGACCGTCTGGCCCGAGGCCTGCTTCTCCTGGAAGGCGGTTCCGGTCCATTCGTAGCCATAGCCCGGCGGCAGCACGCGGCGGGAGATCTGCTCCATCGCCGCCAGCGCGTCGCCCGAGGAGACGCCCGGCCGCGGCGCGCCCTGGATCGAGATGGCCCGGTAGTTGTTGTAGCGGAAGATGGTCTGCGGCCCGACCCGGATGTGCACGTCGGCCACCGCACGCAGCGGCACCATCTCGCCCCGCGCGTTGCGGACATGGATGCGCCAGATGTCGCTGACGTCGCGCCGGTCCGCCGCCTCGGCCTGCAGGTTCACCTGCCAGGTGCGGCCGAACAGGTTGAAGTCGTTGACGTAGAAGCCGCCCAGCGTCGCCTGCAAGGCGGTGAAGATGTCCGCGATCCGCAGCCCGAGCGCCTGTGCCTTGTCGCGGTCGAGATCGAGGTAGAGCGTGGGGTTGGTCGCATTGAAGGTCGAGAAGGCCGCGGCGATCCGCGGGTCCTGGTTCGCCGCCGCGATCAGCCCGAGCATGGTGGCGCCGAGTTCCGCCGGCGGCCGGCCCTCATAATCCTGCAGGATGTATTCGAAGCCCCCGCCGGTGCCGAGGCCGATGATCGGCGGCAGGTTGAAGGCGAAGACATTCGCCGTCCGCACCCCCTGCCCGGCGCCGAAGACGCGCCCGATCGCCGCCTGCACGGACATCGCGGCCGTGGTGCGCTCGGCGAAGGGCTTCAGCCGCGCGACAAGGAAGGCCGAGTTGGACTGCGCCCCCCCGTCGATGAGCGAGAAGCCGACGATGGCGAGCGTGCCCTGCACCGAGGGGATCGAGCGGAGGATCTCCTCCACCTGGATCACCGCCTGACGGGTGCGCGCGACGGAGGCGCCCTGGGGGAGCTGCACCTGCACGAAGAAGGCGCCCTGGTCCTCCTGCGGCAGGAAGCCCGACGGGGTGCGCTGGCCCATCTGCCAGATGCCGGCGAAGAAGCCCGCGGTCAGCAGGACCGACAGCAGCGCCACGCGCACCAGCCGCGACACCGTGCCGGCATAGCGGTCGCGCACCCAGTCGATGCCGCGCAGCCAGCGGCCCATGATGCCCGGCCGGTGCCCGCCGGCATGCGGGTGCGGCCGCAGGAAGACGGCGCAGAGGGCCGGCGAGAGGGTGAGCGCGTTGATTGCGCTGATCACCATGGCGGCCGAGATGGTCACCGCGAACTGGCGGAACAGCTCCCCCGACAGGCCCGGGATGAAGCCGATCGGCACGAAGACGGACAGCAGCACCAGGGTGATGGCGATGATCGGCGCGGTGATCTGCGCCATCGCCTTCTTGGTGGCTTCCGCGGGGGTGAGGTGAGGCTCCTCCTCCATCACCCGCTCGACGTTCTCCACCACCACGATGGCGTCGTCCACCACGATGCCGATGGCCAGCACCATCGCGAGCAGGGAGATGGTGTTCGCCGAATAGCCGAGCGCCAGCAGGATGACGAAGGCGCCGATCAGGCTGACCGGCACGGCGACGGTCGGGATGATGGTCGCGCGCAGGTTCCCCAGGAAGAGGAACACGACGATGACGACCAGCATGAAGGCCTCGAGCAGCGTCTTGATCACCTCGCGGATCGTGTCGCTGACGAAGTCCGAGGTATCGAAGAAGATGCGGTGGTTGACCCCGGCGGGGTAGCGCGCGCGCAGCTCGTCGAGGGCGCGGCGCACGTTCTCGGCCGCGGCCACGGCATTGGCGCCGGGGGCGAGGTAGACGCCGAAGGTGACCGCGGGCTGGCCGTTGTAGCGGCTCTCGGTGTCCATGCTCGCGGCGCCGAGCTCGATGCGCGCGACGTCGCGCACCCGCAGCGTCGATCCGTCGGGGTTGGCGCGGATGACGATGTCGCCGAACTGCTCGGGCGTGCTGAGCCGGCCCTGGGTCTCGAGGTTGATCTGGAACTGCTGGTCGTCCGGCACCGGGCGCGCCCCGATGCGCCCGACCGGGGCCTGCACGTTCTGCGACTGGATCGCCGCCACCACGTCAGAGGGCGTGAGGTTGAGGCTGATCAGCCGGTCCACCTCGAACCAGATGCGCATGGAATAGTCCATGGCGCCGAACAGGTTGACCTGGCCCACGCCCGGCACGCGGGCGAGCCGGTCGATGATGTTGATGGTCGCGTAGTTGGACAGGAACAGCGGCGTGTGCTCGCCGCTCTCGGAATAGAGGAAGACGAACTGCAGCACCGCCGAGGACTGCTTGCGGACCGTGACGCCCTGGCGCTGCACCTCCTGCGGCAGGCGCGCGAGCGCGGCCTGGACGCGGTTGTTCACGTTGACGGTGGCGATGTCCGGGTTGGTGCCGAGCTCGAAGGAGACGTTGAGGCTGTAGGACCCGTCATTGGCGCTGTTCGAGCGCATGTAGATCATGCCGTCGACGCCGTTGACCGAGGATTCGATCACCTGCGCGACGGTCTGCTCGACCACCGCGGCCGAGGCGCCGGGGAAGCGCGTGGTCACCGAGACCTGCGGCGGCACGATGTCCGGCAGCTGGGAGACCGGGATGCGCAGCATCGCCAGCGCGCCGGCGAGCGCGGTGACGATCGCGATGACGATCGCGAAGCGCGGCCGGTCGACGAAGATCGCGGAGAACACGAGGGGTCAGCCCCGGCCCGGCACGGTTCGCGGCACCTCGGGCGCGGCAGCCGGCCCGGGGTTCACCGGCTGGCCCGGCCGCACCCGCTGCAGGCCCTCCACCACCACGCTCTCGCCGCCTTCCAGCCCGTCCTCGATCACCGCCGTCTCGGCCGAGGAGCGGCCGAGCGTCACGTTGCGCCGCTCGGCGACGTTGTTCGCGCCGACGACGAAGACGAAGGCGCCCTGCTGGTCCTGCAGCACGGCGGCCCGCGGCAGGGTGATCGCCATGACGGGCTCGGCGCCTTCCACGGTCACGCTGACGAACTGCCCGTCCACCAGTTCGCGCGGGGAGACGCTGACCTCCCCGCTCTGCAGCCGGCGGACCGGGTTGGGGATGCGCGCGCGCACCAGGATGGTGTCGGTGTTGCGGTCGATCTGGTTGTCGATGAAGTCGATGTGACCGGGCTCGGGGTAGAGGCGGCCATCGGTGGTGCGGATCCGCACCACGGTCGCGTCGGAGCCGCCGCGGTTCTCGAAGCGGTTGCGCATCTCGAGCGCGGTGCGCTGGCTGACGGCGAAGGCCACCCGCATCGGGTCCTGGCTGACGATGGTGGCGAGGTTGCCGGCATCCGGCCCGACCACGTTGCCCACCGAAAGGTTCGACCGGCCGATCTGCCCGGCGAGCGGCGCCGTGATCACGGTGTAGCCGAGGTTGATCTCCGCAACCCGCAGCGCGGCCTGGGCGCCGAGGACGTTCGCCGATTCGGTCCGCTCGGTGGCCTGGGCGTTGTCGAGCGAGACCTGCGTGCCGGCCCCGGTGTGGCGCAGTTCCCGCGCGCGGGCCAGGGCGACGCGCGCATTCTCGAGCCGCGCATTCGCCGCCGCGAGGTTCGCCTGCGCCTGCTCGACCTGCGCCTCGAAGGGTGCGCGCTCGATGCGATAGAGGATGTCGCCCTCGTTCACGTCCGCGCCCTCGCGGAACAGGCGCTCCTGCAGGAAGCCGGTGACGCGGGCACGGATGTTGACGCGGTCCGTCGCCTCGACCCGGCCGACGAACTCGATCGCCTCGGTCACCGGGCGGCGTTCCGCCGCCATCACCCCGACGGCGGGCGGCCCCTGGGGGCCGAACTGGGCGGCGGCCGGCGCGGCCATCAGGAGAGCGGCGAGCACGGTGCCCGCGACACGTCGCATCATCTTCATGGTTCCGGCAGTAGGCGTCTCACATGTCGTCCATGATGCGCCGCGTCAAGAACCACTGCGCGACAGGGCAGGACTCTAGTGTGCCACAAAGACAGGACACGGGGCTGCGAGCAGCAGGCCGCGGGTCGTCGAACGCGTGAAGAAGGTGCGCAGCCCCGAATGCTCGTAGGACCCCATCACGAAGAGCCCGGCCCGCATCGCCGTCATCTCCGCGATCAGCATCTCGGCGGGATGCTCGCTCTCCAGCGCGACCGGCTCGGCCGAGACCCCATGGGCCTGCAGGTAGCCGGCCGCCGCCTCGGCAAGCGGCACCGCCTCGGCGCGCTGCCCGGCGATCGAGATCACGCGCACCTCGGCCCCGCCGGCCAGGCCGAGCAGGGCGAAGAGCTGCAACGCGCGCATCGACGGCACCGAGCCGTCATAGGCGACCAGGACCCTGCCTTCCGGCGGCATCGGGCCCGGCGGCACGACGAGGAGCGGCCGCGCGCCCTCCTGCAGCAGCGTGCCGATGACCGGCGCCATGCCGCCCTGGCTCTGCTGGAGGCCCAGCGTCGCGTCGCGGCCGATCGCGACGAGGTCGTGCGCCGCGCCGGCGGCGATCAGCGCCGGCCCCGGGGCCTCGATCAGGCGCAGCCGGGCGAAGGGCGTCTCCCCCGCCGCGGCGGCGCAGGCGGCGAAGGCGGCCTCGGCTTCCTCCTCCAGCCGCTTCGCGCGGGCGGCGTCGCGCCGCTCCTTGAAGGCGGCGGCACCGGGCGGCA
>JAFADX010000242.1 GCA_023424475.1 Pseudomonadota bacterium
GCCCAGCAGCGCCGCCTGCACGAGCAGCGAACCCGCGGCGTCGCCGACCGCGGCACGGCGGGAGAGGCTCCGCTGCGCGGCGGCGAGCGCATGCCCCTCGGCGGCGACGCGTGCCGCGGCGCGGGCCTCGCCATTGGCGGCCAGGGTGTCTTCGATCCCCGAGAGGGGATCGACCACGGCGCTGCGCAGCGCGCCCTGGGCCTCCGCCACGGAACCGCCGGCCCTGGCCGCTGCGGGCGCGAGCACCAGGGGCAGCAGCAGGGCGGCGACCAGCGGCAGCGCCAGCAGCGCCGCAAGGCCCGGATGCGCGCCACCAACGACCAGCGCGAGGGACAGGACGACAGCGAGCGCCGCGGCAGCCGGCACGATCACCCGGAGATAGAAGCCGTCCAGCGATTCGACATCGGCGACGAGGCGCCCGAGGAGGTCGCCTGCCTGGCGCAGGCCGAGGCCGGCCGGCAAGCGCGCCGCGAGGCGCGAGAAGAACCAGACCCGCATGTCGGCAAGCGCGCGGAAGGTCGCCTCGTGCGTCACCAGCCGTTCGAGGTAGCGCGCTACCGGGCGGAACAGCATGACCGGCCGCAGCCAGAGCAGTGCCGCGACGGCGCCGCCCGAGACCATCACCAGTCCCGCCTGGCCGTGGGCGACGGAGCCGGAGATGACGCGCCCCGCCAGCGCCAGCAGGGCGATGCCCGCCAGGGCGGAAAGGGCCGCCATCGCCACGCCGCCCACCAGCCAGCCGCGCCGCGTGCGCCAGAGACCGAGGATCCGCAGGAGGTCGCGCCGCATCATTCGCCCGCCATCCGGTCGGAGACGGCCCTGCCGCCCGACATTTCGAGGACCCGCCCGAAATGGCCGCGCGCCGCGCGCGCATGGGTCGCCACGATCGCCGTGCGGCCGACGCAAAGACGGCGCAGGGCGTCGAGCACCGCGGCCTCGGTGCCCGGGTCGAGGTGGGAGGTCGGTTCGTCGAGCAGGATCAGCGGGCTGTCGCGGAGGAAGGCGCGCGCGACCGCGACGCGCTGCGCCTGGCCGCCGGAGAGGCCGAAGCCGCCCTCGCCCACCAATGTATCGAGGCCCTGCGGCAACCCGGCCGCGAAGTCCGTGACCTGGGCGGCCCGGGCGGCAGCCTCGATGGCGGCGTCGTCCGCCTCGGGGCGGGCGAAGCGGATGTTCTCGCGGATCGTGGCGCGGAAGACATGCGCGCGCTGGCCGACATAGGAGGAGAGCCGACGCAGTTCGGAGGGCTTCAGCAGGGTGATGTCGTGGCCGTTGATCGCCACCCGTCCGCCATCGGGCTGGCGGAAGCCCATCAGGATGCGCAGCACGCTGGTCTTGCCGGAACCCGAGGCGCCGGTGAGCAGCAGGGTTTCGCCCGGCAGCACGCGAAACGACAGGCCATCGAGCGCGGGAGGGCGGGACGGATCGTAGGTCAGCCGCACTTCGTGGAAGGTGACGGTGACCTTGGGCGGCACTTCCTCGAGCAGAAGTCCGCCGGGTTCCGCCCCGCCGAGGATGGGCGCAAGGTCCGCGGCCGCACCACGGGCGGCAAGCTGTTCATGATAGGCGGCCGAGAAGGCGCGCAGAGGCTGGAAGAACACGGGCACGACCAGCAGGGCGAAGAGGGCGCTGACGGGCTCCGGATGCGCCCCGTCGACCAGGCGGCCATGGCGGTAGGCAAGCGTCGCCAGGGTCGCGGCGATGACCAGTTCCATCGCGCCGGACGAGACGAAGGCGACGCGGAGCACGCGCATGGTGCGCAGGCGCAGTTCCCCGGCGGCGGCCGCAAGCCGGCCTGCCTCGGCGTCCTGCTGGTTGAAGAGCACCAGCGTCGGCAATCCGCGCATGCGGTCGAGGAAGCGGCCCGAGAGGCGCTGGAGCGCAGCGAACTGGCGGCGGCTCGCCGCACCGGCGCCGATGCCGCTGACCGCCTGGAACACCGGGACGAGCAGGCCCGCGCCGAGCAGGATCAGGCCGCTCGCGGGATCGGCGGCGGCTGCGGCTCCGGCGACCAGCAGCGGCGCCAGGACAGCGAGCGCGGCGGCAGGCAGCCAGCGCGCGAAATAGCCTTCGAGAGCCTCGACGCGCTCGACGACGAGGGCACTCTTCTCGCCCACGGCGCGGTCGTCGGCAGGACCGGCCGCCAGCAGGCGGGAGAAGGCCGCGCCGCGGATGCGGGCCTTGGCTCCCTCCCCCGCCGCTGCCTGGGTCCTCTCCTGCGCGATCCCGAGGGCCGCCATCAGCAGGGCGAGGATCGCCGCCGCGACAAGATCGCCCCAGCCGGCGTCGGTCCGCGAGAGCAGTGTGGCGAGCAGGCGCGCAATCAGCCACGCCTGCGCCACGCCGCAGGCGGCGATGCCGAGGCCCAGCAGGACAGGGGCCAGGAGGCGCTTGCGCTCGGCACGCGCCTCCCGGGACAGGAGCGCCGCGGCACCGGCCGTCGCGCCTGGCGATGGGGAAGCCATGGCGCTCTCTTAGGCGATCGGGCAGCCGACCGCCACAGGGGGCACCTTGCTGAGCAGGCCGCCCAGCCGCATCACCGGGACCGGAGAGGAGAGACTCCATGCTGCGGACCCACGGGCGCTACGACTACCATCCCTGGCCGATGCGCCGGCCCTACGCATGGCCGGGCGGGGAAAGGCTTGCCGTCTACCTCGGCATCAACCTGGAGCATTTCGCCTTCGGGGAGGGCCTTGGGGCGGAGCTCGTACCGACCGGGCCCCAGCCGGACGTCCTGAACTTCGCCTGGCGCGACTACGGCAACCGGGTGGGCGCCTGGCGCCTGATCGACCTGCTCGATGAATTCCGGCTGCCTGCGACGGTGCTGGTGAACAGCGCGATGTACGACTACGCCCCCTCCCTGATGACGGCGCACCGGGCGCGCGGCGACGAGATCGCCGGCCATGGCCGGACCAATTCCGAACGGCAATCCGCGCTGCCCGAGCCGGAGGAACGTCGCCTGATCGCCGAAAGCACCGAGGCGATCCGCCGGCACGAAGGCCGGCCGCCACGCGGCTGGCTCTCGCCCTGGATCGCCGAGAGTACCGCGACGCCCGAGCTTCTGGCCGAGGCGGGCTATGCCTACACGCTCAACTGGTGCGCCGACGATGCGCCGATCTGGATGCGGACGCGCGCCGGGAACCTGCTTGCCATACCCTACCCGCAGGAGGTGAACGATATCCCGTCGATCGTCGCCCGCAAGGACGGCGCCGCGCAGTTCGCCGACATGATCGTCGACGACCTCGAGGAGCGGCTGCTGCAGGTGCGGGACGGCCTGCCGCAGGTGATGGGAATCGCCCTGCATCCCTATCTGGTGGGGCAGCCCCACCGATTGCGGCACTTGCGGCGGGCGTTGGCGCATCTTTCGGCACGCCGCGGCGTTGTCTGGGTCACGACCGCGGGCAGCGTCCTCGATCACGTGCGGGGCCTGCCACCTGGAACCGTTCCAGGAGACTGACATGCGCCTCCGTTTCGTCGCCCTCGTCCTCCTCCTCGGCGCCTGCACGACCGAGCCGGGGCCCGCCACGCCGCGGACCGCCGGCAGCGTGGACCTGCAGCGTTATGCGGGAACCTGGCACGAGATCGCACGCTTCCCGACCGCCTTCCAGGATTCGTCGCGGGTCCGTTGCGAGGGCGTGACCGCGACCTATGCGCTGCGGCCCGACGGCAGGGTCGATGTCGTCAACCGCTGCCGCAACATCCTCGACGGTGGGCGGGAGAGGGTGGCCAAGGGCATTGCCTACAGCGCATCGCCTGGCAACGACCGGCTTCGGGTGTCGTTCTTTTGGCCCTTCTACGGGGACTATTGGGTGATCGGACTCGATCCGACCTATCGCTGGGCCGTCGTCGGCGCGCCGGACCGGGACTACCTGTGGATCCTCTCGCGCGACGTGCGGATGGCGCCTGCCGACTATGCCGCTGCGGTCGCGATCGCGCAGCGGGAAGGGTTCGACACCCGTCGGCTGCGGCCGACCAACCTGTAACCGGGGCGCATGCCCATCGGAGGTTGACGTTGACACCGACCCCCGCCCGGTATCAGCGCCCCGCGCCGGGCCTCAGCACCACGTCGAAGGCGCCGCTGCCGCCGCCGAGGACGCTCGCCCGAAGGTAAAGGTTGCCCTTGCGCGCCGCTGGGACGGCGAGGCGGGAGGCGAGATCCTCCCCACCGTCGTCATCTTCGGCGAGCACGCGGCCGGTGTCGTCGATCAACTCGAGCATGGTGTCGGTGCCGTCGCGAAGATTCTCGGTGGCGGCGACGAGGCCGCCGGGCGGGAGGCGGAAGATCGCCACCTCGCCGCGGCGCAGCCGCACCGGGACACGTGCGCCGCCTTCGAGCGGCGGCGCCGCGCGGGCCTGTTCGATGGTCGTCGGCAGGCCGGCACCGCGGGGTGCATCGGCCTCCACGGCGAGGTCGAAGGCGCCGGTCGCATCGCCGAGCAGGTTCACGCGCACGAAGAGCGGGCGCCGTTCGCCGGCCTGCACTTCGAGGCGGGAGGCCAGGCCGCCGCCGCCGTCGTCGTCGTCCACGATCTCCTGCCCCTCGGCATCGATGAGGGTCAGAATGGTATCGGCGCCGCGGCGAAGGTTGGCGGTGACCACGGCGATGTCGCCCTCGGGCAGGCGGTAGTAGGCGGACTGGCCACGGCGGAGCACCAGCGGCACGATCTGCCCGATCTCCAGCGCCGGGACGCCTGCCGCCTCGCGCAGGCTGCGCGGAAAGCGCGGGACGGGAGACGTGTCCGGCTCGACCACGACCTCGAAGGCGCCCCCGGCGCCGAGGGTGCGGGCACGGAGGAAGAGCGGGCGCCGCTGGCCCGCCGGGATCTCGACGCGGGAGGCGAGGTTCTCCTCGCCGCTGTCGTCGTCCTCGGCGATCTCGCGGCCATTCGCGTCGATGAGGGTGAGGTGGGTATCGGTCTCGGCACCCAGCGCCCGGGTCAGCGCCACGAGGTCCCGGCGCGATACGGGCAGCCGGAAATAGGCATCCTGCCGGCCGCGCAGGCGAACGGGCACCGCCTGGCCGACCGCGATTTCCGGCCGCGTCGCGGCCTCGGCCAGGGTGCGCGCCGGCGCCGAGGGGTCCACGGGAGGAGCCGGCCCGACGACGAGTTCGAAGCGGCCGCCGGCATCCTCGAGGATGCCGACGCGCAGGAACAGCGGGCCTCCCTGGTCCGCCGCCACCTCGATCCGCGAGGCGAGTTCCTCCTCGCCACCGTCGTCGTCCTCGGCCAGGACGCGCCCCTGGGCATCGAGCAGGGCCATCACCGTGTCGCTGTCGCGGCCCAGCCGGCGGGTCTCGGCGACGATGTCGCCGGCGTCTTCGGGCAGGCGGACATAGGCCGAGCGCCCGGGGGAGAGGGCGACGTCGACCGGCGCGCCGAGCGCGAGCGGCGGCAGCGCGGCGGCCTCCCCGAGGTCCAGCCCGTAGGGTGCGGGGGCCGTGGCCGGGAGCGGCCGGGGCGTGGATGCCGGCGGCGGCGGGGTTTTCGGCGCGGGCTGCGCAACCGCGGCGGCCGCCGCGACGATGCCCGCGCCCAGGAGCACGGATGCGGCCCGTCGCAGCGTGCGGCGCGTCGTCTCGGTAGGGTCAGGCATCGGCGCGGGCATCCCTCGGTTGGCGGGCAGGAAGGGCTAGCCGGCACGGAAGCGGCCGGTCAACCGCGGCCCGGAGTCTCAGCCGAGTTCGAAGCTCGTGATGCCGTAGGTCTGGGCGAACGGCAGTTCGGGCGCCTGGCCGGCATACATGCGCGCCGTCTCGAAGACGGGTTCCATGCCGGCCTCCTCGGCCATGGCGATGGCGTCGGCATTGGGTTCCGGCAGGTCGAGGAATACCGGGCCGGATGGCGCGGCGCGCAGCATCGCGGCGAGGAGGGAGCGTGCGGCTTCGGGGGTCGCAGCAAAGAGAGGGCCGATCTTGGCGCCCTGCCGGCAGGGGCGCAGGACGGCATAGCCCTGCAGGCCCCCGGGACCCATGACGGCACGAGCGACATGGCCCGGTGCCGAGATCCAGGCGCGCAGGAACGCCCCCCGCGGCGCGGGGAAGTACCGCCGGTCGAAGGCGGCGAGGCGTTCGAACGGAACGTCGGAGGCGGGAACCAGGTGCGAGGATGCCGCGACCTGCGGCGGAACCGGCACCGCGGCGCCATAGCGGATGTTGCGGTGCGCGAGGGCGAAGCCGGATTTCCGGTAGTTCGCCTGCTGCGCGACCACGCCGTCCAGGCCAACGGCCCCGGGCTGCAGCCGCGCCATGGCGGCGCGCCAGAGTGCCATGCCATGCCCGCTGCCACGGAACGCCGGACGGACGATATAGAAGCCGAGGAAGCCGAAGCCGCCCGGGTAGCGCACCGCGGAGACGCAGCCGATGGGCTCGCCGCCGATTTCCGCGATCAGGAAGCCCTCGGGGTCCGCGGCGTGAAAGCAGGCGGCATCGGTGAGGCCGGGGTTCCAGCCCTCGGCTGCCGCCCAGTCGAGGGCCAGCGCGAGATCCTCCAGCGTCATGGTGCGTATCGCGATCAATGCATCACATCCCCGCCATTCGGCGACAGGCAGGCGCCGATGTAGAAATCCCCACCAGGGCCCGCGAGCAGCAACGCCGTCGCGGCAATGTCCTCGGGCCGGCCGAGGCGGCCGGCCGGCAGCGCCGCCTCGACCGCGGTCCGCCATTCCGGACCCCGCGCCCGCGTCAGGTCGGTGTCGATCGGCCCCGGCGCGATGCTGTTGACCCTGACGCCACGCGGCGCGGCTTCCAGGGCCAGGGACCGGGTGAAGGACAGGATCGCCCCCTTTGCAGCGGTGTAGGGCGTGAGGTTCGGCGACCCCTTGAAGGCGAGTTGCGAGGAGATGGTGATGATCCGCCCGCGGCCGCGTGCCGCCATGCCCGGATAGACCGCCTGGGCCGCGGCGACCGTGTGCATGACATGGACGTCGAGGATGCGACGGAAGGTCTCCTCCGGCAGCGTTTCGAAGGGACCGCGCAGGTTGATGCCGGCATTCGTGACCAGGATGTCCGGCGGTCCGAGCGCGGCCTCCGCCGCCGCGCAGAAGGCGCGCAGCCTCGCGGTGTCGGCGACGTCGAGGGATTCGGCATGGACGCGCCGGCCCATCGCGCCGAGGTCGGCGGTGACGGCGGCCGCGCCCGCGGCATCGCCGAGGTGGCAGAAGGCGACATCCGCGCCGGCGCGGGCAAAGGCGCGCACGATGGCCGCCCCGATGCCGCGGCTGCCGCCGGTGACGATCGCGACCTGGCCGGCAAGGTCGGTCATGCACGCTGCTCCTGCTGCTGCGCCCGAATCCTTCGCGCATCGGAAGCGGTGCGGCAACGGTGCGCATGGCGTCCCCCGCCGCCCTGCGGCAGCATGGTGCGGCCTGCCGGAGGAACGACATGGACGACGCGGCGCCCGCACCCGGCGCGATCCAGGACATTGTGCATCGCGGCGTGCCGCTTGCCGCCGCCTGGGGAATCGAGGTGGTCTCGGCCGCGGGCGGCAGCGCGGTGTGCCGGCTGCCCTGGCAGGAAGCGTTGCTGCGGCCGGGTGGGACCATTTCCGGCCCCGCGCTGATGGGCCTCGCGGACGTCGCGATGTGGGCGGCGCTGCTGGGGGAGACCGGCGGGCGGGACCAGAGCCTGACCGCGAGCCTGTCGATCCACTTCCTGCGGCGGCTGGACCCGGGGCCGGTGCTGGCGGAGGCGCGGGTGCTGAAGCGCGGGCGGATCATCTTCGGCGAGGTGACGATCCGCAGCGAAGATGCGGAGGCCATCGCCGTCCATGTCACGACGAGCTGGGCGTCGGTGACACCGCGCGCATGATCAGCCCTTGGGCGCGCCCCAGGCGATGAAGGGGCCGTTGCGCCAGCCGGTCGCGGCCTTGCCGTAGCGGAAGGGCTCGCCGGCGGGCGTCACCACGGCGCCGCCGGCCGCGGCGAGCACCGCCTGGCCCGCCGCCGTATCCCATTCCATGGTCGGGCCGAAGCGCGGATAGACATCCGCCTCGCCCTCCGCGACCAGGCAGAACTTCAGCGAGGAACCGACCGAGCGGAGCCCCGCGATGGGACGGCCGGCGAGGAATGCCTCGGTCGCCGCATCCCGGTGCGAACGGCTGGCGACGGCAACGAGGCCCTCGGCACCCGGGCGGCGGCAGCCGATGGCCCGTGGCGGGGAATCACCATGGGTGGCCTCCGCGCCCGCGCCGAGCGCGCCGGTCCAGAGGTGGCCCAGCGCCGGGGCGTAGACCACGCCGACGACCGGCTCGCCGGCCTCGATCAGGGCGATGTTCACGGTGAACTCACCGTTCCCTGAGAGAAACTCCCGGGTGCCATCGAGGGGATCGACGAGGATGAAGGGACAGTCCGGCACGGCGGCTGCCAAAGCCGCGTCCTCTTCCGAGATGACCGGGAACTCCGGGGAGCAGGCCCGCAGGCCCTCGAGGATCGCCTCATGCGCTGCGAGGTCGGCCGCCGTCAGCGGACTGCCATCAGCCTTCTGCTCGGCGGTCGCCGTGCCGTAGATCGCCATGATGCGCGCCCCGGCCTCCCGCGCCACCCCGGCAAAGCGCCGGGCCAGGTCCTGTCGCATCGCGGGGATGGTTCGCATCGTCTCGGTCGTCCGTCTCGGGCAGGGCGCGGAACTTGCGCAATGCCGGTCACCATGGGAAGACCCGGCCATGCTGGGAAGACATTGAAACCCGGCAAATTCTCCGCCCGTGAGGGATCCTTGACCATCGCCAGCACACGATCCGCGCTGATGCCGCACCTTGCGCGGCTGGAAGCGGAATCCATCGCCATCATCCGCGAAGTCGCGGCCGCCTTCGGCAAGCCGGTGATGCTCTACAGCATCGGCAAGGATTCGGGCGTGATGCTGCACCTGGCGCTGAAGGCCTTTGCGCCGGGCAAGCCGCCCTTCCCGCTGCTGCATGTCGACACGACCTGGAAGTTCCGGGAGATGATCGCCTTCCGCGACATGATGGCGCAGCGCGTCGGCATGGAGCTGCTGGTCCATACCAATCCGGACGGAATCGCGCGCGGCATCAACCCGATCACGTCGGGTTCCGCGCTGCATACCCAGGTGATGAAGACCGAGGCGCTGAAGCAGGCGCTCGACAAGTTCGGCTTCGACGCGGCCTTCGGCGGCGCGCGGCGGGACGAGGAGAAGTCCCGCGCGAAGGAACGCATCTTCTCCTTCCGCGGCCCCGGCCATTCCTGGGATCCGCGCGCGCAGCGGCCGGAGCTCTGGTCGCTGTTCAACACGCGCATCCGCGACGGAGAGAGCATCCGCGTCTTCCCGTTGTCCAACTGGACCGAATACGACGTGTGGGACTACATCCTCGCCGAGGATATCCCGGTCGTGCCGCTCTACTTCGCGAAGGAGCGGCCGGTGGTGAAGCGGTCGGGCACCTGGATCATGGTCGATGACGAGCGGCTGCCGCTCGAACCGGGTGAGACGCCCGAGATGCGCATGGTCCGCTTCCGCACCCTCGGCTGCTATCCGCTGTCGGGCGCCGTCGAGAGCACGGCGGCGACCCTGCCCGACATCATCGCCGAGATGCGGGCGGCCAGGACCTCCGAGCGCCAGGGGCGCCTGATCGACACGGACGAGGACGCGTCGATGGAGAAGAAGAAGCGCGAGGGGTATTTCTGACATGATCGCCCCCGCGCAGCACGAGCTCCTCCGCTTTCTCACCTGCGGGTCGGTCGACGACGGCAAGTCCACGCTGATCGGCCGGCTGCTCTACGACAGCCAGCTGATCTTCGAGGACACGCTCGCCGCCATCGCCAAGGACAGCCGCAAGCACGGCACGACGGGCGAGGACATCGACCTCGCGCTGCTGGTCGACGGGCTCGAGGCCGAGCGGCAGCAGGGCATCACCATCGACGTCGCCTACCGCTTCTTCGCGACACCCAGGCGGTCCTTCATCGTGGCCGACACGCCAGGGCACGAGCAGTACACGCGCAACATGGCGACGGGGGCGTCGAACGCCTCGCTCGCCGTCATCCTGATCGACGCGCGCAAGGGCGTGCTGACGCAGACGCGGCGGCATTCCTACATCTGCTCGCTGCTCGGCATCCGCGACATCGTGGTCGCGGTGAACAAGATCGACCTCGTGAACTTCGACGAGGCGACCTTTGATCGCATCGTCGGCGACTACGTGACCTTCGCCGCCGAACTCGGCTTCCGCTCCATCGTGCCGATCCCGATCAGCGCGCGCTTCGGAGACAACGTCACCGCCAGGTCCGGCAACACCCCCTGGTATCACGGGCCGACGCTGCTCGGGCATCTCGAGGGCGTGGACGTCGCGCAGGATCTCTCGGCGAAGCCCTTCCGCTTCCCGGTACAATGGGTGAACCGGCCGAACCTCGACTTCCGGGGCTTCGCCGGGACCATCGCGAGCGGAACCATCGCGCCGGGCGACCAGGTCGTCGTCGCGGCCTCGGGCAAGGCGACGCGGGTTGCACGCATTGTCACCGCCGAGGGTGACCTCGACCGCGCCGAAGCCGGCCAGGCGGTCACGCTGACGCTGACGGACGAGGTTGATGTCGCGCGCGGGGACGTGCTGGCGCGGCCCGCGGAGCGGCCGGCCGTCGCGGACCAGTTCGCCGCGCATCTGCTCTGGATGGACGAGGAGCCGATGCTGCCCGGGCGCGGCTACCTCATGCGCATCGGCCATGTCTGGACGCCTTGTTCCGTCACCTCCATCCGGCACCGGGTGGACGTGAACACGCTCGAGCAGCACGCGGCGCGGCGCCTGGCGCTGAACGAGATCGGCTTCTGCAACTTCTCGGCCGGCCAGGCGGTGCCCTTCGATCCCTATGAGGAGAACCGCGCGACCGGCGCCTTCATCCTGGTCGACCGCTTCACCAACCGCACCGCCGGCGCGGGGATGATCGCCTATCCGCTCCGGCGGGCCTCGAACATCCACCAGGAACACTTCACCATCGACAAGGCGTCGCGCGCGGCGCTGACGGGCAACCGGCCGATCGTGCTGTGGTTCACCGGCCTGTCGGGCTCGGGCAAGTCGACCATCGCGAACATCGTGGAGCAGGCGCTGCACCGTGCCGGGCGCGCGACCTATGCGCTCGACGGCGACAACATCCGCCACGGGCTCTGCCGCGACCTCGGCTTCACCGCCGAGGATCGCGTCGAGAACATCCGCCGCGTCGGCGAGGTCGCGAAGCTGATGGTGGATGCGGGGATGATCGTGCTCTGCTCCTTCATCTCGCCTTTCCGGGCGGAGCGGCGGATGGTGCGCGACCTGCTCGGTGCTGGGGAATTCATCGAAGTCTTCGTCGATACGCCGATCGAGGACTGCATCGCGCGCGATCCCAAGGGTCTCTACGCCAAGGCGCAGGCGGGGCAGATCAAGAACTTCACCGGCATCGACAGCCCCTATGAGCCGCCCGACGCGCCGGAATTGCATGTCCGCACCGCCGGCCGGATGCCGGAGGACTGCGCGGCCGATGTGCTCGAACGCCTGCGCGCCGTCGGCGTCAGCTGCTGACGGCAGGCCAGGCGAAGGGAACCGCCGGGTCGCCTGCGAAGGGGTCCGGTCCATCGGCAATCCGGCCGGCCAGCGCCGCCTGCGCCTCGCGCGCCAGGATGCCGAGGTGCCGCCGCCAGTAGGACAGCAGTTCGGCATCCGGCGCGGCGCCGCCCATCGCCCGGTCCAGCCAGCAGCCGAAGGCATCGGGCAGTTCGCCAAGCAGGCGCAGCACCAGCAGGACATCCCGCGGTGCAAGGCCCGGATCGATCCGCAGCCCCCCGCGCACCGGAACCCCTGCCGTCACGGTGCCGCCGCCCGGCGCACCGAGGGCGAGTTCGATGCCCTCCGGCCCGGCCTGGATCGCGAAGGCGAGGTGCGGCTGCGGCGTAGGACCGAGGCGCGCGGCCTCGAGCCGCAGGTCGAGCAGGCGCGCCGCGCCCTGGCTGCGGAAGGAGATCCATGCGCGGCCAGCCATGACGGGCAGCCGCTCCGCCAGGACGCGGCTGCCGGCGATCAGCGCGATGGCTTCGCCCTCGGCGGCAGGCCCGTGCTCCATGCCCTCGATGGTCAGCGTGGACAAACGGAAGCCGACGCTGCGCATCGTCTGGCCAGGGGCGGGCAGTTGGAGCATGCGCTCGGCAAGGAACCAGAATTCGTGCCGCGTCCCGCCTGCCGTCGCAGTGCCGTCCCAGGCACATTCGACCATGCCGAACTCGCCCAGGCGGCGCGAAGCGATGGCGAGGCGGTGGCCGTTCAGGAAGACGGCGACCTTCGGGATCGCCTCGCCGGGCATCAGGACGATCTGCGCCAGCGCACGCCCGGGGCCCGGCGGGGCCTGGACCCGCAGCACCGAGAAACGGCCGGGGCCGGACCAGCGGAAGCCCACGGCGTCGCGCATCTCGGGCTCGTACCAGCCGCTGCCGTCGATGGCGAAGACGAGGTCGTGGACGGCGCGGCGCCGCCAGGGTCCGGGTGCCATGGTCCTCAATCCAACCGCCAGGCCTCGCGCTCGGCAAGGCGCACGACATCGAGCCCGAAGCGCGTGCCGGCGACGGTCATCATGTCGGTAACGGGATAGCCTTCCTCCTCGCGCGAGGCGATGGCGAGCAGCATGTCGGCGACGGCCTCGCCCACGGGGCCGAGGCCGAGCGCGGCCAGCGCGGCCCGGCGCGGGGCGAGATGCGCCATGAGCACCCTCAGGGCGCGGCGCCAGCCAGGCTGGGTCCAGGCGGCCCGGTGCGCAAGATGGCAGATGCCCCCGCATTGCACGACGCGCACGGGCACCCCCTGCAGCAGGGCGTCGAGCACGATCCAGTAATCCCACCAGGGCACCCCGAAGGCGAAGCCGGTGAGGTCGAGCCGCCGCGCCATCCCGGCCGGCATCAGCAACAGGTCGTAGCCGTAGCGGTAGCAGGGGCCTTCGGCCTGCGCCGGATGCACCAGGTCCACGCGGTTGCAGGCGAGCATCGTGGTCCGCGCCTCCGCTGCCAGGGCGGCGCGGCGCGCGGCGTCGAGGTCAAGGCGGATATCGGCATTCACCAGGCCCACGACCGGCGCGCCCGTGGCGACCGCCTGCCGCAGCGCATCTCCGACCCAGGCGCCTGGACGGCCATAGGCTTCGGCGACGCCGGGCTCGGCGAGGGCCGGCTCGATGCCGCCGGGAAGGGCATGGAGGCTGGCGGCTTCCTCCGCTGGGTTGACGGTGAAAACATGCCAGCCGGGCGCGGGCCAGGAGGCCATGCAGGCGTCCCGCCAGGCCGCGCCGAGCTCGGCGCCGCCGAAGCCCGGGCGCTTCATGCCGGGCGGGATCGAGGTCGCGAGGGCGACCTCAGTCGCGGGCATCGAGCCGCCGCATCTTGGCGACGTTCCAGGCGATGCCGAGCGCACGGAAGGCATGGCCGGGGATGGTGCGCAGCCGCGTCTCGACGGGGGCCGCGATGTCCTTCAGCGGTGTGCCGTTGCTCGCCTTGGCCAGTTCCCGCCCGAGCGCAATGCCGAGCGCGACACCACGCCCGTTGCAGCCGGTCCAGGAGAGCACGCCCGGGGCGAGCTCGTAGACATGCGGCATCCGGTCCGCGGTGCCTGCCACATAGCCCCACCAGACATAGTCGAAGGTGACCTCCCCGATCTGCGGGAAGACGCGGCGCACGCGCTCGGTGATGCGGGCGCGGATGCGGCCGTCCCACCCGAAGGGCACGATCAGCCCGCCGCCGGTGACGAGGCGGCCATTGGCGTCGAAGCGGTAGAAATAGAGGTCGCCCCGCGTGTCCGACAGCGCGTGGCCTTCCGGCAGGATGGTCCTGCGGATGTTGTCCGACAGGACCGAGGTGGCCATCTGGTAGGAGCGCACCGGCACGATGGTGCGCTTCAGCCCCGGCCAGAAGTCGCCCGTATAGGCATGGGTCGCGACGATGACGCGATCGGCCGTCAGCGTGCCGCCCGGCGTCTTCACCTGCCAGCCGTCGGGGCTCTTCTCGATGGCGGTGACGGGGCTTGCCGCATGGACCACGGCGCCGGCGCGGATGGCGGCGGCGGCGAGGCCCCGCGCCAGGCCAAGCGGGTTGATGCGCCCGCCCGTCGCATTGCCCCAGCCGCCGAACCAATGGTCGGTGCCGGTCAGCGCCGCCATCTCGGCCCGCGAATACATCCGCACCGGTGCGCCGCGGCGGCCCCATTGCTCGGCGCGCGATTCCGAAAGGCGCAGGCGCGATTCGCGATGCGCCGGCTGGATCCAACCATTCTGCACCGCCTCGGCCTCGATCCCGTGCCGGCGGATGAGGTCGAAGGTCAGCGCGGCGCTGTCGCGGATCAGGCCGACGAGTTCCTCGCCCTTGTCGCGCCCGCCATGCTCGGGGGCGACGGCTGCGGCGATCTGGTCGGGATCGAGGCGCGACAGGGTCGGGATGACCTGGCCGTTGTTGCGGCCGGAGGCACCCCAGCCGATCTCCGCGGCTTCCAACAGGGTGACGGGCATGCCGGCCTCGGCCAGGTACAGCGCGGCCGAGAGGCCGGTGAAGCCGCCGCCGACGACGGCGACGCCGGTCCGGGCCTCGCCGGACAGCCGAGTCGTGGGCGGGGCCGCCGGGGCCGTCGCGGCCCAGAGGCTGGGCGGCATCTGAGGGGAGATCGCGTTCATGCCGTCTTCCTACCCGTGAACAGGACGGCCGCAAGCATGCCGCCGACCGCGCAGATCGCGCCCAGAGCCTGAAGGAGGGAGACCGGCTCGCCAAGCCAAAGCCCGGCGAGCAGCAGGGCGATGACCGGCACCATGACGCCGAGCGTCGCCGCGCGCGTCGGCCCCAGCAATTCCACCGCGCGGGCGTAGAGGAACATCGCCAGCGCGCCGAGCACGATGCCCTGCATGACGAGGTGGAAGAGGATCAGCCGCGGCGGCAGGGCGATCAGTTCCCCGCTGCGCCAGGGCAGCCAGACCGGCAGCACCACCATGGCCGAGAGGATGGTGACGGCGGCCGTGGCGGGGATGGCCGGCACCTGCCAGCGGCGCAACAGCAGCGTGAAGATGGCCCAGGTGCCACCCGCGGCGACCAGCAGCAGGTCGCCGCGCCAGGCGCCGGGATGGGCGCCCGCCACGCCGTCCCAGCCGATCATCAGCACGCCGACCGCCATGATGCCCAGCGCCAGCGCCCGGCCCCGGCTCGGCCATTCGTTGATGAGCGGGATCGCGAAGAGTGCGCCGGCGACGGGCATGGTCATCGGCGCGATGGTGCCGCCATGCGAGGCAGGCGCGAAAAGCAGCGCCATCAGGAACAGCAGCAGGTTCGGAAAGCCGCCGAAGGTCGCAAGCGTCGCGAGGCGCCGCAGTCCCAGCCGCCGCAGCACGTCCCGCGCGCGCCAGGCGAAGAAGGCGAGCACCACGCCCGCCGGGACGTAGCGGAACATGGCGAGGTCCAGCGGATGGAAGCCCTGCCCGGCCAGCGCCGGCCGCGCCACCACGGCATGCCCTCCCCAGATGAAGGAGGCCATGACGCCCAGCGTGAGGCCGAGCAGGAGTTTCGGATGCATCCCCCGCAGCCTGCCCTTTTGCGGCGCACCACGAAATGGCGTCCCCGCGCGGAGCAGGCATGAAACCGGCGGTCAGTCCGCCAGGATGCTGTTCAGGTCGGTGCAGAAACGGCTGTAGGGCAAGCCATAGGCGTGAATCGAGATCGCCGTCTCGGTGCCGAGGTTCGCCAGGCGATGGATCGCATCGGGGCGCGCCGGACCGAAGGAGATGTCGCCCGGGCGACGCATGACGATGCCCTTGGGCACCGGCAGTCCGCCTTCCGCCGCCGGCGGGTCATAGAAGGTCTCGGTCAGGATGCCACGGTGCACGCCGACGGCGCACCAGGCCTTGTGGGCATGGACCGGCGACATCTGGCCGGGGCGCCAGACCAGGGCGGCAACGGCCCAGCCCTGCTCGGCGTCCTCGTGCAGCAGGTGCCGGATATAGGTCTCGGCCCGGCAGGGGCAGTCGCGGCCGACAAGAAGCAGCGGGTCCGCGACGAAGCGGCCGATCGCCTCGGCGACCAGGGCCACGGGGTCGCCGTCGGCCCGGCGGAGGACGGCGGAAATGCCATCGGTCATGGCATCGAGGGCGCTGCGGGCGGCGATGACGTTCATGCACGGATCCTGCGGGCGGACCGGCGGTAGGCCGGAGAACGTGCCTATCGCCACAACCTACCAGGAGAGAGAAATCTTCTTCAAGACTTTTATATTGTGAAAATTGAACCTCCATTCTGCACCACCCAGGGATTCTGCATCTCCACGGACAACCCGCCCGCGACATGGGTCCCGAAACGCAAAACGCCGGGACCCGAAGGTCCCCGCGTTGCCAGGCGACGACCCGCAGGACGGATCAGCGGCTGTAGAATTCGACGACCAGGTTCGGCTCCATCTGGACCGGATAGGGCACGTCCGAGAGCTTCGGCGCGCGGAGGAACTTGCCGCGCATCGCACGGTGGTCAACCTCGATGTATTCGGGCACGTCGCGCTCGGCGCTCTGGGCGGCGTCGAGCACTACCACGAGCTGCTTCGACTTCTCCTTCACCTCGACCTGGTCGCCATCCTTGACGAGGTAGGAGGGGATGTTCACGCGCTTGCCGTTCACGGTGACATGGCCGTGGTTGACGAACTGGCGGGCGGCGAACGGCGTCACCGCGAACTTCATGCGGTAGACCACGGCGTCCAGACGACGTTCCAGGATCTCGATCAGGTTCTCGGAGGTGTCACCCTTGCGGCGCACGGCCTCTTCGTAATACTTGCGGAACTGCTTCTCGCCGATATTGCCGTAGTAGCCCTTGAGCTTCTGCTTCGCCATCAGCTGCACGCCGAAGTCGGTTGGCTTCTGCTTGCGGCGCTGGCCGTGCTGGCCGGGGCCGTATTCACGCTTGGCGATGGGGGACTTGGCGCGGCCCCAGAGGTTCACGCCGAGGCGGCGATTGATCTTGTACTTCGATTCGGCGCGCTTGGTCATGCGCTGCACCCCGCCGCGTTGCGCGGTCGGGCCTTCTTCACTGTGCCCCGGAGGGCTGTTGTCCCGGTAGGCCCCCGCCCCGTATGGGCGGCAGCGGGCGCGGGCCCCGAAGGCCCGTCCACGTTCCCGGAAGGAGGCGGTCGTCTAGATGGGCCGAGCGGGCTTGTCAAACCAAGGCCTTGACCCCTACTCCGCCGCCATGGTGACGCGATCGGACATCCTGGTGCTCGGCCTCACGGCGGGCGTGGTCGGCAGCCTGGTGGGCGGGCTCCTGCTTTATGCAGGGCTCGCCCTGGTGCTGAACGGCAACCATGCCGGATGGGCGCTGGCGCTGCCGGCCGCACCGGCAGGGGGCGGGCTGGGGTTACTGCTGGCACGGAAGCTGGCGGCGAAGATCTGATGGAAAGTTTCACCTTCGTGCCCCTCATATGCCGGGCGAGCCGCCATCATGGCCAAACAGGGGCGCCATCCAGCCCCACGGTTTCCGGCAGGTCGCAGATCAGGTTCGCATTCTGCACCGCCTGACCTCGACCCCATCGAGCAGGTCTTTGCCAAGCTCAAGGCCCTGCTACGCCAGGCCACACCCCGCCGCCGTGAGACCCTGTGGCGCACCATCGGCGAGAAGCTCGGTTCCTTCTCTCCCACCGAATGCACCAACTATCTCCGCAACTACGGATACGGACACCCCGCGTGAAATCGCTCTAGGGGCCCTTGGAAGCCGATACCTGCCACGGCGGCGGCGCGTCGTCCTTGTCGGGGCGGCCGCGGCGCATGCGGCCCCGAGAAAGCTCCGTCACCACGCCATGCAGGGTGCGGAGCTCCTGCTCCGTGACCTCGCCGCGCTGGAACCAGTGGCGCAGGTTGCGCACCATGCCGGGGCGCTTTTCGAGGTTGTCCAGGAACCCCGTCGCGTCGAGTTCGGCGACCAGGCGATTCAGGAAGCCTTCCAGCTCGCCCTTGGTGGCGACGCGGGTCTCGTTGGTCATCAGGACCCGAGGCGGGGTCTCCTCGGCGGCCGTCCACCATTCATAGGCGAGGATCATCACGGCCTGGGCCAGGTTGAGCGACATGTGCTCGGGGTTGAGCGGGTAGCGGACAAGGGTGTCCGCGCAGGCCATGTCCTCGTTCTCGAGACCCGCACGCTCGGGGCCGAACAGCACGGCCGAGCGCAGGTTGCGCGAGGCGATCTCGCGCAGGTCCTCGGCGGCGGCACGAGCGGTACGGACGGGCACCACCACATGGCGCGGCCGCGGGCAGGTCGCCATCACGCGATGGCAGTCGGCGACGGCCTCCGCGACCGTGTCGAACACGCGCGCATCGTCGAGGATCGCATCGGCACCGGAGGCGGCCGGATAGGCGTCCGGCTGCGGCCAGCCGTCACGCGGGGCGACGATGCGCAGGTGATAGAGGCCGCCATTGGCCATGGCCCGCGCCGCCGTGCCGATGTTGCGCGCCATCTGCGGGCGCACCAGCACGACGATCGGCGTCTCGCCCGCCGGCGGGGTCAGCCTCGCCCGGCCGTCCTTCCTGCCGCCGGTCATGCGCGGCGCCAGGTCGTTCCGCTGGCACCGTCCTCGAGCAGAACGCCCTTCTCCTTGAGATCGTCGCGGATGCGGTCGGCCTCGGCCCAGTTCTTCGCCTTGCGGGCGGCGAGGCGGGCGGCGATGGCGGCTTCGACTTCCCCCCTTGCCGGTCCGACAATGCCCGTTGCGGTCGGAACGTCATCCTCCTCGACCACGTCCATGGTTGCCGTCCGGGCCCCTGCGGGCACGGGCTCACCCTCAAGCCAGCTTCGCGGGTCGAACCGCGCGATGCCCAACACCTGTGCCGCCTCCCGAAAGGCAGCCGCCGCGACGCCCGGTGCCGGGGCCGTGCTCAGGCCGGCACGCTCCATGGCAACGACGGGCGATCCGCCGACAGTCACGGCGTTCTCGAGCGTCCGCAGATCCCGCAGGCGGGACAGCGCGAGCGGTGTGTTCAGGTCATCCAGCAATGGCGCGAGAGCCCATTTGGCCAGTGCTTCCGCCGCGCTGCCGCCGGGTGCGGACGGCGCGCGGGACAGCATGGCGTAGTGGTCGTCGAGCTCGGCCTTCGCCTCGCGCAGCACCTCCATCGTGAAGTCGAGCGCCTGGCGATAGTGTGTGCGCAGGAGCAGGAGCCGGAACGCCTCCCCTGCCCAGGGACCTAGAGCGAGGATGTCGCGCACGGTCATGAAGTTGCCGAGCGACTTCGACATCTTCTCCCCGTTCACGAGCAGCATGCCGTTGTGCATCCAGTAATGGGCGAAGTGGTGCCCGGGGAAGGCGCAGACGGATTGCGCGACCTCGTTCTCGTGATGCGGGAAGATCAGGTCATGCCCGCCCCCATGGATGTCGAACTCCTCGCCGAGATGCTTCCACGACATGGCGGAGCATTCGATGTGCCAGCCCGGCCGGCCGCGGCCCCAGGGGCTGTCCCAGCCCGGCGTGTCATCGTCCGACGGCTTCCACAGCACGAAGTCGCCGGCATCGCGCTTGTAGGGCGCGACGTCGATGCGTGCGCCGGCCAGCAGTTCGTCCGGCGTGCGGCCCGACAGCCTGCCGTAGTCGGCGAAGGACGGGACGGAGAACAGCACGTGGCCGTCCGCGGCATAGGCGTGGCCGTTGGCGATCAGGCGTTCGATCAGCGCGATCATCTCGGCGATGTGGCCGGTGGCGCGCGGTTCCACATCGGGCGGCCGGGCGCCGAGGGCAGCCATGTCGCGGTGGAAGTCCTCGGTGGTGCGGGCGGTGATGGCGGCGATCGGCTCGCCGCTCTCGCGGCTCCGCGCGTTGATCTTGTCGTCCACGTCCGTGATGTTCCGGACGTAGGTGACCTTCGGGTAGAGCCGCCGCAGCAGCCGCGCCAGCACGTCGAACACCACGACGGGGCGCGCGTTGCCCAGGTGCGCGAGGTCGTAGACCGTTGGGCCGCAGACATACATCCGCACGTGGCTGGGATCGATCGGCTCGAAGCGGCGCTTCATGCGCGCGGCGCTGTCGTGGAGGAAAAGGTCTGTCATGGCGGTCCCGCGGCGGGAGGGGGTGTCGTGCAGGCGCGCGGGGAAGGTCCTTCCCCGGAGGGGCGGTTCAGCGACAGAGCGTGGACGCGCGGGGCCTGGACGCGGACATGGATTGCTTATGGCGCCGAACCGGCCCCGGGTTCAAGCGCCGGCCGACAGCCGCAGCCGCAGGGCCACCCTCTCCCGCCCCATCAGCGGCAGCAGGGTGCCGAGGTCGGGGCCGTGATCCTCCCCGGTCAGGGCCAGGCGCAGCGGCATGAAGAGCGCCTTGCCCTTGCGGCCGGTCACGAGTTTCAGCGCGCCGGTCCAGGCGGGCCAGGTGTCCGCGCCCCAGGGTTCCGGCGGCAGGGCGGCCAGGGCCTCGCGCAGGAAGGCGCCCTCCCCCTCCTGCACCGGCGGGACGATGGTGCCGCGGAGGATGTCGAACCACGGCCGGGCCTCGCGCATCAGGTCGAGGTTGCCCTGCACGGCGAGCCAGAACTCCTCGTCGGCACCCTCGGGCAGGCGGTCGCGAACGGTCTCGAAGGGCGCCTCGTGCAGCACGCGGCGGTTCAATGCGAGCAGTTGCCGGGTGTCGAAGCGGGCCGTCGCGTGGGAGACGCGGCCGATCTCCCAGCCCGGCGCGAGATCGGCCGGCATCCCCGGCACCGGATCGGCCGAACTGCCGAGCGCGGCCAGGTAGCCCACCAGCGCCGCCGGCTCGATCCCGTCCTTGCGCAGGTGCCGCAGCGAGATGGAGCCGAGGCGCTTGGACAGCGCGCCGCCATCCTGGTCGGTCAGCAGCGGCAGGTGGCCGAAGGCGAGCTTCGGCGGATGGCCGCCCAGCGCCTCGAAAATATCGAGCTGGATGCCGGTGTTGGTGACGTGGTCCTCGCCGCGGATCACATGTGTGATGTCCATCTCGAGGTCGTCGACGACCGAGGTGAAGGTGTAGAGCGGCGAGCCATCGGCGCGGATCAGCACGGGGTCGGAGATGGCGCTGAGCTTCACGCTGCGCTCGCCCAGCACCAGGTCCCGCCAGCCGACCGACCGCATCGACAGCTTGAAGCGCCAGTAGGGCTGCTTGCCGTTGGCGATGGCGCGCTCGATCTGCTCGGGCGTCATCCGCAACGCTTCGCGGTCGTAGATCGGTGGGCGCCCCTCCCGGCGGCGGCGCTCGCGCTTGAAGGCGAGTTCCTCCTCGGTCTCGAAGCACGGGTAGAGGTGGCCGGACGCCTTCAGGCGCTCGGCCGCCGCGGCATAGCGGCCGAGCCGGTCGGACTGGGACACGCGCTCGTCCCAGGGCAGGCCGAGCCAGCGCAGGTCCTCTTCGATCGCGGCCGCGTATTCCGGCTTGGAACGTTCGAGGTCGGTGTCATCCAGGCGCAGCACGAAGGCGCCGCCATGCCGGCGGGCGAACAGCCAGTTGGCGAGCGCGACGCGGGCATTGCCGACATGCAGCAGGCCCGTCGGCGAAGGGGCGAAGCGGAGTTTCATGCGGATGGGTCGAGTGCCTGATAGTCGGTGTCGGCCTTGCGTGCCGCCGGATTGGCGATGCAGTACGCGAGCCAGGATTGCAGGTCGAAGCCGGGCGCGATGGCGTATTCCCCGAAGGCGAGATAGGCGTCACGCAGCGCGGCGGGGTCATCATAGGCGCCGCGCAGCCCCTCGATCTGGTCGCGGATGAAGCGGCAGGCGTATTCGGCGGCGGCTTCTTCCGTACGGAAGCCATCGACAGACCATTCCTCGTCGGGGTCCTGGTAATGCGCGAAGTCGCCGCAGAGGACGGAGTGACTCATGCGTCGATCCCGCCCTGCCCGCCCGGCGCCGGATCGAGGTGTCCGGAGGCCCTTCGGCCTCCGCCGGGGCGCGTCCGGGAGGGGCGGCGCCCCTCTCGGCCCCGCATCGGCCCGTTCACCCCTGGTCCTCCTCGTCGTCATCGTCGCGACGGGGGTCCAGCACGCGCCAGTTGCGCTCCTCGGCGTCGCGCACGGGGGTATCGGCGAAGTCCTTCAGCTCCGAACGGCTGACCCAGCCATCCTCGCCGGCGCCGAGGACCTCGGCATCCTCGCCATAGGCGAACCAGGCATCGAGCACGGCTTTGGCGTCCATGCCGGGGGCGCGACAGCGTTCGACGGAATCGCGCACGTAGCGGCGCGCGAAGGCGTTGGCATGCTCGATGCTCACGAAGCCGGTGACGGTCTCGACGGGGTCGGAGCCGCTGGCGCCGGACATGTCCATGATCTGCACGGCGAATTCACCGCGGGGGAAGACCTCGGCCTCGAATTCCTCGCTCATCGGATCAGCGCCGTGAAGCCGTTGGTGATGGGATAGCGGCGGTCGCGGCCGAAGGCGCGGGCGGTGATCTTCACGCCGGGCGGTGCCTGGCGGCGCTTGTATTCGGCGCGGTCGAGCAGCTTCCACACGCGCAGGACCAGCGCGCGGTCATGGCCCTCGGCCACCAGGGCGTCGACCGACTTCTCGCCCTCGACCAGCCCTTCGAGGATCGCGTCCAGCACCTCGTAGGGCGGCAGGCTGTCCTGGTCCTTCTGGTCCGGGCGGAGTTCGGCCGAGGGCGGCTTGGTGATGACCCGTTCCGGCATGACAGCGCCCTGAGGCCCCAGCGCGCCGGCCGGGACATGGGCGTTGCGCCAGCGGCACAGCGCGAAGACCGTCGTCTTGTAGACATCCTTCAGCACCGAATAGCCGCCGGCCATGTCGCCATAGATGGTGGCGTAGCCGGTCGACATCTCGGACTTGTTGCCGGTGGTCAGCAGCATGTCGCCGAACTTGTTGGACAACGCCATCAGCGTCACGCCGCGGATGCGCGACTGGATGTTCTCCTCGGTGATGTCGGGCGGGCGGTTGCCGAAGGTTGGCGCAAGCATGCCCGTGAAGGCGTCCATCGCCGGTCCGATGCCGATGGTGTCGTAGCGGATGCCGAGCAGGCGGGCGCATTCCGCCGCGTCCTCGAGGCTCTCCCCGCTGGTGTAGGGCGAGGGCATCATCACGCAGCGCACGCGGTCGGCGCCGAGCGCATCCACCGCGACCGCGGCCGAGAGCGCGGAATCGATGCCGCCAGACAGGCCCAGCACCACGCCGGGAAAGCCGTTCTTGTTCACGTAGTCCCGCAGGCCGAGCACCATCGCCGCATAGACCTGGCCGAGCGTCTCCGGCGGCGCCTCGATCGCGCCGGGCACGCAGACCAGTCGCTCGCCCTCGCGGCGCCATTCGGTCAGGCGGACCTCCTCGGCGAAGGAAGGCAGCAGGGCGGCCAGCGAGCGGTCGGGGTTCAGCACGAAGGAGGCGCCGTCGAACACGATCTCGTCCTGTCCGCCGACCTGGCCGAGGAAGACGAAGGGCAGGCCCGTCTCGACCACCCGGGAGACCGCGAGCGGCAGGCGCTGCTGCTCGTGCTTGTCGGCCTCGAAGGGCGAGCCGTTGATCGAGAGCAGGATCTCCGCCCCGGTCTCGCAGAGCGTCTCCGAGCAGGTCGGCAGCCACCAGTCCTCGCAGACCATCAGGCCGATTCGGAAGCCGCGGAACGGCACCGGGCCGGGCACGGGACCGGAATCGAAGACGCGCTTCTCGTCGAAGACCCCGTAGTTCGGCAGTTCGTGCTTGGCGCGGCGGGCGGCGATGCGGCCGCCCTCGAGCAGGAAGGCCGCGTTGTAGAGCCGATCGCCGTCCTGCCAGGGGCCGCCGACGACCAGGCCCGGGCCGCCATCGGCGGTCTCGGCGGCCAATGTCGCGATCATCTCGGCGCAGGCCGCTACATAGGCCGGCTTGCGGACGAGATCCTCGGGCAGGTAGCCGCCGACTGAGAATTCCGGGGTGACGACGAGATCGGCGCCCAGGCGCACGCCCTCGGCCCGGGCCGCGCGGATGCGGTCGGCATTGGCGGTGAGCGCCCCCACGTGGGTCGTATTGATCTGCGCAAGCGCGATCTTCAGCGTGTCGGCCATGATCCGCGGAACCTAGGTTTCGCCGGGGTGAGGGTCAACGCGATCCGCCAATGCCCAGCAGCATCCCTGCCGAGACCAGGAGGATGGCGAGCAGGCCGAGAGGCGGCAGGACCTCCCCCAGCAGGGGCCAGGCCGCCAGGGCGACGATCGCAGGCACGGCCGCGCCGATCATGGTGGTCACCGACGGCCCGAGCGCGGTGACGGAGCGGGTGAAGAGAATGCCCGCGAGGACAGCCGCCCCGGCGCCCTGGAAAGCGGCCTGGCCGAGGATCGCGCCCCAGGAGGCCCCCGGGAGCCCGGACGGAAGAAACAGCCACCAGACCGGCAGGTAGACCGGCGCCGCCGCCAGCCCGAGGGCGATCGTCGTATCCAGCGCCGGCAGCGACCAGCGCGGCACCAGGAGGGTATAGACGGCCCAGCTCGACACGGCCGCGAGGAACATCAGGTCGCCGCGCCAGGCCCCTGCCCAGGCCCCGCCGCCGACCGCGGCGAGGAGGACGGAGCCGAGAATGATCGTCCCGATCCCGAACAGGCGGCGGCCGCTGGGCAGCCCGAGACCGGCCAGGGCAGCGAGGATCGCGGTCGCCGCCGGCAGGCCCGCGGCCATGATCGTCGCCCCGTGCGCCGCCGGCGCCAGCCGGTAGCCGGCATAGGCCAGGATGGGAAAGCCGAAGCCGGCAAAGATCAGGATCACGGGGATCCGGCGCAGAGGGATGCGCGGCAGGCCGCGCAGCGCCAACAGCGGCAGCACGCACAGGAAGGCGCCGCCGTAGCGCAGCGCGGCCACGTCCCAGGGCGTCAGCGTGTCCCGCACGACGAATCGGGAGACGAGATGGAAGCTCGCCCAGACCAGCAGCAGCAGGGTGGCGCAGGTCCAGCCAATGAGGCGCTCGCGGCCCGGCATCGCCGGGGCGGCCGTTGCCCGGGCGGGCATTTGCGTCGGATCGGGCATGCGGGCGCCATCATCGCCCATCCGGGCCCGTCCAGAAACCGGTTCCGGCGCCCCCCGTTCCGGTGCGAGATTGCCCGGATGACGAACAAAGCCACTCTCGAGGCCGGTGACCTCCTGCTCTCGCTTGCCCTGCCGGATGCCCTGGGGACCAACTTCGACCTCTACGGGCAGGCGATTTCGGGGATGCACCGGGTGCTGGTGCTCGGCGCCGAGCCGTCGGAGGAGCGCCTCGCGGAAGCGGCGGTGCGCCTGGCCGGATGCGGCGGGCGGCTGTTCCTGGTTGCGGGGCGGCTACCTGACGGCATCGCCCGCGCCGATGGGCCCCAACGGCTGTTCGATCCGGCGCGCAGGCTGTTCGCGGCACTCGGCCTGGACGATGGCGGCGTTGCCGTACTGACGCCGCGCGGCCGGCTCGGCTTCGTGGGTGCGGGCGGGGCGGCGCTGGAGGATGCGGTCGCCTCGATCCCGCCGGTCGTGCCGGCGGGGCCCGTGCGCCGCACCGGCGCCCCGGTCCTGCTCATTCCGGAGATCCTCGAACCTGCGCTCGTCGAGGCGCTGCTGGACCATTGGCGGAAGGGAACCAAGCTTCAGGGGCGCGTCGCCATGGGCACGGACGCGACCGGCATGGGCGCGGTCGCCGGCATCAAGCGGCGCACCGACGTCTTCCTCGACGACCGCGCGCTTTACGAGCGTTACCAGAGGCGGCTCGAACGGCGCGTGGTGCCCGAGCTCTGGCGGGCCTTCCGCTTCCGCACGGCGGGCTTCGAGGCGCCGCGCATCGGCCGCTACTCGGCCGAGGATGCCGGCGGCTTCGGCGCGCACCGGGACAACCGGACGCCGAGCACCGCGCACCGGCGCTTCGCTATGAGCCTGAACCTCAACACCGGCGCCTATGGCGGCGGAACCGTGCGCTTCCCCGAATTCGGCTCCGAGGAATACGAGCCGGGCCCCGGGGGCTGCGTGATCTTCTCCTGCGACCTGCTGCACGAGGCACTTCCGGTCACGCGGGGCGAGCGCTTCGCGATCTTCACCTTCCTCACCGACGCCGAGGGGGCCGAGCAGGAACGCAAGATGATCGCGCAGGCCCAGGCACGCGGCGACCGGGGCGTGGCGATGCGCTGAGGGCGCGGGCGGAACCTCCTAGAGACGTTCCCGTTCGCCCTGGCTCACGGCAACGTCTCCAGCCCCTTGTTTCCGCGAGCCTCTTCACCCGACCAGGTGATTCCACCTGACCGGGATCTGCGTCTAAGGCGCGCCCCGCTTGCGCGAGCCGTTGCGGCGCAGGAGGAACTCGCGCCCGAGCTTGACCCTCGGGGTGCCGTCGTAATCGACGATGTCGGCCGTCGCGTAGGTCTCGGACCAGGCATCGGGAATGAAGGAGCCGGTACCGACCACGTCGATCGGCGCCTTGGCCTCCGCCATCACGCGGCACTTGCCGACGCCGAAGCCGGAGGAGGCAACGATCCGGACCTTCAGGAAGCCCGCCTTGTCGAGTTCCTCGCGCATCTTCCAGATGGCCGCAGCGGAAACACCAGTCCCGACCAGATGGCGGAGTTCCGTCTCGCTGCGGTAGCGCCGGATCGCGCCGGGCACGTGCCGTTCGAGCACGGCATAGGATTCCGCCGGATCGAGACCTTCCAGGAAGCGGCCCCCATGAGTGTCGAGGCGCATCGCGAGCCGGCCCTCGGCGGCGAGGTCCGGGAAGCGCCGCGCGACGGCGAGGCCGTCCGTCACCTCCCGCCCGAAATAGTCCACCAGGACGGTGAGCGGTTCGGTCGGATAGGTCTCGTGGAACATCTCCGCCGCCCGGACCGTCGAGCCGGCATAGCCGATCAGCGCATGCGGCATGGTCCCGTAGCCGGACTTCTGGCCGAACCAGTGCGCGGTCGCGTCGTTGGCGTTGCCGATGAAGCCCTTGGCGCCCTCCTTCTGCGCCGCGCGGCTGCCGACGGCGGCGGCATAGGCCATCATCTCCTGCATCTCGGCTCCGGCGCAGTGGCGGGCCTCCATGGCCAGGAAAGCGACGTGCGGCAGTTCGAGGCACATCTGGAAGGCGTTGTGCGCCGCGACGCAGGGCGCGCCGAGCTTCTGCAGCAGGATCGTCTCGAGATCCGACAGGCCGGCGAGGGAGCCGGTGATGTAGAGCAGCGGATCGCCTGCCCCGACCCAGTGGCCTTCCTCGTGCATCACTTCGATCTGTACGTCCATGCCGCGGGCGGCGGCGACGGCGCGCAACCAGTCGAGCATCAGCCGCGGCGCGGAAACCACGGGGCGGCGCAGGAACACCGCATAGGTGACGCGACAATCCCCGAAGCGCTGCACGATCTGCCGGGTGCGGCTGAAATACGAATCCGTCCGCGCGGAGATCACCGCGTCGGAGGTATCGGGCAGCGCCGCGGCGGGAACCTCCCGTCGCGGCACCCCCGTCGCAAGCGCGGCGCCGAGCGTGGTGCCGCCGAGCGGGGGCGGCTTGTTCACTGCGCCGCCTGGGCCGGGGCCGCCTGGGCGGCGGCCTTGCGGGCCTTCAGCTCCTCGGCGATCAGGAAGGCCAGTTCGAGCGACTGCTCGGCATTGAGCCGCGGGTCGCAGGAGGTGGCGTAGTTGGCCGCGAGATCCGTCTCGGACAGGCGATGGGCGCCGCCGAGGCATTCCGTCACTTCCTGGCCGGTCATCTCGACATGGACGCCGCCGGCGGTGGTGCCCTCCGCCTCGTGCACGTCGAAGAAGCCACGCACCTCCCCCATGATGGAATCGAAGGCGCGGGTCTTGTAGCCGGCGACGGTGGTGGTGTTGCCGTGCATCGGGTCGCACAGCCACACCACGTTGCGTCCGGCCTTCTGCACCGCGCGCACCAGGGGCGCGAGCTTCGCCTCGACCTTGTCCGCGCCCATGCGCGAGATGAGGGTCAGGCGCCCCTTCTCGTTCGCCGGGTTCAGGATCTCGGTCAGGCGCACGAGTTCGTCCGCGTCCATCGACGGGCCGACCTTCATCCCGATCGGGTTCTTCACGCCGCGGAGGAATTCGACATGCGCCCCGTCCGGCTGCCGCGTGCGATCGCCGATCCAGAGGAAATGCGCCGAGCAGGCATAGGCATCGCCCGTCGTGGAATCGATGCGGGTCAGCGCTTCCTCGTAGGGCAGCAGCAGGCTTTCGTGGCTGGTGTAGAAATCCGTCTCGCGCACCTGCGGCAGGTCCGACATGCCGCAGGCCTGCATGAAGTTCAGCGTCTGGTCGATGCGCGTCGCGAGGTCGGCGTAACGATCGGCCAGCGGGCTGCGCGCGACGAAGCCGAGATTCCAGCGATGGACGTGGTGCAGGTCCGCATAGCCGCCGGTGGCGAAGGCGCGCAGCAGGTTCATCGTGCCCGCCGACTGCATGTAGGCGAACTCCATGCGCGCGGGGTCTGGGATGCGGGCCTCGGGCGTGAAGTCGGGGCCGTTGATGATGTCGCCGCGATAGGAGGGCAGCGTGACGCCGTCCTTCGTCTCGGTGTCGGAGGACCGCGGCTTGGCGAACTGCCCGGCCATGCGGCCGAGCTTCACGACCGGCACCTGGCCGCCGAAGGTCAGCACCACGGCCATCTGCAGCAGCACGCGGAAGCTGTCGCGGATGATGTTGGCGGTGAAGTCGCCGAAGCTCTCGGCGCAATCCCCACCCTGCAGGACGAAGGCTTCACCGTCGCCGGCACGTGCCAGCGCGGCCCGGAGGCGCCGGGCCTCGCCTGCAAAAACCAGCGGAGGAAATCGCGCGATCTTCCCTTCCATCGCGGCAAGCGCCGCCTGGTCGGGATAGTCCGGCACCTGCCGGATCGGCATCGCCCGCCATGAATCGGGGCTCCAGCCTCGCGCGGTCATTGTCTGGCACTCTCCTCCTCGAAAGCCGGGCACCTTAACCGCCCGACGGGGGGTGGGGGAAGCGGCCGGGCCGTGCGAGGCTCGCCGGACGGCCATGCTTGTGGGGAGGGGTTGCGATGTCGGACCAGGCCAATGCGGTGGGATTGCTGGCGCAGCGGGCCATCCAGGCGGGCGACCTGCCGGGCGTGGTGGTCGCGGCGGCAGGCCGCGAGGAGGCCGGCTTCGCCGCCGGCTACGGCGTGCGGCGCCTTGGTGCGTCCGAGCCGATGGCGCCCGATACGGTCGTCTGGATCGCCTCGATGACCAAGGCGGTGACCGCGGTCGCCGCGATGCGCCTGGTCGAGGCGAAGCGCCTCTCCCTCGATGCGCCTGCGGCGGAGATCCTGCCCGAACTCGACGGCGTGCAGGTCCTCGAAGGCTTCGACGCCGCCGGGCGGCCCATCCTGCGCGCGCCCAGGCGGGCGATGACCCTGCGCCATTTGCTGACCCATACCTCGGGCTTTTCCTACGAGATGTGGAGCAAGGACACGATCGCCGCGCGCAAGGCGCTCGGCCTGCCGCCGATGACGAGCGGCCGGCTGGCGGCGCTGCGCCTGCCTCTCCTCTTCGACCCCGGCGAGGCCTGGCACTACGGCATCGGCCTCGACTGGGTCGGCCGCATGGTCGAGGCGGCGAGCAGCCGGGCGCTCGGCGCGCATTTCGCCGAGACGATCTTCGCTCCGCTCGGCATGGCCGACACCGCGTTCCGGCTGACGGAGCCGATGCGCGCCCGCCTCGCCAGCATCCATGCCCGGGGGGCGGACGGCGCGCTGATGCCGATCGACATGATCGTCGAGCAGGACCCGGAATTCGAAAGCGGCGGCGGCGGGCTCTATTCCACGGCACGCGACTACCTCGCCTTCGCGCGCATGATCCTCAACGGCGGCCGGCACGGATCCGAGCGCCTGCTGAAGCCTGAGACCATCGCGATGATGGCGCAGGACCAGATCGCGCCGCTGTCGGTGCAGCCGATGGTCTCGGCGATGCCGGCGGCGACCCGGGATGCCGACTTCTTCCCTGGCCTGCCCTGCGGCTGGGGCCTCTCCTTCCTGGTGAACCGGCAGCCGTCGCCGCAGGGGCGTTCGGCCGGCGGGCTCGCCTGGGCCGGGCTCGCGAACACCTACTACTGGATCGACCACGGGCGGGGCACGGCGGGGATCCTGCTCAGCCAGGTGCTGCCGTTCTTCGACGCGAAGGCCGTCGGGCTGTTCCGGGCGTTCGAGGCGACGATGAACCGGGCGGCGTGAGAGGCGGAGGAGCGCCGCCCCCCCCCGCCCGCTATTCCGCCGGCGCCAGCCTCGGCCGGGCCGGCGCCTCGCGCGGCAGCAGCAGCGCGGCGGCGAGCATCATGGCCGTCAGCGCCGCCAGGATCCCGAACAGCATCCCCGCCCCGTCCGGCCCGTCGGCATAGGCCCAGGCCACCAGGTTGACGCCGAGCGGCGCGGCCGCGAAGCCCATCGCGAACTTCATCCCGAAGGCGAGGCCCCGTCGGCGCCCCGAGGAATAGCGCGCGAGCAGCAGGTTCTCGACCGGCGCCGACATGTCGAAGGTGAAGCCGATGACCGCCGCCGCCGCAACCGCCGCCGGCCCGCCGAGCGCGCCGGCGAGGAGCAGCGGCAGGAGCTTCAGCGCGAAGGTCCCGACGTAGAGCCACTTGAACGGCAGCCGGTCGGCCAGCCCGCCGCCGACGAGCTGCCCCGCGCTGCCCATCAGCAGCGTCGCGCCGACCACCAAGCCAAGCCGCGCCGTCTCGCCGCCATCGAGGCCGAGGCTGTCGCTCAGCCATTTCGGCAGGGCCGTCGAGAAGGCGGCATAGACCACCGAGCCCAGCGAGAAGGTCACCGCCAGCACCACGAGCACGCCCATCGGCGCGCGGGCGTCGGCCGGTGACGCCGCAGAGCGGCCGCCCTGGGCGGCGCGGGTCTCGCCGGCGGCGACACGCCCGCCGGCGATGGCGCAGGCCAGGAGGATCCCGGCTGCGATCGTGGCCAGGCCGGGGACGATCATCGCCGCCCGCCAGCCGGCCAGGCTGGCGAGCCCCCCGGCGATGACCGCCGCCAGGGCCACGCCGATCGAGCCCGCGATGCCGAGCCAGCCCATGATGCGCCCGCGGATGGCGATGGGCGCGGCCATCGAGACCCAGGCCATGCCGACCGGGTGGTAGATCGCGCCGAACAGGCCGATGGCGCCGAGCGCCACGGCCATGCCGGAGGGTCCCTCGACCATGCCGGCGGCGACGGCGGAGGCGCCGATCCCGAGGTAGAAGACCGCCATCATCCGCGCATGGCCGAAGCGGTCCGCGAGCCAGCCCGCCGCCGGTGCGCCGAGGCCGATCAGCATCGCCCCGCCGGTCCAAAGCGAGATGATCTCGGCGTAAGGCTTGTCCCACACGCGCTCGAGCACCACGGCGAGGGTAAGGAAGATCCCCGTCAGCACGTGATGGAGGAAATGCCCCGCCGAGGCGAAGAGGACCGTCAGTCGCGCGGCGGGCGACATCCTATTGGGCCGCCGCCGCCACGCCGGCGACGCGGGTGCGCGTGCGCAGGGTGACGAATTCCTCGGCCGCCGTCGGGTGGATGCCGATGGCGCGGTCGAAGTCCTGCTTCGTCGCGCCCATCGCCACGGCGATGCCGATGCCCTGCATGATCTCGGCCGAATCCTCGCCCAGCATGTGGGCGCCGAGGATCTTCTGGGTCCGCTGGCAGACCACGAGCTTCATCAGCGTCCGCCGCCCCTCCCGCTTGCTGATGGTGTGGCGCATCGGGGTGAAGCGGGTGGTGTAGACATCCACGGGGCCGCGCGCGGCGGCCTCGGCCTCCGTCAGGCCGACCGTCGCGATGGGAGGGGACATGAAGACCGCCGTGGGCACGTTCTCATAGGATACCTTGCGCGGGTTGTTGCCGAACAGCGTATCGGCGAGCGCGTGGCCCACCGCGGTCGCCATGGGCGTGAGGTTCACGCGGTCGATCACGTCCCCGATCGCGTAGATGTGCGGGACGGCCGTGCGGTGTTCGTCATCCACCGGGATCGGCTCGCCCGGGCGGATGTCGAGGCCCGCCTTCTCGAGCCCGAGGCCCGCCGTGTTCGGCGCGCGGCCGGTGCAGAAGAAGATCGCGTCGGCCTCGCGCGTGTGGTCGTTGGACAGGAAGAGCGTCAGGCCGTCGCCGACCTTGCCGATGCGCGTCGGCGTCACGTCGGGATTGAGGCGGATGCCCTGGGCGGCCAGCGCCTCGGCGGCGGCGGCCCGGACGTCCTCGTCGAAGCCGCGCAACGGCAGCGGCGCGCGGTAGATCAGTTCCACCTCCGCCCCGAGCCCACGCAGGATGCAGGCGAACTCCACGGCGATGTAGCCGCCGCCGATCACGATCACCCGCTTGGGCAGGGCCTTCAACGTGAAGAGGTCGTCCGAGATCAGCCCGAGCTCCGCGCCCGGGATCGGCAGGCGGGTCGGCGTGCCGCCGGTCGCGATCACGATCCGCCCGGCGGTCACGCGCTTGCCGTCCACGTCGATCGTATGGGGATCGGCGAAGGTCGCCCGCGCGTCGAAGGAGGTGACGCCGGCGCCCGCGAGCAGCTTGCCGTAGATGCCCGACAGCCGCGCGACCTCGGCATCCCGCGCGGCGGCGAGCTTCGCCCAGTCATGATGCCGGTGGTGGTGGTGCGGCCAGCCGAAGGCCGCCGCATCCTCCATCCAGGCGCCGTACTCGGCGGCATTGACCATGATCTTCTTGGGCACGCAGCCGACATTGACGCAGGTGCCACCCCAGAAGCGCTCCTCGGCCACCGCGACGCGGGCACCATGTCCCGCGGCAATGCGGCCGAGGCGCACGCCCGCCGAACCGCCGCCGATGACGAAGAGGTCGAAGTCGTGGCTCATCGGAATCTCCCGGGGAACGGCCCCGCGCGTGTTCCGCCTGAGTTAGTGGGTAGCGCCGGGGGCGGCAATGCGACGCCGGAGCACGGTCAGGCATTCGCTCATCGCGTCGCTTCCATGGCAAGGGCCCTGCCCGGCGTCCCGAACGGGGCATCGCCGAACCCGCGGCGATCTCGGCATGCATCGGCGCTCATCGCTGCCGAGCGGGGGGAATCCGGAGCGCCGCGAACCGGCTGCCGCGCACATATTTGCGAATCCGTCGCATTCGCAGTATCGCGAGCCCATGTTCCGCCGCCCCCGCCCTCCGAAGCCCCTTCGCCGCCGGGTGTCCTTCGACGAGATCCGCGACGCGAGCCCCGAGGCGCTGGCCGCCGCCTTCGCCGCCCCGCCCGAGGAGGCGGCACCCTGGGTCGAGGCCGCGGCGAAGTACGGCATTGCGCCGGCCATGGTGTTCTGGGGGCAGATCCTGCTCGACGGGCTCGGGGGCGTGGCGCAGGACCGGGCGGCGGCGGCGGCATGGTTCCGGGTGGCGGCCGAAGCAAAGCAGCCCGAAGGGATGAACATGCTCGGCCGGTGCCTCGAGAACGGCTGGGGTGTGGCCGCAGACCAAACGGCAGCCGCGGCCTGGTTCCGCCAGGCCGCCGAGGCCGGCCTCGACTGGGGGCAGTACAACCTCGGCAACATGCATTTCCGTGGCCGCGGCGTGCCGGAAGACCGGGCGGAGGCGCTGCGCTGGTACCGCGCGGCCGCTGCGCAAGGGCACGCCAAGTCGATCAACATGGTCGCGCGCTTCCTCGAGGAAGGCTGGGAGGGTCCGGCCGACCCGCGCGAGGCGGCCCGGCTCTACGCGATCTCGGCCGAGCGCGGCGATTTCCGCGGGCAGTTCAACCTCGCGGCCCTGCTCACGGCGGAAGGGCGCATCGAGGCGGCGGCGCGCTGGTTCCGGGAAGCGGCGCGGGGAGCCCATGCCGCCTTCAGGAACAGCATGGCGGAGCGATTGGCGGAGCGGCCGGAGCCGGAACTGAGGGCCATCGCCGCGGAGATCAGGGAGAGCGCCACCCTCCCCGAACCCCTCCCGCCAAAGGCCCAAGGCCTTTGGAAGCCGTCACCCGGCGCCGGGCCATAGGGTCAGGACACCGGGGAACAGAGTTCGACCAGGGCACCGTCGAGGTCGCGGACATGGCCGACGAGCTGGCCCCAGGGCTTCTCCTTCGGCAGCATCAGGAGAGAGGCGCCGGCTTCCACGGCACGCGCGAAGGCGGCGCGGACATCCTCCATCACCAGGGCCATCTCCACGCCGGGCGGAGTCTCGCCGGGGCGCGTGCGACGGAAGGTCGCGCCCTGCTCCTCGATCATGGCTTCGGCGACGAAGGCCGGCGCCGTGGCGCCGGTCTCCATCTCGGCATAGGTGCCGCTGTCGTGGACGAAGCGCGGTGCCAGGCCGAAGGCATCGGCGTAGAAGGCGACGGTCGCGGCGACATCCGGTACGTAGTGGATCACGTAGCCGAGCTTCATGGGGCGGGCCGCCGCGGAACAACGAGGCGCGGCGTGAAGCGCTGGACCTCCTCGCCATGCTGGTTCAGCGTGCGGATCCGCAGCACCGCCGATCCGCGGTCGGGGCGGGAGCGCGAGGGCGTTGCCTCGATCACCTCGATCTCGACCGACAGGCTGTCGCCCGGCCGGACGGGGCGCGGCCAGAGCAGCTCCCCGCCGCTGCCGATGACGCCATCGGCGATATGGCCGATCGCCTCGATCACCAGGGGCATCGACAGCGCGGCGGTGTGCCAGCCGCTCGCCGCAAGGCCCTGGAACAGCGGGTGCGCTCCGGCGGCGCCGGGGTCCGTGTGAAAGGGCTGCGGATCGTAACGGCTGGCGAAGGCGATGATCTCCGCCTCGCTGATCGCCGCCGGGCCGGCGGTGAAACGCCGGCCCGGCGTCAGATCCTCGAGGAAGAGAGGCTCCCTCACGCGCCGATGCCGCCGAGCGCCAGGTACTTCACCTCGAGGTATTCCTCGATGCCCATGTGGCTGCCCTCGCGGCCGAGGCCCGATTGCTTGAAGCCGCCGAAAGGCACCTCGGCGGTCGAGATGATGCCTTCGTTGATGCCGACGATGCCGTATTCCAGCGCCTCGGCGACGCGGAAGATGCGGCCGACGTCGCGCGCGTAGAAGTAGCAGGCGAGGCCGAACTCCGTGTCGTTCGCCAGCCTGATCGCTTCCTCTTCGGTCTTGAAGCGGAAGAGCGGCGCGACGGGGCCGAAGGTCTCCTCGCCGAAGATCTTCGCGCCGCGCGGCACGTTCGCGAGGATCGTCGGTTCGAAGAAGTTGCCGCCGCGCGAATGGCGCTTGCCGCCGGTGACGATCGAGGCGCCGAGCTTCAGCGCATCGGCGATGTGCTCCTCGACCTTCGCGACCGCGTCGGCGTTGATCAGCGGGCCCTGGGTCACGCCGGGCTCCATGCCCGGGCCGACCTTCAGGCCTTCCACCGCTTCCTTCAGCTTCTTGGCGAAGGCGTCGTACACGCCATCCTGCACGAGGATGCGGTTGGCGCAGACGCAGGTCTGCCCGGTGTTGCGGTACTTGGACGCCATCGCGCCCTGCACCGCCTGGTCGAGATCCGCATCATCGAAGACGATGAAGGGCGCGTTGCCGCCGAGTTCCATCGAGGTCTTCTTGATGGTCGCGGCGCATTGCGCGAGCAGCACGCGGCCGACCTCCGTCGAGCCGGTGAAGGACAGCTTGCGGACGATCGGGTTGCCCGTGAGCTCCTTGCCCGTCTCCCCGGACGGCCCGGTGATGACGTTGCACACGCCGGCCGGCATGCCGGCGCGCTCAGCCAATACGGCGATCGCCAGCGCGCTGAACGGCGTCTGCGAGGCCGGGCGGATCACGCCGGTGCAGCCGGCGGCCCAGCCGGGGCCCGCCTTGCGGGTGATCATGGCCGACGGGAAGTTCCAGGGCGTGATCGCCGCGAAGACGCCGATCGGCTCCTTCGTCACGATGATGCGGCGGCCCTTGGCGTTCTGCGGGATCGTCTCGCCATAGACGCGGCGGCCCTCGTCGGCGAACCACTCGATGAAGGATGCGGAATAGACGACCTCACCCTTCGCCTCGGCGAGCGGCTTGCCCTGCTCGGCGGTCATGATGGCGGCGAGGTCGTCCGCGTTCTCGTGCATCAGGGCGGCGAGCCTGTGCAGGATGACCGCACGATCCTTCGCCAGCATGGCGCGCCAGGCGGGCCAGGCGGCGTTGGCGGCCTCGATGGCGCGGCGGGTCTCGGCCTGGCCCATGGCGGGGACATTGCCGATCACCTCGCCGGTCGCCGGGTTGCGCACGGCCAGCGTCTTGCCGCTGTCGGCCTGCACCCACTTGCCATCGATATAGTTGGCCTGGCGGAACAGGTCCGGATTTTTCAGGGGAACTTTCGCGGTCACGTCGAGCATGGCGCCCTCCTCCGGGGTTAGCCGGAAGATAGGCCGGGCAGCCGCCGCTGTCAGGGTGGCACGTCCTGCCCCAGCATCGCGAGGACCCGGCTCGCCGTGGTCCCGATGTGATCCCGCAGGACGTGCTGCGCCGCCGGGTCCCGTGCCAGGATCCGGTCGGCGAGCGCCTCATGCGCTGCAGCCATGCGCGCCCAGTCCGGCGTGACGCTCTTCATGAGGCGCCGGTAGCGCGTCGTCTGCATGTAGAGCTCGTCGCAAAAGGCGCGGAGCGAGACGAGCGGGCAGGCCGCGATCAGGGCGCGGTGGAAGCGGTGGTGCTTCGCCTCGTATGTGTCGAGCCAGGCAGCGCCGGGCACACGCCGCTCCATCTCCCGCTTCAGCAGGGAGAGGCTGGCGACGATCTCGTCCTCCCAGCCCGCGCCGCCATGCTCCATCGCCTGGCGCAGCGCCTCCGGCTCCACGAACTGGCGGGAACGCGTGATGTCGAGCAGGTGTGCCCGTGTGACCGGCGGGACGGAGAAGCCCTTCTGGCCCTCGAAGACGACGAAGCCCTCCGCCGCGAGGCGGGAAAGTGCCTCACGCAGGGGCGTCGCGCCGTAGCCCGTCCGGGCGGCGAGGTCGCGCAGCCGCAGTCGTGCCTCGGGCGGAAGGGCGCCGGCGACGATCTCCGCCCGGAGCCTGTGCGTGGCGGCCTCGACGGCGGTGGCGGGGGCGGCGTCCATAGTAAAAATATATTTTATCTTGTCATATCGATCAATACGGGCATGATCGATGTCATTCGGGAGCAAACGGAGCGTCCATGGCCCAGCGCGATGCCACCCACGACCCTGCGCGCCGCAGCTGGGTCGCCTCGGCGAATGCCGAGGGTGCCGACTTCCCCATCCAGAACCTGCCCTTCGGCGTGTTCAGCACCGAGGGCACGGCGCCGCGCTGCGGGGTGGCGATCGGGGATCGGATCCTCGACCTCTCCGCCACCTTCGCGGCCGGCCTGGTGAGCAACCGCGCGGCGGCCGAGGGGTCGCTGGGACCGCTGATGTCGCAGGGGCGGCACGCCTCCGCCGCCTTGCGGGCCGAGGTGTCGGCGCTGCTCACACAAGGTTCGGCGGCCCAGGGCCGGGCGGAGACGCTGCTCGTGCCGATGGCAGCGGCGCGGATGCACCTGCCGGCGACGGTGCGGAACTTCTCCGACTTCATGGCTTCCTACGACCACTGCGCGCGGCTCGGCGTGCGGCGGGACCCGAAGAACCCGCTGCCGCAGGCCTTCCGCCATCTGCCGGTTGCCTATCATTCGCGAGCCTCCTCCGTGCGCGTCAGCGGGGAGCCGGTGACCCGCCCGCATGGCCAGTGGCAGCGCCAGGACGGCACGGTGCATGTCGGGCCGAGCCAGGCGATGGACTACGAACTCGAAATGGCGGTCTGGATCGCCGGCGAGAACGCGCTCGGCGAGCCGGTGCCGATGTCGCGTGCGCCCGACCGGATCTTCGGCTACGGGCTGCTCAACGACTGGTCGGTGCGCGACGTGCAGCGGTGGGAGATGCCGCCGCTCGGACCCTTCCTCGGCAAGAGCGTCTCGACCAGCGTCTCGCCCTGGATCGTGACGGCCGAGGCGCTCGCACCCTTCGAGGTGCCGGCGCCGGTGCAGGACCCGCCGGCCCTGCCCTATCTCGACAGCCCCTGGAACCGGTCGAACGGCGCGCTCTCGGTGCGCATGACGGCAGCGATCCTGACGCCGCGCATGAAGGCCGGGGGCGCCGCGCCCTTCGTCCTGACCGACACGGAGTTCGCCGGCATGTACTGGACCGCGGCGACAATGGTCGCACACCACGCCTCGAACGGCTGCAACCTGCTCGCGGGCGACCTGCTCGGCAGCGGCACCGTCTCCGGTCCCGAGGTGACGGCGCGAGCCTGCCTGGCCGAAATCGGCCTGACCGGCCCCGTCACCCTGCCCAACGGCGAAACGCGGCGCTGGATCGAGGATGGCGACGAGATCGTCTTCCGTGCCCGCGCCGAGGCGCCCGGCGCCATTCCCATCGGCTTCGGCGAATGCCGCGGGCAGTTGCTGCCCGCCATCGCCTGGCCGGCGTGACCCCCCGGCCCGACAGGAAACACCCCATGGCCCGACGCCTCGTCGACATCTCGGTCGCACTGAAGGCCGGCATCGCGAGCGACCCGCCGCGCATGCTGCCGGAGATCGAGTACCACGACCACCACATGACCGCGCCCGCCATCGCGCAGGAATTCGGCATCCCCGTCGACGCCCTGCCCGAAGGCGAATACGCCGCCGTCGAGCGCGTGCGCATCAGCACGCACAACGGCACGCATCTCGATGCGCCCTACCACTTCTTCTCGCGCATGAACGAACGCCTGGTGCCCGGCGGCGAGCCCTCCTGGCGGATCGACGAGATCCCCCTCGACTGGTGCTTCCAGCCGGGCGTGAAGCTCGATTTCCGGCACCTTCCCGATGGCTGCGTCGCGACGCCGGAGGACGTGCAGAAGGAGCTGGCGCGCATCGGGCACAGGCTCAGGCCGCTCGAGATCGTGGTGGTGAACACGCGCGCCGGCAGCCGCTACGGGCAGGACGACTACATCCATTCGGGCTGCGGCGTCGGCAGGGCGGCGACGCTCTGGCTGCTCGAACAGGGCGTGCGCGTCACCGGCACCGACGGGTGGTCGTGGGACGCGCCCTTCTCCCTGACGAAGAAGAAGGTGCAGGAGACCGGCGACACCTCATTGATCTGGGAAGGCCATCGCGCCGGGCGCGAGATCGGCTACTGCCACATGGAGAAGCTGAGCAACCTCGAGGCCCTGCCCGCGGACGGCTTCATGGTCGCCTGCTTTCCCGTGAAGATCCATCGCGCCTCGGCCGGCTGGACCCGCGCCGTCGCGATCATCGAGGAGTGATCTATCCTCGCGCGGCAGGCGCAGCCTACCTTCGGGCCGGCGCCGCCGCCTGCCAGGCGACATGCCCGCGCAGCGCGGGAGGATCATCGCGCGTCCACCCCTGTTTCGCGGCATAGGCACGCATCGCCTCGAAGCCCGTTCGCCAGGCCTCGGATCCGGCCTGTCCCGACGCCGACAACAGCCAATCGACCGCGACCCAGGCGTGCCCGGTTCCTTCGAAGGCGAGCACGCCTTGCAGGGCCGCGGCGAGGTCCGGCAGGGCGTCCGGCCCGGCGGCGGCGATCACGCTGAAGCGGCGCAGATCCTCGGCCTGCGCCAGCCGCGCGGGCAGGCCCGGCGCTATGTGCACTTCCACCGCCTCACTCCACCGTCACGCTCTTGGCGAGGTTGCGCGGCTGGTCGACATCCGTGCCCTTCAGCACGGCGACGTGATAGGCGAGCAACTGCACCGGGATGGCATGCAGGATCGGCGCGGAGAAGGCTCCGACGCGCGGCAGCACGACCACGCGCTCGGCGAAGCGCCGCAGCTTCTCCGCGCCGAGGTCGTCGGTGAAGGCCATGATGCGGCCGCCGCGGGCTGCGGCTTCCTGCAGGTTCGACGCCGTCTTCTCGAACATCGGGCCCGAGGGGCAGAGCGAGATTACCGGCACGGCGGAATCGATCAGCGCGATCGGCCCGTGCTTCATCTCCCCGGCCGCGTAGCCCTCGGCGTGGATGTAGCTGATCTCCTTGAGCTTCAGCGCGCCTTCCATTGCGATCGGGAAGAGCGTGCCGCGGCCGAGGAACAGGACGTCCCGCGCCTTGGCGACCTCGGCCGCCATGGCGCGGATCTCGGCATCCTGCTCGAGCACCAGCGCAGCGTTGCCGGGCACTTCCAGCAACGCGGCCGTCAGCTTCGCCTCGTCGTCCGGGGAGATCGTACCGCGCGCCCTGCCGAAGCCGATCGCGAGGCAGGCGAGCACCGCGAGCTGCGCCGTGAAGGCCTTGGTCGAAGCGACGCCGATCTCGGGGCCGGCCACGGTCAGAACGGCGCCATCGGCCTCGCGCGCCATGCTGCTCTCGGGCACGTTGACGACGGCGACGACCTTCTGGCGCCGCGCCTTCAGCAGCCGCAGGGCGGCCATGGTGTCGGCCGTCTCGCCGGACTGGCTGACCAGCAGGGCGGCGCCGCCTTCGGGCAGCGGCGGCTCGCGGTAGCGGAACTCGCTGGCGACATCGGCATCCACCGGGATGCGCGCGAGCTGCTCGATCCAGTAGCGGCCGACCTGGCCGGCGAGGAAGGCGCTGCCGCAGGCCGTGATCGTCATCCGGGGCACACGCTCGGGGTCGAAGGGCAGCGGCGGCAGCGTCACGCTGCGCGTCATCGGGTCCAGGTACTGCGTCAGCGTGTCGCCGAGCACCACGGGGTGCTCGTGCAGTTCCTTCTCCATGAAGTGGCGGTAGTTGCCCTTGCCGGTCGCAGCACCCGAGACCGCGGTGAGGCGGATCTCCCGCTCCACCGGCCTGTCCTCGAGGTCGAAGAAGCGCGCGCCGGCATCGTCCACCATCGCCCAGTCACCTTCTTCGAGATAGGCGATGCGCCGGGTCAGCGGCGCGAGCGCAAGGGCGTCGGAGCCGACGAACATCTCCTCCTCGCCATAGCCGATGGCGAGCGGCGCGCCCTGCCGCGCGCAGATCAGCGTCCGCGGATGCCCGGTGAAGATCATCGCGAGCGCATAGGCCCCATGCGCGCGCTTCAGCGCAGCCGCGGCCGCCTTCTCGGGCGGGAGGCCGTCCTGCAGGTTCTGATCCACCAGACGGGCGAAGGTCTCGGTGTCGGTCTCCGTCTCGAAGACCTGGCCCCTGGCTTCGAGTTCGGCACGCAGCTCCGCGTGGTTCTCGATGATGCCGTTGTGCACGACGGCGACGCGCGGCGTGCCGTGCGGATGGGCGTTGCGCTCGGTCGGCGCGCCATGCGTCGCCCAGCGGGTGTGGCCGATGCCGGTGGTGCCGGGCAGCGGGTTCGCGTCCAGCACCGCGGCGAGGTTCGACAGCTTGCCCTCGGCGCGGCGCCGCTCGATGTGGCCGTTCACCAGGGTCGCGATGCCGGCGCTGTCGTAGCCGCGGTATTCCAGCCGGCGCAGCGCCTCGAGAATCCGCGGCGCCGCTGCTTCGCGCCCGACGACGCCCACGATTCCGCACATCGCCTACTTCCCCTTCCTGCCCTTGAAGCCGCGCCCCTCGAACACCGCCTGGCGCCCGCGCGCGATGGCGAGCGCATCGTCGGGCACGTTCGAAGTGATGACGCTGCCCGCCCCGATCAGCGCCCGAGCGCCGACCTTCACCGGCGCGACGAGGGAGGTGTCGCTGCCGATGAAGGCACCCTCCCCGATCTCGGTCCGGTACTTGTTCACTCCGTCGTAGTTGCAGGTGATGGTGCCGGCGCCGATGTTCGAGCCGGCGCCGATCGTCGCATCGCCGAGGTAGGACAGGTGGTTCGCCTTGGCCCCCTCCCCCAGCGTCGTCGCCTTCAGCTCCACGAAGTTCCCGACATGGGCGCGCGGCTCGATCACCGCGCCGGGGCGCAGGCGCGCGAAGGGACCGATCTCGGCGTGGCGCCGGACGGTGCACTGCGTGAGGTGGGAGAAGGAATGGATGATCGCCCCGTCCTCGACCGTCACGCCGGGGCCGAAGAAGACGTTCGGCTCCACCACCGTGTCGGCGCCGAGGCGCGTGTCCCAGGACAGGAAGACCGTTTCCGGCGCCTGCATGGTCGTGCCGCCGGCCATGGCGGCCTCGCGCAGCGCGGCCTGGACCTCGGCCTCGGCGGCGGCGAGTTCGGCCTTGCCGTTGATGCCGCGCAGCTCGGCTTCCGGCGCCTCGACCGCGCGCACGCTGCGGCCCTCGGCGCGGGCGAGCGCCACCACGTCGGTCAGGTAGTATTCGCCCTTGGCGTTGTCGTTGCGCACGGCGGCGAGCCAGCGGAACAGGTCCGGCGCCGCGGCGCAGACCACCCCCGCATTGCACAGGCCGATCGCCCGCTCCGCCCCGGTCGCGTCGGCCCATTCGACGACGCGCTCGACCATGCCGTCCGCCCCCGTCACGACCCGGCCGTAGTGCGCGGGATCCGAGGGGCGCATGGCGAGCAGCACCAGGTCGGCCTCGGCCCGTGCGGCCTGCAGGCGGGCGAGCGTCGCTTCGGTGATCAGGGGGTTGTCGCCATAGAGCACGGCGGCATCGCCGGCATGCCCCCCGAGGATCGATCCGGCCTGCAGGGCGGCATGCGCGGTGCCCAGGCGCTCGCGCTGGACCGCGACCTCGTGCGGCGCGACGGCGGCCTCGAGTTCGGGCATGTCGGGCCCGACCACGACGACGATGCGGCCGAAGCGTGCCTCCACGGCCTGCAGCAGGTGCCGGATCATCGGGCGCCCCGCGATCGGGTGCATGACCTTGGGGCGCGGGGACCTCATGCGGGTGCCGAGGCCGGCGGCGAGAATGACGGCAGCGTGGGTCATGCCGCCCCGGTAACGCGCCGCGCCGCGCCGCGTCCAGCGGCACGCGCGTCAACATCCTTTGCCGGATGTATCGCGCCCCCGTCGTCCCGCATGGCCAAGCCCCTTCCGCACCCGGGCCATGCTGGCGGCCCGCGGTTTCCGGGCCGTGAAGGCTTGTCGGCCGCCTGCCCGTGCCCTACGCCCGCGGCATGAGCAAAGTCGCTGTCTTCGACCTGGACGGCACGCTGCTGGACAGCGCGCCCGACATCCATGCCGCCGTGAATCGCGTCATCGGCCGGCGCGGCCTTGCGCCCTACAGCCTCGACGAGGTCAAGGCGATGATCGGGGACGGGGTGAAGGTGCTGACCGAGCGGCTCCTCGCCGGCCGCGGCCTGCCCTACGAGGAAGCCTGCCACCAGGAACTCATCGCGGACGAGGACATCCGCTTCGCGCGCCTGACCATGCCCTTCGAGGGCATCGCCGAGGCCCTGGCGGCGATCGAGACGGCAGGCTGGCGGCTGGCGGTCTGCACCAACAAGCCGGAGGGGCCGGCGCGCGCCCTGCTCGCCTCCCTCGGTCTCGGAGAGCGTTTCGCGGCGATCGGCGGCGGCGATTCCTTCCCCGTCCGCAAGCCGCACCCGGACCACCTGCGCGCGACGCTCGCCGCCGCCGGCGGGGCGCCGGAGAGCGCGGTCATGGTGGGCGATCATCGCAACGACGTGATGGCGGCGGCAGGCGCCGGGGTGCCCTGCATCTTCGTCGCCTGGGGCTATGGGCCGCTCGCGATGGCGGGGGGCTCGCCCGTCGCGGCGCGCCCGGCCGAACTGCCCGGGCTGGTCGCCGCGCTACGGCCCTGAGGGGGCGAAGCGCACCAGGTCGAGCCGCAGGGGCCCCAGCATCGTCGAGGGGAATTCCACCCGCAGCGGCATCGGCGGGGCATCCGGGCGCAGCACGGCGATCCAGGCATCGGCTTCCCGCGGGCGCCCGACGCGCGCGGGGTCGTCGCCGCGGCGGTAGCCGGCCACCAGGCGGCTTTCCAGCCGGCAGCGCAGCGCCTGGCCGGTTAGGCCCGCGACCGGCGGCCGGCCGACCCCGAGGGTGCGCGACGACCATTCGAGGCGCCGCCGCCCGTCGAAGACCGCGCCCGCCAGGTCGCAGCGCCCTGTCGCGGCGGAATCGCGCGCCAGGCGCAGCAGGGCCGAAAGCGTGTCGAGTGTGCCGTCGCGCTGTTCCGGCGGCACCGGCAGACGGTCGCCGTCGTCGTGCGGTTCGAGCACGGCCAGCCGTGGCGAGCCGCCAAGATATTCGAGCACCGTGCGTCGCGGCCGGCCGCGCCATTCGCCTTCGGACAGGTAGCGGTAGGGGCGCACCTCGGCCCCGGCGAAGCGCCCCTCGGCCTCGGCCCGCTGCTCCCGCGGCAGGAAGAGGTGCCCAAGGCCGCGGGCACGCGACAGGCTCGCAATACGGTAGCGCTCGGCCGAGAGATCGATGTTCAGCCGGACATCCATGACCGTGATGCCGGTCTGGGACAGTGCATAGTCGGCTTCCAGCGTCTGCGCGCGCGCCGTGCCGCCGAGCAGGGCGGCGAGGATCGCGGCGGCGACGGCACTGCGGCGCATGGAAGGGACATTGGCGCGACGCGGCGCGCCCGGGCAAGGGTCTCGCGCGGCTTGACACTCCAGGCCGCCGCTTATATGTCCGCGCTCCCTGGTCGGGCGCGTAGCTCAGCGGGAGAGCATTCGCTTCACACGCGAAGGGTCACAGGTTCAATCCCTGTCGCGCCCACCATTTCCAGACCTGTCCCACTCTGAAGCCTGGATAACCGCCCAGCGCGGCTTGATGCCTGCGCCCGATAGCGGAACGCCGCCGCGGGGGTCCGCGACGGCGTCCGGGGAAGGTCAGCGCGGCGTGGCCGGCGGCTGCGGCGCGTCGGAGGGTGCCGGCGGCTGGCCGGGGCCACGCTGCCCACGGGGACCGCGCTGGCCGTCGGGACGGCGATGGCGCAATTCGTCGCGGGCCACCGCGCCGTCCGAGTTGGCGTCGAGTGCACGGAACGCCGCTTCGGCCATCGGCCGCAGCTCATCCATGGTGACCCGGCCATCGAGGTTGACATCGATGAAGCGGAACATCGCCAGGCCACGCTGCTGCATGCCTTCGCGCATCCGTTCACCCCGGGGGCGGCGGTTCTGGGGGCGGCGCGCATCGTGGTAGGCGCGCCATTCCTCGACCGTGATAGCACCGTCCTTGTCGGCGTCGACCTCGGTGAAGCGCAGTTGCACCCAAGCCATCGCCTCCTCGCGCGTCACCTTGCCGTCGTTGTTGGTATCGGCGCGGGCGAAGGCCTCGCCCATCGCGAAGCCGTTACCGCCGCGCGGGCCGTAGTGGGGCCGGTGCGAACCGGGGCCACCCATGCCCGGGCCGCCGCCCGGCCCGGGCTGGGCCAGGGCCAGACCGGCGCTCCCGGCCATCAGGGCGGCGGTCAGCGCCGCGATCGTGGTTTTCCGCATCGTTGGCGTCCTCTGTAGGGCGCGGCACCTCGCCGCTGCAAACAACATGCGGGCGTCCTGTAACGCCCGCATTGCGCCGCCCGCTTGACAGGGTGAGGAAGCGTAACCCGAGTGTGGTCAGGGTGTCCCCTTCTCGCCCAGATCCCACCACATTCCGGCGAAGGCGAGGATGCCTTCCCGCGCCGGGGCGATCAGGAAGTGCTCGTCCGGCCCGTGCTGCTTGCAGCCGTTGTAGGAATGCGGGACCCAGACCAGCGGCACATGGAGGTGGTCGACGAAGACGTCGCCCGGCAGGCCACCCGAGGAATTGGGGATGATCTGCACCTTCTTGCCGAGCGACTTCCGCATCGAGGCCTGCGCCCAGCGTACCCAAGGGTGGTCGGGATCGGTGCGGGAGGCCGGCATGCGAAGGCCCGCATTCTCCACCGCGATGTCCTGGAAGCCGTGTGCGTCGAGGTGGTCGCGCACCGCCTTGGCGAAGGTCGCGGGATCGCTGTCGACCGTGTAGCGCACCTGCATATGGGCGCGCGCATCCGGAGCCACCGCGTTGACCGGGTTCTCCGGCCGGCCGGAGATCATCGCCAGCACGATGAGGCTGTTCCAGCCGTAGATCTTCTCGGCGCTGGAAAGGCCCGGCTCGCCCCAGCCCTCGTCGATCGTGGCCGCGCCGTCGCCGCCACCGACCGGACAGCCTTCGAGGACCGTGCGCACGGAATTCGACAGTGCCGGCGGCAGCAGGCCGCGCACCAGCACCTTGCCGTTGCGGTCCATCATGGTGGCGAGCGCATGGGCGAGCAGGATGGCGGGATCCCGCGTCAGCCCGCCCCAATGGCCCGAATGCACCCCGCCGGGACGGAGCTTCAGCACCAGGTCGAAGTGGAAGGTGCCGCGCGTGCCGGTCGCGATGGTCGGGATGCCCGGTTCGACGCGCGGGCCGTCGGAGGCGATCAGGACATCCGCCTTCAGTTCGTCGGCATGGGCCGCGACGAAGTCGCGCAGGCCGGTGGAGCCGCGCTCCTCGGCCATCTCGAGAACGACCTTCACGTTGAAGCCGAGCCTGCCCTCGCGCTCGGCGATCACCGCCTCGAGGGCCGCGATGTTCAGCGCGTGCTGGCCCTTGTTGTCGGCGGTGCCGCGGCCATACCAGCGATCGCCTTCCTCGATCAGCTTCCAGGGCTCGAGGCCCTTGCGCCACTGGTCCTCGAGGCCGCGCACGGTGTCGCCATGGCCGTAGAGCAGCACGGTGGGGCGCGCCGGATCCTCGATGCGCTCGGCGGTGAGGATGGGACCGAAGCCCTGGCGCGGATTGGGCCGCACCTGGACGGCGAAGCCCAGGCGTTCCAGCCAGGGCCGGATCGCACCGTTCAGGTAGCGGTCGAGATCGGCCTCGCGCCCTTCCTCCTGCGCGGTGGAGGGAATGGCGACGAGGTCGGACAGCAGAGCCTTGAAGCCGCCGTCGTCGAAGAAGGATGCGGCGCGCCCGAGGGCGCCTTCGCGGGTGGCCATGATGGTCGGCTCCGTCAGACGATCTGGTTCACGAGGGACGTCTCGCCGCGCTGCAGGCGGGCGATGTTCTCCATCATGAAGTCGAGGACGTTGTCCTCGTACATGTGGGTCTCGCCGCCCGTATGCGGGGTGATGAGGACGTGGGGCATGTCCCAAAGCGGGCTGTCGCCGGGCAGCGGCTCGTCGGCCGTCACGTCGAGCGCGGCGGCGGCGAAGGAGCGCTTCCGCAGGGCGGCGACAAGCGCCGGTTCGTCCACCACGCGCCCGCGCGCGACGTTGACGAACAGCGCGGAGGGCTTCAGTGCCGCCAGCGCCGCCGCATCGATCAGGCCGCGCGTCTCCTCGGTCAGCGGGCAGGCGAGGATCAGCACGTCGGCGCGCGGCAGCAGGGCCTCGAGATCGCGGAACGAATGCACCTCGTCCGCGCCCTCCGCGCCGCCGGAGACGTCGCGGCGGACACCGACCACCGTCATGCCGAGCGCCTTGCACAGCCGCGCGATGCGCCCGCCGATGCGCCCCAGGCCGACGACGACTGCGGTCTTGCCGCCGCTCTCGTCCTCTCGCTTCGCGAAGTCGCCCATCATGCCGCGCCAGACATGCTTCGCCTGGTTGTCGCGCGCTTCCGGGATGCGGCGCAGCAGGGCGAGCATCAGCGCGATGGCGTGCTCGGACACCGCATTGGCGTTCACGCCCTGCCCGCTGGCGAGGCGGATGCCCGCTGTCTTCAGCACCTCCCGGTCATACTGGTCGGTGCCGGCGGAGGCCGACTGCACGAACTTCAGCTTCGGCGCGATCTTCGGCAGGTCGTTGCGCCACATGCCGGAGCAGACCAGCACATCGGCCTCGGCGACCCTGGCGTCGAGTTCCTCGCGCGAGCGCACCTCGATGAAGCGGATGCCGGTGTTCCGCAGCGCGAAGCGGTCTCCGAAGCGGTAGGCGACATGGGCGAAGCAGAGCGTGAGCTGATCGCGCGGCGGCAACATCGATGAGGATCTCCCGAACCGGATTCGGGCGCGACCGTGACCCCCGATGCGCCAAGGCGCAAGGGGCCGGCGGCGAGCCTCAGCGCGTGCGGGTCGTGGCTGTCGCGGCCGATGTCCCGCTGCTGCCGCCGCCGGTGCCCCCAAGGGCCACGGCCAGCGCCGCGGCGCCAGCCAGGGCAAGCCCGGCCGCGGCGGTCGGCGCCGTGAGGGTATCCGCCGGCTCGGCCTGCAGAAGGAGCCGGCGCTGGGCGCGGCTCGCCGGCGCGATGCTCGGCCGCGGCATAGCCTGTCCGCGCGGGGCGATCACCACGCCGGGACCGGCCGGGACGACCACGGTCTGAATCTGCGCCCCGGCGGAGAGCGGGGCCAATGCGACAAAAATGGCGACAGAAATTCTACCCATGGTGGAGGCTTCGTAGCACGCCGCATCGCCGCGTCACAAGCACCCGGCCGTGCGCCGGGCGGGCCCGCACCAGCCAGGCGCCATAGTTGCCGCGCCCGGATGAGCAAGGCAGCGCCTCGCGATGCGGCCGCCAGCGCCCGGAAGGCAGGCCCGGCGGCGCCCGCACCGGCCCCGCCCCCGTTCGGCACCACCGCAGCTAAAGCCGGGCAACCATCCGCAGCCCGATCACCACGGCATCCGGCAAGGAGGTGTCCGGGCCGCGCTGCTCGTTGGGCTCGCCGGCGGCGGGGTTGAGGTAGACCTGCACCAGCGGCCGGATCGACAGCCTGTCCTTGATAACGGTGTAGTCGTAGTTCGCCTCGAGCACGGTCTCGTAGTCGCGGACCGGCCACGGGGTGCCGAAGGCGTTGACGTCCCGGTCATAGTCGCGGGATTCGTTGCCGATACGTGCCCAGGACACGCCGAGCGAAAGCGTATCCTCCGGCCGCCCGAACGGGCCGTGCCAGGCCAGCCCCCCGTCCACCTGCCACGACACTGCATTGCGGTCGTCGGGCTGCGTGAAGGCGCGGCCGAATGCCGCGAGCCAGCCATCCTCGCCGCGCCACAGCGTCACTTCGCCTACCCCGTAGAGGCCGTAGTTGTTGGCAAAGCGGCGGGGCACGCCGCTGCCGGCCGGGTCGGCGAGCGACAGGCCGGCATCGTCGAACAGGACGGAATCGAAGCCCCCATTGTGGAACCAGCCGCCGAGCTTCAGCACCCAGCTTCTCGGGCCGTCGCCCCCGTCCGGCGCCGCGCCGCCCGTCACGGCTTCGGCGATCGCGAACATGCCGCCCGAGGTGCTGAACGTCGTGCCGTAGCGGTTGTGCCTCTGCGGGTCGGTGTCGACGCCGTATTGCCCGCCCGGATTGCCGGAGAAGGCCGCGATGCGCAGCCCGGTCGCACCATCCGGGTCGCCGAGGGCCAGGCGCGCACCAAGCGTCGCAAGCGGATAGGCCGGCCCCCCGGCCGGCAGCGCTCCGGCCAGGGCCACGGGCCAGCCGAAGGTCCCGTTCACCAGGTTCGCCGCGGCATCGGCGACGGCGAATTCGCTGTCGGCCGCAAGCTGCCCGAAGCGGATCGACCCCCACTCCCCGAAGCTGCGCTGCAGCCAGAGGTCGTAGAGCCGCACCGTCGAGAGCGCCTCGATGTTGCTGACCGGGGCGAGGCTGCCCACGCGCGTGGGCGTCGGCTGGCGGCCGTAGATCCCGTAGACGCTGACCGCGCCTGTCCAGCCTTCGAGCCCGGCCATGCGCTCGAAGTCCGCCGTCAGCCCCGCACGGATCTGGCCGATCGCCGCCGGCCCGGACCGGATCCCGCCCCGGAGGTTCTGGACGGCGTCGAAGGTCGCCTCCAGCGACAGGCAGAGGCCGCTTCCGATATCGGCCCCCTCGCAGTCCGGCGCTTCCGCCATGGCGGTGGCGGACATCAGGAGCAGCAGCCCGGAAATGGCTGGTCGCAACATGGCATGGCGCATCTGCTATTGATTCCTATTCGCATTTGAGCCCGGCACGCCCTCCTGACACGCCCCGCAGCAACTTCCAATGCCTAATCCGCCATCCTGCCCATCCCGGCATCGTCTCGGGCGCGCGGGCCCGCGGCCGCGCGGCCGGCGCTTTCCTGGGGATGCGCGCCACGGCCTGCGCCGGTGGCGCCCCCCTTCCCCCGAAGGCACGGCCATCAGAGGGCCATGGCCTGCCGGCCGCCCTCCCGCGCGTCGCGGTGTGATCGCGATCGAGCCCGCCGAAGCGGCGCGCGTGCCGCCCTGGCGCGATGGAGCCTTTCTCCGCGGCCGCTTCCGGGCCGCCCTCGGCCTCGCTACCTGACCGCCTTGTCAGGCACAATCCCCGGGCCTAATCCCGGGGCGAACGGGAGACGCCCCATGGATACGCACATGCCGACCGACGCCCATGCCGAGATCCGCGAGGAAGTGCGCAAGCTCTGCGCCCGCTTTCCCGGCGAATACTGGCGCGAGCTCGACCAGCGCCGCGGCTACCCGACCGAGTTCGTCCAGGCGCTGACCGAGGCCGGCTGGCTCGCTGCCCTGATCCCCGAGGAGTACGGCGGCTCGGGCCTGCCGCTGTCCGCGGGTGCCGCGATCCTCGAGGAGATCCACGCCGCCGGCTGCAACGCCGCCGCCTGCCACGCCCAGATGTACACCATGGGCACGGTGCTGAAGCACGGCAGCGAGGAACAGAAGCGCAAGTACCTGCCGAAGATCGCGACCGGAGAGCTGCGCCTGCAGGCCTTCGGCGTGACCGAGCCGACCTCGGGCACCGACACCACGGCGCTGCGCACCTTCGCGAAGAAGGAAGGCGACAGGTACATCGTCAACGGCCAGAAGATCTGGACCTCGCGCGCCGAGCACTCCGACCTGATGCTGCTGCTGGCGCGCACCACGCCGCGCGAGCAGGTGAAGAAGCGCACGGACGGGCTCTCGACCTTCCTGGTCGACATGAAGGCCGCACTCGGCAAGGGCCTGACCATCCGGCCCATCCGCACGATGATGAACCACAACTCGTGCGAGGTCTTCTTCGACAACATGGAGGTCCCGGCCGAGAACCTGGTCGGCCAGGAAGGCAAGGGCTTCCGCTATATCCTCGACGGCATGAACGCCGAGCGCATGCTGATCTCGGGCGAGTGCATCGGCGATGCCAAGTGGTTCATCGAGAAGGCGGTGGAATATTCCAAGCAGCGCGTGCTGTTCGGCCACCCGATCGGCAAGAACCAGGGCGTGCAGTTCCCGATCGCCCGCGCCTATGCCGCCATGCGCGCGGCGGAATCCCTGTTGCAGAAGGGGCTGAAGAAGTTCGAGGCCGGCCTGCCCTGCGGCGAGGAGGCGAACATGGGCAAGATGCTCTGCGCCGATGCCGCCTGGATGGCGGCCGAGGCCTGCATCCAGACCCATGGCGGCTTCGGCTTCGCCGAGGAATACGACGTGGAGCGCAAGTACCGCGAATGCCGGCTCTATCAGGTGGCGCCGATCAGCACGAACCTGGTGCTCTCCTACATCGGCGAGCACGTGCTGGGGATGCCGCGGAGCTACTGAACGTGTCGTGCAACCCGGTGCCGGTGGCCATCGCCTACGACTTCGACGGCACGCTGGCACCGGGCAACATGCAGGAACACGTCTTCCTGCCGAAGCTCGGCCTCGATGCGCGCGCCTTCTGGGCGCGCGCGAACGCCCTCGCCGAGGAACAGCAGGGCGACCCGATCCTGACCTACATGCACCGCATGCTGGTCGAGGCCGCCCATGCCGACATCCCGATGCGGCGGGAGGACTGGGCCGCGCATGGCGCGGGGATCACCCTCTTCCCGGGCGTCGCGACCTGGTTCGACCGGATCGCCGCCGCCGGCGCGGCGCGGGGCCTCGCGGTGGAGCACTACGTCATCTCCTCCGGCCTGCGGGAACTGATCGAGGGGACGTCGATCCGCAAGCATTTCCGCGCCGTCTTCGCCTCGGGCTTCCTCTACAACGCCTCGGGGGCGGCCATCGCGCCGGCGATCGCGGTGAACTACACGACCAAGACGCAGTACCTGTTCCGCATCAACAAGGATGCACTCGACCTCGCCGACAACCAGGCGGTCAATGCCTACCAGCCGCAGGACGCGCGGCGCATGCCCTTCCCCAACATGATCTTCGTCGGCGACGGCGACACCGACATCCCCTGCTTCCGCACGGTCAAGGAACAGGGCGGGCATTCCATCGCGGTGTTCCCCGCCGGCGACGAAGGCCGTGCCGCGCGCACGCGCCGGCTGATCGCGGAAGGCCGCGTCCACTGCGCGGTGCCGGCCGACTACCGCGCGGGCGGCGAACTGGAAGGCCGCGTGCTGGCGGTGCTCGACCTGCTCGCCGCGCGCGAGAGGGTGCGCCG
>JAFADX010000286.1 GCA_023424475.1 Pseudomonadota bacterium
GCCCCAGTCGGTGCGCCGGCGCATCTGCTCGCGGGTCGCGTCGTCCACGAAGCCGCGGCCCTCGCGGAGCTGCCAGCCGCCGCCGAGCGCGCGGTAGAGCGAGGCGAGCGCGGTCGCGCGGTTGCCCATGGCGGTCGCGAGGCTGCTCTGGGCCGCGTAGACGTTCTGCATGGCCGTGAGCACGGTGGTGAAGTCGCGCGTGCCCATCTGGTACTGGTCGAGCGCGATGTTCAGCGCGCGGTCGGCGGCCGCGACGGACCGGCGCAGCAGCGCCACCTGGCGGCCGCCCTGGACGTAGCCGCTCAGTGCGGCCTCGGCCTCGCGCTGGGCGCGCAGGACGGCGTTGCGGTAGTCGACCAGCATCCCCTGCAGCTTGGCATCCTGCACGCGTACGGTGTTGGTGATCTGGCCGTAGTTCAGGATCGGCCAGCTGAAGCTCGCCCCGAAGGCGAACTGGATGGCCGGGGCGTTGAACATGTCCGAGACGCGGTTGCCGCCGACGTTGCTGGCCTGTGAACCGAAGACGCCGGTGAGCTTGAAGGCCGGGTAGAGTTCGGCGAGCGCCATGCCGACCTCCTCGCTCTGCGCCGCGGCGCGCAGTTCCGCGGCCCGGATGTCGGGGCGGCGGCGCAGCAGGTCGGCGGGGATGCCGACCGCGACCGTCTCGGGCGGCGCGGGAATCACGGCGCGGCCGGCCAGCAGCGCGTCCATCGGCTGCGGCGGCAGGCCGAGAAGCACCCGCAACGCCGCCTCGCCCTGTTCGATCTGGGCGGTGAGCTGCGGCACGGCGGCCTCGGTCTGCGCCAGCACGTTCTCGGCCTGCGCGACGTCGAGGCCGGTCGTCACGCCGCCGGCGAGCCGGTCCCGCGCGATCTGCAGCGCCCGGCGCTGGCGCGCGACGTTCGCCCGCGCGATGGCGAGCTGCGCCTGCAGGGTGCGGATGCCGATATAGGTGGTGGCGACATCGCCCACCAGGGTGACGAGCACGTCGTCATAGGTCGCGATCGAGGCCAGGTAGGCGGCATCGGCCGCCCGCACGCCACGGCGGAAGCGGCCCCAGAAGTCGAGTTCCCAGACCGCGCTGGCCGACATGGCCCCGCGCCAGAATTCCCCGAGTTCCGAGCCGGTGAAGCCGGTCGGGTCGTGCTGGCTCGGCCGGGCATAGGTGACGCCGGCGCCGACCGATTGCGACTGCGGGTAGAAATCGCCCGCGGCGACGCCGAGCCGGGCCCGTGCCTCCAGTACCCGGGTGCCCGCGGCGAGCAATGTGAGGTTCTGGCGGTAGGCCAGGTCGACGAGGTCGTTCAGGGTCGAGTCGTTGAAAGCGGTCCACCAGCGTTCGTCTTCGCGCCGGTCGGTGCGGACCGAGGGGTCGCCCGCCTGGAGCCACCGTTGGGCCAGGGGCGCGGCCGGCTCGGCATAGTCCGGGCCGACCATGCAGGCGGCGAGTGGCAGGGCCAGTGCCGCCGCCGCCGCCCGCCGGCCGAACGCGATGCGGTTCCGCCTCATCTCACGCCGCTCTCCTCCACGCTCCGCGCGATGCCCCCGGACGGTCGTGCCTGTCGGCGCCGCTGGCGCTCAGGCGAGTCGCAATGCCCGCATTCCCTTTCGCGCGGGACGCGGCAATCGACAAGTTCTGATGTGGAAACGGTGGTGTCGGGGCCGTGCGGATTGCCATGCCGGCGATCCGGTCGAACTGATCACGCCCGATGCCCACAGAATTTTTCCATTCAGCGGATGTGTCGTCCGACCGAAGCCCTTCAGTGGTCTTGAAGAGCATCCCGCCTAGTTTCGTCGAACGGGTCGGTTCATTCGCAGCTTGGGAGAAGCACGATGGCATCCGCGCGCGACATTGCAGACGAACGGCTGGCCCGCGGCGACATCACCGCCGAGGAGCACTCCGAACTTCTTCGCCGCCTCGACGCCGCGGGCCGCCATCCAGCGCCGGGCCGCTCCAGCATCGCCAGGTCTATCCTGAAGTATGGCGTCAGGATCGGGGGCGGCATCCTCCTGCTGGGGGCCGTGCTCGTCTTCTACGGCTGGAACATGTCGAAGGACATCGAGTTGGGAAACGTCGCGGCGGTGGGGAACTACGTCACACTCCGCGTGGCCAATTCGGGGGGGCGGGAGGGAGATGCCCTCGTTTGGCTGGAACAGAACGATGTGCGGATGTGCGAGCACGTAGTGCGCCTGACAGCCCGCCGAAGCTACACGGTTCGGTTGCGCTGCCCGACGCTTCGCAATGGTCACTTCAGGATTCGGACGCAGTGGGCGTCGTATGATCCGGGCATGACGGCAATCGCGACCCGGATTGCGGCGCAAGGCGCAAACTGAAACGCCGTCCGCCAACACATTTCGCAATGCTGCGGCGGGCCCCTCCTGAGGGCAGTTCCCTGGCGCGGGATACCTGTCCGCTATCTGGGTGCCGGACCTGCGCGGAAATACAGGGCAGCTCATTGGAAGATTGGCGGACCCGATACGATTCGAACGTACGACCTCTGCCTTCGGAGTGGGGTCTTTTACTTTCTTTGTTCATTGATAATCGTCGCCAAGGTTTGTTCTGTCGCGATATTATGCGATGGGATCCGATGATGTATTGATATCATACTTGAATTGATCTGTTCTCTCAGACTACCCCGTCGTTACCCCGAGATTCGGGGCCGATTTTCGAACTGAGAGCAAAGGTCGAACATGCCCGTCGCGTCCAACCGCATCGGCCTCCGCGAAATCCGCGCGCTTAGCCCGAACAGCACCATCTTCGATGGCGGAACCGGCTCCGTGCCTGGGTTTGGCGCGAGGCGCCGCATCAGCCACCACGTCTCCTACTTCGTGATGTACCGCACGCAGGACGGCCGGCAGCGGCGCTACACGATTGGGACCCACGGCGCGCCCTGGACGCCCGAGACGGCGCGCACCAAGGCGCAGCAAGTATTGATGGCGGCCAAGATCGAGGGGACCGACCCCAACGACGAGAAGAAGACCAGACGATCGGCCGCGACCGTCGCCGAGCTCTGCGACATGTACATGGAAGACGCGGAGGCGGGGCGGCTGCTCACCCGGCGCGGGATGGCGAAGAAGGCCTCGACGGTCGAAACCGATCGCAGCCGCATCGACAGCCATATCAAGCCGCTGATGGGCACGATGAAGGTGCCCTCCGTCACGCGCGAGGACGTCGAGCGCTTCATGCACCGCATCGCCGAGGGTGTCACCCACAAGCGAGTGAAGACGGGCCGTAAGCGCGGCCTCTCCAATGTCCGCGGCGGCAAGGGCACGGCCTCGCGCACGGTCGGACTGCTGAGCGCCATCTTCACCTACGCGCAGCGCAAGCGGATGATCACCGAGCATCCGGTACGGGGTGTGACCCGCTATGCCGACCGCCGGCGCCAGCGCCGCCTCTCGGACGATGAGTACGCCGCGCTCGGCCGGGCGCTCGCCGCCGCCGCCGCGCCGCCCCTGCCGCGGAAGGATGGCAAGCCGGCGCGAGCGATCTGGCCCGCCGCCGTCCAGGCCGCCCGCTTCCTGGCTTTGACCGGCTGGCGCAGCGGCGAGGCGCTGACGCTGCGGTGGGGTATGCTGGACCTGCCGCGGCGCACGGCCCGGCTGCCCGATACGAAGACAGGGGAGAGCGTGCGGCCCCTGTCCGGCGCGGCCTGCGACCTGCTGCAGAAGCTCGGGCCCGGCAAGGCCAACGCGCTGGTGTTCCCGCCCTCGCGCGGCGACGGGATCATGACCGGCTTCCCGACGGTGTTCGAGCGCATCGCAAAGAAGGGCGGACTGCCGAAGGACATCACGCCGCACATCCTGCGGCACTCCTTCGCCAGCCTGGCGGCGGACCTCGGCTGCTCGGAACTCACCATCGCGACGCTGCTCGGGCACCGGGCCGGCAGCGTCACCGCGCGCTACACGCATGCCGCCGATGATGTGCTGCTCTCGATCGCGGACCGGGTGGCCTCAGCGACGCTGCGGAAGCTGGACGGCGAGGGCAGCGCGGTGGTGGTGCTGGGGCCGCGGGCCGGCCTTGCGGTGGCATGATCCCCGCCGAGCGCGCGATGTTCGAGGGCGGTTTTCCATCGCGCCTTCCCTGGACCGCCGGGTAGCATGGGGATCACCGGGACGTCGGGGGGTGTTGGTGGAGCCGCTGCTTACGTCGCGGCGGGAATGATGCTGAGATCGTGTACCTCCTCGCCCTCATCTCTCTCTGGCCCGCGGGCAAGGACATCGTGACCGTCCACTTCATCTCCACCACTTGGAATCAGGCGAAGGGTCGCTTCGTTGGTCCAGTTGCATTGCTCGATCTCGCGAAGGATCTCTTGCCTGAACTGAAGTCGATTATCGCCTTCCCTTGGGAATGGAGGGGTTGGGTAGACCTCCTCGAAGGCTCACATGCGCTGAGACCCGCCCTCCGCTGGCGCGTTCCTTGCGCCGTCCTCGCCCGCCTCTGGGCAGAGCACGATGACTGCGAACCGCTAGGGGAAGCAGCTAGCACTGAAGTGACGGAAGCGGTCCGAGCCTTGCGCCGGTTTGAGTACGCGAATGCAGTATGGGGTCATGCAGGGCGTTCCACACAGGTGCTGCACCCCCTCGATGAGCCGAGGGACGGCGCGGCTGCGTTCGTCGAGGACGCCTCCGCAGTCGCCTGGTCCCCCAGCACCTACAATCCGGTGGTGGTGTCGCGTCGCGGCCGGGACCGTCCGCACGCAGACGACCACGGCTGCGTGCCTCTGTTCAGGCAGTGGCAGGCCCTTCATCTGGTTGAACTGTTCTTGGCCGAGCCCCGCCGCTTTGCAGGGCTGGACCGTACGACACTTGCCGCGCAGTGGCCAGATCTCGCCCCGGGCCTGACCACGTGGCTGCCGTGGGCAAATACGAAGGGGTTTGCGACACACCATTCCGCTCTGGAGGCGCTCTCCTGGCACGCAACCTACGTGCAGCACGCGTTGATGCTGGCGCAGGACTCGACCCCAGACTTTGGAATGTTCGCAGCAGCCGGCAGCGGTCCAGCGGGAAGCAGCGGCCATTTTGTGATTCGAGGGCCGGCTCTCGTGGCCCTGAGGGATGCGGAAACGCGTGTCGCCCGCGAGGCCATGCGGCGGCACAGAGTCGATGAGGATGCGATGCTCGCCGCCGCTTCCTGGCTAGGGCATTCGGCCGTGCGCCGACGAGACGCCGGTCACGTAAAGGCCAGCCGAGCTTATGCCGAACTCATGCGGGAGGCCGTCGAACTCGCGATGAACCTTGGCTTGTCGTTAGACCAGGTGAAGGGGCGCATGCGCGACGGAGCGCAGCTGCTGGATCAGCTCTTCCCGGTGTGGATCGAAAGGGTACGCCGTGACCTCAAGCACCAGTTCCTGGTGCTCGCGGCGGACTTCGATCAATGGCCAGATCCGCGCTTCGACGTGTTCGACGAGGCGCGAGTGGTCGAGCTGGTCGAATGGCTCGAACAGATGGGGTTGTTCGCCGCGCACTTCTCTGTCCCGGCCTTAATGGAGTACGGACATAGACCCGACCGCGACGCTGACGTCGCAGTTGCTGTCCATCTCGCGAGTTTGGCTGCGTGGCTGGAACACGTATGCAATGAGCTGCAAGCGGGTGCCGGCTCCAGTCCTGACAAGCTCGAACAGAAGATACCGGGTTGCTGGTCACGCCACCCGGCTGCGGCGGCATTTCGGAGCGCATGGAGTCAGCGCGCCATTCCGGGCACCGTCAGTGGGTTCAATGCGCGGGTAGCTCACCTCCTGCTAACGCCGCCGACCGATCGGCTCGATTGGACAGCTCGAGACGCGAGGCTCGCCCAGCAGATCCGGAACGAAGGCATGCACCGAGGCCTTGCTCATCTGTCACGATGGGAAGCCCACGATGCTGCGTGCATCCTGCTTCGGACCGCGATGGCGATGTGGCTGGTCGGTCGCTGATCCCGCTTTCGGGCAGGGTAAGGAGCCCCCGGTGCGAACAGGCCCGGGCCGAGCCGGGAGCCGCTTGATCCAGGCGGCGCAGGAAGCCGCTGCCATGGCGCGCGCGGCGAGGCGCATCCGGTACCGTCATCCATACCGCGCCGGCTCAGCTCACGGCGGCTGAGCCTCGCCCTGGTCCAGACGCAGTGTCGCCAGGCGCCGCCCCGGGCCGGGACGCCTATAGCGATCCGGCCTGACGCGCAAACCCTGGCGGCCAGGATCGCGCTGTTACAATCGAGCGCATAGCACAAAGCAGGAACGCCCTCCTACATCCCTCCCCTGAGGCGACTCGGACCGGCCCCGCACCGGCATCCGGGCCGCCTGCTTTGCAGAGGCCAGGGGACCGCATGAAGCACCAGGACGCAGCCGGTCTGACAATCGCCGAGGCGGAGAGGACGCATGGTGATCTGGATATCGTCAGCCTCCTCGTTGCAGCGGAGGCCGAGGCTGCGCGTCTCGAAGCCATCGATGTCGAGCATGGTTTGCCCGATCCGCGACGCGGCATGCTGAAGATCGGTGCCTATCGAGATGCCGAATACCAGCGCGGCCAACTGCGTGACGGGCTTCATCGCCGCCTCCGCGAGGGCGAGCTGATCGCCACGGCCCGAGAGCGGCCGGTTGGGCCACGGATCGACGTGCCTGCGGGCGCCTGGCAACACCTGTACCCGACCTCCGGTGACAGCACCGCCCGCGATGGCTGGGGCCAGGTCGCGCTCTATGACGTGCGCGTCGCTGTAATCGGACCGGCTGCCATGCCGACCCCTGACGCAGCCCCTGCGCCGCGCGCCGATGCGGAACCAGTACCTGTCTATTCGCCCGCCGTGCTGCGGGGCTGGTACCGGCTTCGATGCGCCGGCTGGCCCGCGACGCAGCCGCCGCCGAATGAAGCCGAGGACCGTGCCGCAGCGTCGCGGCATTTCGGCAGGGCGATTCCGCGCTCGGCCCTCCGCACGATACGGCGCGAACTCGCCCCGTCGCATTGGCTGAAGCCGGGGCCACGCAAGGCGCTGCCCTGAGCTCGACGGCGCGATTTCGGCGTTTCTCGTCGGCGCGATCTTCCGACGTCATCCACGGCCCATCAACCGCGCGCTGTTGCGCGCAAATGATGGATGGCCGATGGCACAGATCCCCGACACCAACGATGTCCTGTTGACGCGGCAGCGCGTCGCCGAGGCGCTCACCGAAGCCGGCTATCCCATATCGCCGCGTACGCTCGCCACCAAGGCGACGCGCGGCGGCGGCCCGCCCTACTCGCTGTTCTCAGGCCGGGCCCTGTACCGCTGGGGCGATGCGCTGGAGTGGGCGCGCAGCCTGACCACCGCGCCGCGCCGCAGCACATCCGAGGCCGATGTGCATGCAGGTCGCTGAGCACCAGACGACCATGCGCCGCTCGCCGCTCCGCCGCTTCGCGCCGCTGGACTTCGAGGCGATCAACCGTGCGGCGCTGTACCGGCTGCCGGAGGTGCTGGCCCGCCTGCTTCCCAGCGGTCGGATCATCGGCCCCGAATGGCACGCCGGCAGTCTGCGCGGCGAGCCCGGCGACAGCCTCCGGGTGCGGGTGCGCGGCGAGCGCGCCGGCCGTTGGGCCGACTTCGCCACCGGCGAGAAGGGCGGCGATCCCATCAGCCTCGCTGCCGCCATCGCCGGCACCCGGCAGGTGGAGGGCGCCCGGCGCCTCGCCCGCATGCTCGGCCTCGAGCCGATGGGCGGTAGTCGCTGATGACCGACGACCCCTTCGCGCCGCTGCCGCCCGCATCCGAGCCGCGTGAATCGGCGCCGATCGCCGATGCGCCGGCCGCGGCGCCGATGCTGCCGGCCGCGCTGCCGCTGCCGGAGGTGATCCAGCATCGCCGGCACGGCACCCCGTCGCGGGTCTGGCGCTACGAGAACGCTGGAGGCGCGCTGCTGTTCCTGGTGCTGCGCTTCGACCAGGCAGACGGCAAGAAGCAGGTGCTGCCCTTCACCTGCGGCGCGGAGGGGTGGGAGTTCAAGGCGCCGCCGGCGCCGCGTCCAATCTACAACCTGCTGGGCCTCGCCGCGCGCCCCGAGGCGCCCGTCCTCGTCGTCGAGGGCGAAAAGGCTGCCGATGCCGCTGCGGCGCTGTTCCCCGACTTCGTCGTCACGACCTGGCAGGGCGGCTGCAACGCGGCGAGCAAGGGGGATTGGGATCCGCTGCGCGGCCGCGGCGTGAGCGTCTGGCCCGACAACGACGTGCCGGGCCGCAAGGCTGCTGCGGCGGTGAAGCGCACCGCGGAGAAGGCCGGCGCCCGCAGCGTCGGCGTCGTCACCGTGCCCGAGGCGTGGCCCGAGGGATGGGATCTCGCCGACCCGCTGCCCGAGGGCGTCACCACTGAGGCGCTGGCAGCGATGCTGGCCGACGCCGCGGCCCCCGTGCCGGTGGATGAGGTGGCCCCGCCCGCCGACCGGGACGCCGAGTTGCACCGCCTCGCCCGGCTCGACGACGTCGCCTTCGCGCTGGAGCGCCGCGATGCCGCGAAGCGCCTCGGCATCAGCCTTGCGGACCTGATGGCCGCGGTGAAGGCTACCCGCCGCGAGCTGCGGCGTGCCGAGCGTGAGGCCGCCCGGCAGGAGAGGGCTGAACCGGGCGCGCTCGCCTGGTCGGACTCCGGCCTGCCGCCCGACCCCTACGGCCGCGAGGACCTTTTCGTCCGCCGCTCCGACTACACCCACACGGCCGCCGAGGGGCTGCAGCTCCTCCAGAAGCGCGAGCGCGTCATGTACCGCGGCGGGCTCGTCCGCCTCATCCACGACATGCAGTGCAACGGCCTCGTCGTGGAGCCGCTCAGCGTCCACGCCCTCGTCGCCGAGCTGCACTCGGTGGCCCGGCCCTACATCATGCGCGCCCGCGGCGACGGCACGCTGGAACCAGAGCCGGTCACCCTGCCCGAGCGCGTCGCACAGATCATGATCGCGATGGCCGCCGATGCCGGGCTGCGCCCGCTGGACGGCATCGCCTCCGCGCCGCTGCTCGCCGAGGATGGCAGCCTCCGCGTCGCCGACGGCTACGACCCGCTGACCCGGATGTGGTGCGAGGGCATGCCGCGCATCGAGGTGCCCGGGGCACCCACCCACGCCGATGCCGCCGCGGCGCTGCGGCGCCTGCGGCTGCTGATCCGCACCTTCGCCTTCGCGGATGCCGTGCGCGTCACGCCGCGCGGCGAGACCGTGCCGGTTGTCGATGTGGACCAGCCGCCCGGCGCGGAGGAGAGCGCCGCGCTGGTCGCGCTGATGACCGCGGTCTGCCGGCCTTCGCTCCGCCTCGCACCAGGGGTGATGATCCACGCGCCGGCCTTCAGCGGCGCCGGCACCGGCAAGGGGCTAATGGTCCGCGTCATCTGCGCCATTGCCTATGGGATTCACCCGCGCGCGATGACCTCTGGCGGCTCGCCCGAGGAGCTGGAGAAGCGCCTCACTGCCATGCTCATTGGCGCCGAGCAGGTGCTGTTCCTCGACAATGTCAACGGCACCGCGCTGCGCTCCGATACCATGGCCAGCGCCATCACCGAGCGCCCGGCCTATGTCCGCATCCTCGGCAGCAGCACCTCGAAGGCGCTGAACCCGGTCACGCTGGTGGTGGTCACTGGCAACGGCCTCGTGCTCTCCGAGGACCTGGCGCGGCGCTTCATCACGATCGAGCTCGACGCCGGGGTGGAGGATCCCGAGGCGCGCGACTTCCGGGGCGACCTGCTGAAGGAGGTATTCGAGCACCGCGGTGCCCTGCTGCGCGACGCGCTGACCATCTGGCGCTGGGGACGGATCGCCGGCGAAGAGATCCGCCCCGGTCGGCCGCTCGGCAGCTTCCACGATTGGGGCCGTTGGTGCCGCGACCCGCTGCTCGCCCTCGGCTGCGTCGATCCTGCCGCGCGCGTCGCCGACGTGAAGGCCAACGACCCGCGGCGACGGCAACTCGCCGAGCTGTTCGCGGCCTGGTGGGAGCATCACCGCGACCAGCCGGTGCGGATCGTCGATCTGCACGAGGGCGTGCGCGCCGTCGCCGATCCCGCCGGCAAGGGGCGCCAGTACCTCGCTGCGATGATCGGCAAGCTCGAAGGCACCCGCGCCGCGGGCTTCGTGCTGAACCGGATCCGCACCGCCGGGAAGTGGTCGCCCGACCTCTACGCCCTGCAGCGCACGGCGGCCGAGGCTCCAAGCGTCCCTATGCCCACCATGCCCTCGGCCAGCCCGGCGAAATGGGAGGGCGTGTTGTGACGGCCCGCGACGCGCTCGCCCGCGCCACGGCGCTCGGCGTGGAGCTGCGGCT
>JAFADX010000347.1 GCA_023424475.1 Pseudomonadota bacterium
AAGGCGAACCCATCCTCGACCACGCCGCTTCCGCGCATCTGACCTGACTTCCGGGTGGCAAGGCTTCGCTTGACCCCGGCGTCATTCGGCCTCAATCGCACTCGTTTCCAGTGCCGTGGGGCACACCGCGCCGAACTGCGCACAACAGGAAAGGTCATCCGGTCCCTTGCTCGCCCTGCGTGTCATTCCCTGCCTGGACGTGAAGGACGGCCGCGTCGTGAAGGGCGTGAACTTCGTCGAACTCCGTGACGCCGGGGATCCGGTGGAGCAGGCGCGCGCCTATGACGCCGAGGGCGCGGACGAGGTCACCTTCCTCGACATCACCGCCAGCCACGAGAACCGCGACACCATCCTCGACGTCGTCTCCCGCACCGCGGCCGAGGTCTTCATCCCGCTGACCGTCGGCGGCGGCGTGCGCAGCGTCGAGGACGCGCGGCGCCTGCTGCTGGCCGGTGCGGACAAGGTCTCGATCAACTCCGCCGCGGTCGCCGACCCCGACCTGGTGCGCCGCGCCGCCGAGGCCTTCGGCAGCCAGGCGATCGTCGTCGCCATCGACGCGCGCAGGAAGGAAACGGGCGAAGGCTGGGAGGTCTTCACCCATGGCGGCCGCCGCGGCACCGGCATCGACGCCGCCGAATGGGCGAAGCGCGTCGAGGCGCTGGGCGCGGGGGAGATCCTGCTCACCTCGATGGACCGCGACGGCACCAAGCAGGGCTTCGACCTGCCGCTGACGCGCGCGGTGCGCGCCGCGGTGCGGCTGCCCATCGTCGCTTCCGGCGGCGTCGGGGCGCCGGAGCATTTCGTGGACGGGGCGAAGGCCGGCGCGACCGGCCTGCTCGCCGCCTCCGTCTTCCACTATGGGGAATTCCGCATCGCCGACGCCAAGGCCGCGCTCGCCGCAGCCGGCCTTCCGGTGCGCCACGCCCCGCGGGCGCAGGGGTGAACGGGATGGCCAAGGCGACGAAGAAGAAGGTCGAGAAGAAGGCCGCGCCGAAGAAGGCAGCAGTCAAGAAGACGACCGCCAGCAAGAAGAAGGCGACGCTTCCCGTCCCGGCCGTGGTCCGGAAGACCAAGGCGGCCGCCCGGGCGAAGCTGCCCAAGCCCGTGCGCAAGGCCGAAAGGCGCCTGCTCGCCCCGCTCGCCCCTGCGATCGAAGGCGCCGAGGCCGCGATCCTCGACCGCCTGTGGCAGGTGGTGGAGGAACGCCGGCAGTCCGGCGACACGCTGCACTCGCATTCCGCCCGGCTGATCGCCCGCGGCACCGCCAAGGTCGCCCAGAAGCTCGGCGAGGAAGCGGTCGAATGCGTCATCGAGGCGGCGACCGGCAACCGCCAGGCCACCGTGCTCGAGAGCGCGGACCTGCTCTACCACCTGGTCGTGGTCTGGGTGGATGCCGGCATCGCGCCGCAGGAGGTCTGGGCCGAGCTCGCGCGGCGCCAGGGCATTTCCGGCATCGCCGAGAAGGCCGCCCGCCCGCAGGGCATCCTGCGCGCCGCCGGGACCACCAAGCTGCCGTGACCGCCGCCCTGCGCGATGCCCGCGCGGAGGATGCCCCGGCCATCGACGCCCTGCTGCGCACGGCCTTCGGCGGCGATGCCGAGGCGATGCTGGTCGCCGCCCTGCGCCGGGATGGCGACGTCATCGCAGAGCTGGTGGCGGAACGGAATGGCGCCGTCATCGGCCATGTCCTGTTCACCGGGGCGCCCGTCGGCGGGGCGCGGGCGGTCTGCCTGGCGCCGCTCGCTGTCGCCGGACCCGACCGGCGCCGGGGAACCGGCGCCGCCCTGGTGCGGGAGGGCCTCGCCCGCTGCGCCGAGGCCGGCGCCGCGGCCGCGCATGTGCTGGGCGACCCGGCCTATTATGCGCGCTTCGGCTTCCGCCGGGCCCGGGGCATCACCGGCGCGCCCTGGTGCGACGACCCGGCCTTCCAGGTCCTCCCGCTTGTCGGGGACCGCCCGCTTCCGAAGGGCGCGGTGCGCTACGCACGCGCCTTCGCGGCCTTCGGCGCCGGCCAGGACTGATCGCGATCGGCGGGATCGCCCGAGCCGCCCGCGGAATCACCATGGCCTTGCGCCCCGTCCGCCGTCGGCGAGGATGCGGATCCGACCGCGAAGGAGACCGCCATGCCCGTGTCCGGCCTGCCCCCCTATGACGACGCCAACATCTTCGCCCGCATCCTGCGCGGCGAGATCCCGGCGAAGAAGGTCCACGAGGACGACCACGCCCTCGCCTTCCACGACATCAATCCGCTCGCGCCGATCCATGTCCTGGTCATCCCGAAGGGCCGCTACGTCTCGGTCGCCGACTTCGCCAGCCAGGCGAGCCCCGAGGAGATCGCGGGCTTCTGGCGGGCGGTGGCGAAGGTCGCGAAGGACCTCGGGCTCGAGGCGCCGGGCTACCGCGTGCTGATGAACATGGGCGCGCATGGGGGGCAGGAGGTGCCGCACTACCATGTGCACCTGTTCGGCGGCCGGCCGCTCGGGCGGATGGTGGCGCGCGCGGCGGAATGACGGGGGCACCGGAGGGGCAAGGCCCCTCCGGTGCCCCCCACCAAAGGCCGAAGGGCCTTTGGAAACCGATGCCGGGGAGCCGCATGGCCTGGAGGGGCGGAGCCCCTCCAACGGCCTTCAGAGACGGCCTTCAGAGAATGAACCGCGACAGGTCCGCGCTGCCCGCCAGCGGCGCGACGCGGCCGTTCACCATCTCGACGTCAACCTTCACCGTCTCTCCGCCACGGTCGGAGGCGGTGAAGGAGATCTCCTCGAGCAGCCGTTCGAGCACCGTCGCGAGGCGGCGGGCGCCGATGTTCTCGACCGTCGCGTTGATCTCCGCGGCAAGGTCGGCGAGCGCGTCCACCGCCTCGGGCGTGAAGTCGAGCGTGACGCCCTCGGTGCCGAGCAGCGAGGTGTACTGCTTCAGCAGGGAATGCTCGGGTTCGGTCAGGATGCGGCGGAAGTCGTCGCGCGTCAGCGCCGAGAGCTCCACCCGGATCGGCAGGCGGCCCTGCAGTTCCGGCAGCAGGTCGGAGGGCTTCGCCAGGTGGAAGGCGCCCGAGGCGATGAAGAGGATGTGGTCCGTCTTCACCGGGCCATGCTTCGTCGTGACGGTGGTGCCCTCGATCAGCGGCAGCAGGTCGCGCTGCACGCCCTCGCGGGAGACGTCGCCGCCGCGGAAGCCGCCCTCGCCCGTGCGCGCGCAGACCTTGTCGATCTCGTCCACGAAGACGATGCCGTTGGCTTCCGCGTTGGCCACCGCGTCGCGCACCAGCGCGTCCTGGTCGAGGAGCTTGTCGGCTTCCTCCTTCGTGAGCGCGATGCGGGCCTCGGCGACCGACATCTTCCGCGGCTTCTGGCGGCCGCCGAACATCTTGCCGAGCATCTCCTGCATGTTCTGCATCTGCAGGCCCTGGTTGCCGGGCAGGTCGATCATGCCGATCGGCATGCCGCCGCCCGCATCGGTGACCTGGACCTCGACCTCCCGGTCCTCGATCTGGCCCTCGCGCAGCATGCGGCGGAACTTCATCCTGGTTTCGCCGGAGGCACCCTCGCCCACCAGCGCGGTCAGCAGGCGTTCCTCGGCGGCGAGCTCGGCCTTGGCCTGCACGCCGCGGCGGGCCTGCTCGCGGCCCATGGTGATGGCGGATTCGACCAGGTCGCGGACGATGGATTCCACGTCGCGGCCGACATAGCCGACCTCGGTGAACTTGGTCGCCTCCACCTTGAGGAAGGGGGCGTTGGCGAGCTTGGCCAAGCGACGGGCGATCTCGGTCTTGCCGACGCCGGTGGGGCCGATCATCAGGATGTTCTTCGGCACCACCTCCTCGCGCAGGCCCTCGGGCAACTGCTGGCGGCGCCAGCGGTTGCGCAGCGCGATGGCGACGGCGCGCTTGGCGTCCTGCTGGCCGACGATGTGGCGGTCGAGCTCGGAGACGATCTCGCGGGGGGAGAGGTTGATGGACTCGGACATGTGTTTAGCCCTCAGACGGCGGGCGGCCCGCATCCGCGGGCCTTGCCTTCGCGCCGTGTGCGGGCGCGCCGTGGATGACAGTTGGGTGGGGCGCGGTCGCGCTGCGCGCTCCCGGCTCGCGGCCTGCCGCGAGCCGCGGGGTGGCGGCAGGCTGGGCGCGGTTCTGCGGGCTGGGCCTCACGCCTGCGATTCCAGGCTTTCGAGCACGACGTTGCCGTTGGTGTAGACGCAGATGTCGCCGGCGATCTTCATCGCGCGGCGGCAGACTTCCTCGGCGTCGATGCCCTCGATGGGCATCAGCGCGCGGGCGGCCGAGAGCGCGTAGTTGCCGCCAGAGCCGATGCCGATGATGCCGTCTTCCGGTTCGAGCACGTCGCCCTGGCCGGTGACGAGCAGGCTGCGGCGGGGGTCGGCGACCGCGAGCAGGGCTTCCAGGCGGCGCAGGTAGCGATCGGTCCGCCAGTCCTTGGCGAGGTCGACGCAGGCGCGTTCGAGCTGGTCGGGGAAGCGTTCCAGCTTCGCCTCCAGCCGCTCGAGCAGCGTGAAGGCGTCGGCGGTGGCGCCGGCGAAGCCGGCGAGCACCTTGCCGCCGGCGATGCGGCGGACCTTGCGGGCATTGCCCTTCACCACCGTCTGGCCGAGCGAGACCTGGCCGTCGCCCGCCATGGCGACGCGCCCGCCCTTGCGCACGCAGAGGATGGTGGTGCCGTGCCACCCGAGGGGATCATGCTGTGGGGAATTCATGGTGCCGCGAATGTGGGCGCCCGGCGGCGGCGACTCAACGGGGGGCGGGTTTACCCCCTGTTAGGGCAGGGCATGGCCGAATGGCCGGCCCTTCGTCCGCGCCGGGATCGCCGCCATGCGCTTCAACTTCGTCCCGCTGCCGGCCGCATGGATGGCGGGGCTGCTGCTCGCCCAGGGCGCCGCCGCCGGCCTGGCCTGGACCGCGTTGCACCGCAATGCCGAGGCGCTGGCCCGCCTGCGGGACGGCGGTGCCGTCGAGCCTGCTGCCGCCCGGTCGGCGGAGGAGGCCGGGACGCTGCTGCGCGGGTCGATGCTGGCGCTGGGGCTTTCGGGGGTCCTCGCGATCGGGGCCTGGGCAGCGCGGATCCGCCTGGTGCGGCGGCCGGCGGAACGGGGTCCGCTGGTC
>JAFADX010000391.1 GCA_023424475.1 Pseudomonadota bacterium
GCGCGGGCGTGCGGGCGAACGCCTCGGGCGCCAGGATCTCGGCCGGCTCCAGCCGCGCCAGCAGGGCGGGCAGGTCGGCCGCCGACAGGCTCTCCGTGCCGAAGGCGCCGGTGCTCACGTCGAGCCAGGCGGCGCCGAGATGCTCGCCTGCCGGCGCCAGCGCCAGCAGCCAGGCGGGGCGCGCGGCGTCGAGCAGCGCCTCCTCCGTCACCGTGCCGGGCGTGACGATGCGCACCACCTCCCGCCGGATCGTCGGCGCCTTGCGGCGCTTCTGCTCCTCGGGCGTCTCGGTCTGGTCGCAGAGGGCGACGCGGAAGCCCTGGCGGATCAGGCGGGCGAGGTAGGATTCGACCGCATGGGCGGGCACGCCGCAGAGCGGCACCTTCTCGCCCCGGTGCTCGCCCCGGTAGGACAGCGCGATGTCGAGCGCGGCCGAGGCGATCTCGGCGTCGCCGAACAGCATCTCGAAGAAGTCGCCCATGCGGAAGAACAGCAGCGCATCCGGGTGCGCGGCCTTGGCGGCGAACCACTGCGCCAGGGCGGGCGTGGCGCCCTCGGCGGGCGGAATCGGCTTGCTCTCCAGCGGCGACGGGACTGACATGCTGTGGCTCTAGAGCAGATCCCGATCAGGTGGAATCTCCTGAACGGGTGAAGATGCTCGCAGAAACAACGGGCTGGAGACGTTGCCGTGAGCCAGGGCGAACGGGAACGGCTCTGGACCGGAAACCGGCGACGAGGGAGGGCGTCATGCAGCTCGAAGGGCTCGATCACGCGAACCTGCGGTGCCGTCCGCAGGACCTGCCGGCGGCGCTGGCCTTCTACCGCGACCTGCTGGGCCTCGAGGAAGGACCCCGCCCGGACTTCGATTTTCCGGGGCATTGGCTCTATGCGGGCGGGCGGGCGGTCCTGCACCTTGCCTCCCGCGACACGGTCGGCCCGCCCGAGGGCCCGGCCGACGGCGCATCCTTCGAGCATATCGCCTTCCGGGCGCGGGACCTGCCGGGCGTGCGGGCCACGCTCGCCGAGAGGGGCATTCCCTACGCCGAGGCGCCGCTGCCCGGCTTCCCGTTGCACCAGCTCTTCCTGACCGACCCCTTCGGCCTCAGGGTGGAACTGACCTTCGACATGGCCGATCCGGTGAACGGCAAGGCGTGAGGGTCCGCGCGGATCAGCCCGCGGGTGCCGGTTCCATGAGCTCGATCCGGTTGCCGAAGGGATCGTCGACGTAAACGCGGTCCCAGCCTTCGAGGGGTTCCTCGATGCGCGTCGGATGGCCGGCCGCGGCAAGGCGCGAGGCCAGGCCGGCGAGGTCGCGGACGAGAAGGGCAGGATGGGCCTTCCTTGCCGCGCGGAATTCCTGCTCGACGCCGAGATGGATACGGACGGCCGCGTTCTCGAACCAGCATCCGCCGCGGCGGGCCAGGCGCGGCGGCTTCGCGACCTCGGTGATCCCGAGCAGGCCCTCGTAGAAGGCCCGCGCCTCCGCTTCCCGGTGTGGCGGCATGGCGAGCTGGACGTGATGGAGTGCGGCGACGGGCATGGCGGGCCTCCTGCGCGACCGGCGGGCGGCAGCATAGGGCATGTTTCGCCCGACCTGGGCGGCGGCTGCCGAAGGGGAGGAACCCGGCGCCGGTTCCCACCGCCGGCGGGCGGGCCTAGCCTTCGCGCAGGGCACGTCACGTTGCCCCGAGGAGGAGAGGTCCATGTTCCCACGTCGCAGCCTGTTCGCGGCCGGGGCCGCCGGCATGCTCGCCGCGCCCGTCGTCGCGCAGAACACCCGCGCGGCCACGCTGCGCTTCGTGCCCCAGGCCAATCTCAGCGTGCTCGACCCGATCTTCACGACGGCGACGGTCACCGGGAACCACGGCTACTACGTCTATGACACGCTCTACGGCGTCGATGCGCATCTCAGCCCGAAGCCGCAGATGGTCGAGGGGCACGAGACCTCCGCCGACGGCCTGACCTGGACCTTCCGCCTGCGCGAGGGGCTGCGCTTCCACGACGGCAGCCCGGTGCGGTCGGCCGACTGCATCGCCTCGGTCGCGCGCTGGTGCGCGCGCGAGCCGATCGGGCAGTTGCTGGCGAGCGTGGTGGAGGAATGGCGCGCGGCCGATGACCGCAGCTTCGCCGTGCGGCTGAAGCGGCCCTTCCCGATCATGCTCGAAGCGCTATCCAAGCCCGATTCCTCGACCCCCTTCATCATGCCCGAGCGGCTGGCGAAGACCGATCCCGCGCGCGCGATCACCGAGGTGATCGGCTCCGGTCCCTATCGCTTCATTCCCGGCGAATACGATTCCGGCAGCCGCGTCGTGTACGAGAAGTTCGCCGGCTACGTGCCGCGCAGCGAGCCGGCGGCCTGGACCTCGGGCGGCAAGGTCGCGCATTTCCCGCGCATCGAATGGCACGTCCTGCCCGATGCCGCGACCGCCGCGGCCGCGCTGCAGAGCGGCGAGGTGGACTGGTGGGAGCGGCCGCATCCCGACCTGCAGCGGCTGCTCGCCCGTTCGCGCGACATCCGGCGGGAGGTGACGGACCCGAACGGCAGGCTCGCGGTGATGCGCATGAACGCCCTGCATCCGCCCTTCGACGACGTGAAGGTCCGCCGCGCGGTGCGCCTCTCGGTCGCGCAGGAGGAATACATGCGCGCCTCCCGCGGCGACGACCGCTCGGACTGGCAGATCTGCCGCAGCCTCTGGCCGCACGGCACGCCCTACTACCGCGACGAGGGCGAGGCGATGATGCCGGGCGACCTCGACCGCGCACGCGCCGCACTGCGCGAGGCGGGCTACGCCGACCAGAAGGTCGTCATCATCAACCCGACCGACTTCCCCGACATCGGTCCGCTCGGCCAGGTGACAGCCGACCGCCTGAAGCGGATCGGCATGAACGTCGAACTCGCCGAGACCGACTGGGGCACGGTGGTCCAGCGGCGCAGCAACCGCGAGACCGTGGACAAGGGCGGCTGGTCCATCCTGCACACGACCGGCGGTGCGACGGCCTGGTCCAACCCGGCGCTCTCCTTCCTCGTGCGCGGGCAGGGCACGCGCGGCTGGTTCGGCTGGTGGGAGAGCGCGAAGGCCGAGGAACTCGCCCAGGCCTGGGTGTTCGAGGGCAACCCCGAGCGCAAGACGGCGCTGGCGCAGGAGCTCGGGCACCTCGCGCTGCAGGACGTGTCCTTCCTCCCGCTCGGGCAGTTCGTGATCCGCACCGCCTTCCGGCGCGACATCACGGGCATCCTGCAGGGATCGGCGCCCTACCCCTGGGGCGTGCGGCGCGCCTGACGCGCCGCCGGGCAGGCTTTGCGCAGGGCATGAGGTTAACTGCGCAAAGCCTACTGCGCCTGCGAAGCCGGGGGGTCGCCGCGCCCGGGCCGGGGCTGCACAATACGGCCGACCAACGACGCTGAGCCGGAACGGACAAGACCCATGGACGACGCGGAGCACCTGCCCACCGAGGATACGCGCACCGCCCGCGTGACGGCCGAGGAGGCGCTGGCCCTGCACGCGGAGGGCCGGGCCGGCAAGCTCGAGATCCGCCTGACCAAGCCGCTGATCACGGCGCGCGACCTCAGCCTCGCCTATTCGCCGGGCGTCGCGGAGCCGTGCCTGCACATCCACCGCGACCCGAAGCTCGCCTACGACTACACGGCGAAGGGGAACTTCGTCGCCGTCATCTCGAACGGGACGGCGGTGCTCGGCCTCGGCAACCTCGGCGCGCTGGCGTCGAAGCCGGTGATGGAAGGCAAGGTCGCCCTCTTCAAGCGCTTCGCGGACGTGGACGGCATCGACCTGTGCCTGGACACCGAGGACGTGGACGCCTTCGTCAACTCGGTGCGCTACCTCGGGCCGTCCTTCGGGGGCATCAACCTCGAGGACATCAAGGCGCCGGAATGCTTCGTCATCGAGCAGCGCCTGCGCGAGCTGATGGACATCCCGGTCTTCCACGACGACCAGCACGGCACGGCGATCGTCGCCGCGGCGGGGCTGATCAACGCGCTGCACCTGACCGGGCGCGACATCGCGACGACGCGGCTCGTCATCAACGGGGCGGGCGCGGCCTCGATCGCCTGCGCGGAGCTGGTCAAGGCGATGGGCATGCGGCCCGAGAACGTGACGCTCTGCGACACCAAGGGCGTCATCTACCGCGGCCGCACGGAACGGATGAACCAGTGGAAGTCGGGCCACGCGGTCGCGACGTCCGCCCGCACGCTGGCCCAGGCGCTGGAGGGCGCCGATGTCTTCTTCGGCCTTTCGGCCAAGGGCGCGCTGACGCAGGAGATGGTCCGCGCCATGGCGCCGAAGCCGATCATCTTCGCCATGGCCAATCCGGACCCCGAGATCACGCCGGACGAGGCGCGCGCGGCGCGGCCCGACTGCATCATCGCCACGGGGCGGTCGGACTATCCGAACCAGGTCAACAACGTCCTCGGCTTCCCCTTCATCTTCCGCGGCGCGCTCGACGTCCGGGCCTCCACCATCAACGACACCATGAAGATCGCCGCCGCCGAGGCGCTGGCGATGCTGGCGCGGGAGGACGTGCCCGAGGAAGTGGCGGGCGCGGGCGCCGGCAAGGCCCTGCGCTTCGGGCCCGAATACATCATCCCCAACGCCTTCGACCCGCGGCTGATCTCCCGCGTCTCGCCGGCCGTCGCCAGGGCGGCGATGGACAGCGGCGTGGCGCGGCGGCCGCTCATGGACCTGCAGCGCTATGCGCGCGACCTCGCCAACCGGCTCGACGCCACCGTCGGCGCGCTGGAGGCGATCGCGGAATCGGTGCGCCAGAACCAGAAGCGCGTCGTCTTCGCCGAGGGCGAGGAGGAGAAGGTGATCCGCGCCGCCATCGCCTTCCGCAATGCCGGCTACGGCACGCCCGTGCTGGTCGGCCGGGAGGAGCGGATCAACGCGATCACGGCCGCGCTTGGCGTCCCGCTGCCGGAGGGGATCGAGATCCACAACGCGCGGCTGTCGGATTCCAACCGGCGCTACGCGGAGTTCCTCTACGGCAGGCGCCAGCGCGAGGGCTTCCTGTTCCGCGACTGCCAGCGCCTGGTGAACCAGGACCGCAACGTCTTCGCCGCCTGCATGGTGGCGACCGGCGACGCGGATGCGATCGTGACCGGCACCACGCGGTCCTACTCGGTGGCGATGGAGGGCATCTCCATGGCGATCGACCCGGTGCCGGGGCGCGTCGTCTTCGGGCTGTCGATCATCGTCTCCCGCCGCGCCGGCACGGTGCTGGTGGCCGATACCGCCGTGCACGAGCGGCCGGATGCGGAGACGCTGGCCGGCATCGCGCGGGGGTCCGCCGCCGCGGCGCGGCGGCTGGGGCTGGAGCCGCGCGTGGCCTTCCTGTCCTTCTCCACCTTCGGCGACCCGCGCGGGACCATCCCCGGCAGCATCCGCGACGCGGTGAAGCTGCTGACGGAAAAGGGCGCGGATTTCGAGTTCGACGGGGAGATGGCGGCGGACGTCGCGCTCGACCCGGGGCTGCGGGCCTCGCTCTATCCCTTCTCGCGCCTGACCGGGCCGGCGAACATCCTGATCATGCCGGGCCTGCACGCCGCACATATCCTGACGCGGTCGGTGCCGCGGCTGACCAGCGCGACGGTGATCGGGCCGCTGCTCACCGGCCTGTCGCATTCGGCGCAGATCGTGCCGATGCAGGCCGGGGTGAACCAGATCCTCGACGTTGCCTGCCTCGCCGCCCACGCCTCGACCATCAAGTGAGCGGTGCGGGAGACATCCTGACGATCGGCTACGAGCGCGCGACGCCGGCCAGCCTGCTGGCGGCGCTGCGCGGCGCGGGGGTGCGGACGCTGGTGGATGTGCGGGCGCTCGCGAACAGCCGCAAGCCGGGCTTCGCGAAGGGCGCGCTGTCGGCGGCCCTGGAGGAAGCCGGGATCGGCTACCTGCACCTGCGCGCCCTCGGCACGCCGGCCGAAGGGCGCCAGGCGGTGCGGTCGGGGCGGCCCGAGGTCATGCGGCGGATCTTCGCCGCGCATCTCGCCGGGACCGAGGCGCAGGCGGCGCTGGCCAACCTCTCGGACCTCGCGCGGCGCCAGCGGGTCTGCCTGCTCTGCCTCGAGGACGATCCGCGGCAGTGCCACCGGACGCTGGTGGCCGAGGCCGTGGGCCTGCCGACGACGCACCTGCATCCCGCCTGACACCCGGCGGACGAAGATCCCGCCCGTGGCCCCGCCCGGCGCATGAGGGGCACGAAGGTGAAACCTGCGGGCGCCTGGCATGGGCATCCGTTCGGAGACGCCGGCAGCGGCCGCGCCTCGACACTGTCGCTGGGTGGCCGGTGGAGCCGGTGCTGCTCGCCGAAACGCGCCGCGTGGCGCGTGCCCGAACAGCCTCCGAGGGCGCGACGCGGGTTCCGTGGGGCTTCGATGCCGGTCGTGCGGGCCTCGCAGCCGGACGTTCCGGCGTGACGCCGGCTGCCTCAGCGCGTGGGTTGCGCGGGCTGGGCGGGTCGCGCCGGCTGGCCGGGCTGGCCTGTCACGCGCTCACCCTGCCGGGCGGTCCAGCGCCCGGCATCCTGCATCTGGTCCCCGGTCCAGCGCATCGCGCGGCCGAGGGCGCTGCCGGTGCTCTCGGCGGCGCGGCCCAGCGCCTGGCCGGTTTCCTCCGCGGCACGGTCGATGGCGGCGCCGGCGCGTTCGCCGACGCCCGGTTGCTGGCCGGCGGGTGCGGCCGGCATGGCGGGGGCCGCGGTCTGGGCCGGTT